>CAMBQQ010000189.1 GCA_945870035.1 Rhizobium sp. Q54 | reverse complement strand
CGGATCGCCTTTCGCCGATAGTGCCGCCAGCCGATTATCCGCATCGAAAAATCCGAGCTGCCCCATCGTCAGTCTCCTAGAATCATGCCGTCAGGGCAGCAGACTCGCACGGGGCCGAGGGGCATGCTATTTTTCGAGGTGCCCACAAGTCGAATCCCGACAATGTCTGGGACATTCTCGACAAATATCTCGCCATCAGCGACCGCAACTCCATCAATCCGAAGATGTTCAATTCGTTCGTCGACGGCACCAAGTCCGGCATCGAAATGACCGCGGTGTGCAACGCCACCGGTCTTATGCCGCAGAGCGACGGCCTGCATTTTCCGCCGGCGACGCGCTTTGAACTGGCCGATATCTGCAAGCCAAAGTCGGAAGGCGGCACGCTGGAGAAGGAAGGCGTCACCGAAGTGACGTCGTCGGTCTACCGCGACGGCACCGACGTGCCGCATCATCTCGCGCTCGGCACCTATGTCGTGTTCGAGGGCGACACCGACTATGCGCGGCGCTGCTTCAAGGAATACGCCATGCTGCCGGACAAGAGCGGCAAATACGCCGCTTTGTACCGGCCGATTCACATGATCGGATTGGAGCTTGGCATTTCGGTCGCAAGCTGCGCGCTGCGGCACGAGCCGACCGGCGCGCCGACCGGCTTCCGCTCCGATGTTGTGGCGACCGCGAAAACGCCGCTCAAGGCTGGCACGATGCTGGATGGCGAGGGTGGCTTTTGCGTTTGGGGCAAGCAGACGCCGGCCGATGTGTCGCTCTCGCGCGGCCTGTTGCCGCTCGGCCTGGCGCATGACGTGAAGCTCAAGAACGATGTCGTGGAGGGTCAGGCGCTGAAGTGGTCCGATGTCGAATACGACGCCACCGACATTGCCGTGAAGGTGCGGCGTGAAATGGAAGCGGCGTTCGGCCGTCCGAACGCCGCCACCGCCGCGTCATAGCGTAGTCAAAGACAAAGGGCGGCGCGATGCGCCGCCCTTATCCGGTGCCGCTATCGGCAGCGGCGCACATAGCGAATGCGGCCGTCCCAGCGGATCACGCGCTCGGTCCAGCAACGGCGTGGATAATAGGCATAGCCACGCCAGTACGGTGCCCGCCAGTGGCGGTGGCGATGCCGACGATGGCTGTAATATTGCGCCTGTTCGACATTGACGGACGCTGCCGCCCCCAGTCCGGGATTGGCCATGCCGGCCTGCGCCGGCGCAGCGAAACCGATTGCTGTTGCCGCGAGAGCGCCGAGAATAAATGTGCGCATCATCTTCACGCCTCCTGTCCTCAAGGGTCAGGACCATAATTCTTCAGGGCGCGCGAAGTTTCGCTAAAAGACAGCAAAATGTTGCGGAGCTTTGTGCGCCGCAAAAAGCTCAAGGAGGGCAGCGTTGCCGCTGTCCTCCCTGTAGATGATCAGTCTCTAGCGATAGCGCCAGCCGCAATTTCGCTTGGTGCGGAAGACAACGCGGCCGCCGGGGACGTGGACGCGGATGCGCTGGTTATAGCAATGGCGATAACGCTGACGCTGGTGGCGCCAGCGCTGGTTATGCCGATTGTACCGGTGGCTATGACGATAGCTGCGATAATGGACGTCTTGCGCAAGAGCGCTGGCGGGCGCAATTTCGCTCAAAGCCGGATTGTACATCCGGGCTTGCGCGGGCACAGAGGCAAACGCCATCGAGGCCACAACCGCGGCTGCGGCCAATGTCAGGACTCTTTTCATTCCGGCACTCCTGTTTTTATAAGTCGCACAGACGTTAAGTCCTGAGGACGGCAGAAGTTTCGGAAATGACCAATAATGCCTCATTTGCAGGCTGTGCGGCGTCTATTCCAGCTCGATCGTGCTGTCGATGGCGTGATTGAGGCCGACCGCATCGATGGTCAGCACCATGCGCGCCTTGAGCGCTTCGTTGCCCTTGATCTTGCCGGACGCGACCGCATCGCGGATCGCCGTCTCGATCTCGCGCTGCGAGGTGACGCCGACCGTTTTGAGGAATTTGCGCAGCGAGGTGTTGAGGACATCTTCGTTCATGCCGGGCTCCTTTGGCCGTTCTTTCAAGGGCAGACCGACCATACCTAATGCTCAAAGGGCCGAAAGCATCTCGTCACATCAAAAAACAACCTGGCCCTTGCCGTTGACCGCAGGTTTTGCGCCGCTATTATCCCGCCGCCGGCGCCCCTCGCGCCGGCCACATTGCCCCTGTGGCGGAATTGGTAGACGCGCCTGACTCAAAATCAGGTACCGCAAGGTGTGCTGGTTCGAGTCCGGCCAGGGGCACCATCCTTACACGTTTGTGATGGCTGCTCGCCGGGCTGCCTTTCCGGCGCCCCAATGAGCCGATTGATTGGCGGCGGGTAAGGGATTCCAGGATCATGGCCGACTTTGTGACCTTGCTGCGCAAGGACCCGGTGGTTTCCGCGGCCGCGGTGGTTTTCGCCGTCGGTCTGGCGACGATGGGCGGCTTTTTCTTTTTCGAATATGGGCTGGGCTATCCGCCGTGCCCGTTGTGCCTGGACCAGCGCATGGCGTTTTACGTCAGCGTACCGCTCGCCGCGCTGCTCTGGCTCGGCGCGACGCACGGCGCCGCGCGCAAGGTGCTGCTGCTGGGCTTTCTCGTGATCGCAGCGCTGATGCTGTGGAACACCGGCCTGTCGGCGTACCACGCCGGCGTCGAATGGAAATTCTGGGCCGGTCCGGCCGATTGCTCGGGTGCGTTAAATTCGCTCGGTTCGGCCGGCGGCATGCTGCAGAAATTGCAGAGCATCCGCGTCGTGCGTTGCGACGAGGCGCCATGGACGCTGTTCGGCATTTCGCTTGCCGGTTACGACGTGCTGGTGTCGCTGCTTTTGGCGGCGGTCGCGGGCCTTGGCGCCAAAGCGGCGTGGGCGCGGCCTGCGGAAGAGTAGAAACGATAACGACCACGAAGGAGGGGCGCGGGTACATCCGCCGTCGCCTGCTTTTCGTGGCCGTCCGCGCCGCGGTCTCCCGCCAGCGCCGTGATGGAACGCACAGTATTATTGCTTGCTCGACATCACCGTTAGAACCTAGGGTCAGGACTCATTGATCACAGCCAGAAGATGACGACTGCAGCAATGCAGATTGCTGACATGAAGGTGTGGGCGCATCGGTCGTAACGGGTATGGATACGTCGCCAGTCTTTGAGCCTGCCGAACATATTCTCGATCCTGT
>CAMBQQ010000188.1 GCA_945870035.1 Rhizobium sp. Q54 | reverse complement strand
ATGAGGGAAAAGGCAGCTTGTGCCACCCTCAACAGGACGCCGGGTGCATACGGCGGAGCCGCACCGGCGTCAGATCATCTGCCAATTGCCCGCCGATCCGCGCGGGCTAACGATCACGCAGCAAAAACGCTATTGTTCGAGGTGCCCTTGTGATAATGCGGTTCGTAACGCGTGCCCTTGCCGGCCGAGATCACCTTGAAGCCGGCGGCGCGCGCCCAATCGACCTGTTCGCAGATCAACGCCGGCTGGTCGCCCCAGGCCAGCGAATAGACGACGCCGGCGGCTTTCGCCTTGCGCGCCAGCAGAGGCCCTGCCACCGCGTCGGCTTCCACGTTGACCATGACGATGTGCTTGCCGTGTTCGATGGCGCGCAGCGCGTGATGAATGCCGGCGCCGGGCACGCCGGTCGCTTCGATGATCACCTCGATGCGCGGATCGGCAATCATCGCATCGGCGTCGGCGGTGACGAAAGTCGCGCGCTTCTTGTGCGCATCGTCCAGCGAGGTGGCGGCATAAAGCTCGGCCGGCCAGCCGGCGGTTTTCAACTGGCTGCGCGCGCGGCCGACATCGAGATCGGCGACGGCGACGGCATGCGTACCCGCCGTCAGCCGCGCCTGCGACAGATACATGGTGCCGAACTTGCCGGCGCCGATGATGCCGACGGTCACCGGTTTGCCGGCGGCCTCGCGTTCGCGCAATTTGGCGTGAAGATTCATCGGCGTCGCGCTCCCTATTTTCTTGCGGGGACGGAAACACAGGCGACGAATGGAAACAAGCCGCGCGAAGCGCGGCTACTGACAGAGCGCGCGCGACACGAAAGTTTCGGTGCGGCAGCCGGGGCCGCTGCTGCGGCCGGACAGATAGACCTGCGCCGGACAGACATCGGCGGTGGTCATATCGGCGCTCTTGCCGGACTCGAAGCCCTTGGCCTTGCACATCGCGGTCGCCGCGGCGACGCAGTCCGGGGCGCCGTTCGGGGCGTTCTGGCACATCTCGTGGCCGGTGACGACGCGCGCCGCCGGAATGCGGGCCACCGCGCCGGCCGCGTCCTTGGCGCCTTCGACGGTCGTCTTGGCAGCAACGCCGGCCTCGCGGCCAAAACTCTCGACCTTCTTGCCGGCGTCCTTGAATGTCGATCCGATCTTACTGCCCTGCTCGTCCAACCAGCGGCTGACGCTCTCAAGCAGCCCGGGTTCAGGCTTGGCAGGTGGCTCCTGCGCAACGGCGGGGCCCAGAGCCAAGCCTGCAGCCACGACAAAAGCGGCCGCGCTACGGACCACGGGTCGCTTCAAGCCTGTCGCCACGTTGTGAGACATCGCTGGTAGCCTTGTTGGCAATCGTCTGCCGGGAGGCCTCTCGAGCCCCCGCACCCTCTAGTCCCGCCGGGTGGCGGAATTGAGGAATGCCGATTCGGTCAGATCAAGTATACCGCGGCGACCAGCCCGACGACGACGACCGCGGCGCCCAAACTAACATACAGGCCCAGCCGCTTTTCGATCATGACGCGGGCCTGGTCGCCGTAGCGGTGCAGCAGGAACGCAATCAGGAAAAAACGCCCGGCGCGGGCGATGACCGAAAAAACAATGAACAGCGCCAGGTTATAGCCGGCAAAGCCCGACGTGATGGTCACGACCTTGTACGGAATCGGCGTCAGGCCCTTGAGCAGGATGATCCAGGCGCCCCATTCGGCGTAAGCCGCACGGAAGCCCTCGACCTTGTCGGTATAGCCGTAAAGCTGCATCAGCCAGGCGCCAACCGAATCGTACAGCAGCCAGCCGATCATGTAGCCAACGATACCGCCGGCCACCGACGCCGCCGTGCACCAGGCCGCCATGACATAGGCGCGTTCGGGCCGCGCCAGCGACATCGGGATCAGCATCACGTCCGGGGGAACCGGAAAAAACGAACTCTCGGCGAAAGAGATCGCTCCCATGGTCCACATGGCATGCGGCTTGTGGGCGGCGTCGACGCACCAGTCATAGAGACGGCGCAACAAATTGCGCGGCGGGGCGGCCTCAACGGTCATGTGGCACTCATTCGGATCAGGTCGGAAGGCGGGTTTGGCGGAAAACTGTGACGGATCAACGACGCTTCAGGGGCCTCGTCGCTTTCGGCGGCGCTTTAGAATCTGCGCCGCTTTCAGCGGCGCTTAGGCAGGCGCCGCGTCTCCAAGGATACGACTTTGGACACGACCTTCGGCGCGACTTTGCGGCGAGGCGCCTCCGGTACCACATCCTTGGGCAGTTTTTCGGCGATTCCGAACATTTTCTCGCGCCGCTGCATTTCGGCCCAGACATCGTCGGGGGCAATCCCGGCGTGAACCCAGAGGACAACAAGGTTGTAGAGGAGATCTGCGCTTTCTCGGACCACGGCCGCGGTCTGGCCATGCATGGCGTCAATGACGACTTCGACCGCCTCTTCGCCCAGCTTTTTGGCGACCTTGGCGCGGCCTGAGCGCAGCAGACGAGCCGTCCGTGATTTCGCCGGGTCCGTGCCCCGGACGGCAATCACGGCATCATAGAGACGGGAGACCGAATCAGCCATGCGGAACCATAGCCGATCCGGCCGAAAATCCGGTTAACGAAGTGTTCCGCGTACTCCTGTCCCTGCAGCTACCTCTTGGTAGGGTCGGGATTGCGCGGGTCGTCACCGACCGGAAGATTGTTGGGCATCAAGCCGTTGCGGATCGGGTAGGCAGCCGGGTCGTTACGGTACTGGGGCGGCACCTGATACGCTTGGCTGCCGCGATAGGGCCGGCCACGATAAACTTGGCCGTTGTAAACACGGCCGCGATACGGCTGGCCACGATAGCGGTAGCCGTTGTCATAGTAACGATCGCGGCGGCTGTCGGCGACGGCAATCGCGGCAATCGTTCCGACGATGCCGATCATGGCGGCGGCGGCCGCGGCATTGTTACGGCTTTGGCGGCTGCGGGCTTCCGCCTCGCCAATGCCGATCGAGGTCAGGACCACGGCCGCGGCCAGGCCGGCGGCAAGGGTCACTTTCAATTTGTGCATCATGGTGTTCTCCCGGCTTGAGGGTCTCTCAATAGATTAAACGCATGGGCGGGATGAAACCGTTGCCAGCACACGGAACCGTGACCAGAGAGCTTTGCCGAGCGCCATATCGGAGAACTTGCCGCCGACATCAGAAAAATGCTGGAACGCCGGCCGCGATGCGACCAATCGCCGCCCCTGAGGTCTCTCCGGCGCCTGCATCGGGAATGGCCAAGGCATCATCATAACCGATCCCGGAAGCATCAGGAATCGGCGGTGCTTGCCTAAGTGTCACATCCCGGTAGGTGATATGGCTGTTTTCTGAACAACTCCGGTTTCAGGCTATGCCAGTCCTTCATGGCCTGCAAGGGTGTCTTGCTGCCCAAGGCTGATTGCGGAAGCTGCTGGTTGTAAAGCAGCACGTAACGA
>CAMBQQ010000187.1 GCA_945870035.1 Rhizobium sp. Q54 | reverse complement strand
GCCGCCCGCACCTTCGGCGTCGTCGTTGCTTGGCTGTGAAGTTGGATCAACATGCCCGAACCCCGCTTCGAATGTCCCTCAGGATCGATCTTGCCATGAAAAAAGCAGAGCGACGAGGGTCTATGTGATCATCCGGGATGGAACAGGTATGCACAGGAGACTGTCATGACACGAACCACGCTTCTTGCCGCCGCCGTGTTTGTGTTCGGCGCCGGAGCCGCCCTCGCCCAGGCCCCCGCGCCGTCGAAAGATCAGGCACCGCCGCAGCCTGCTCCCGCGGCGCAGCAGAACGCACCGGCGGAAAAGATCGCGCCGCCTTTGAAGTCCGGCGCGACCGCCACGCCCTCGCCCACCGGCAGCGCGGTCGACAAGCTTGCGCCCGGCCGCGGCCAAAGCGCCCAGACCGGCGAGACCAACAAGGCCGGCGCGCCGGCCGCCGCTTCGACCACCGGCCAGGGCGCTGGCGCCGCGGCGCGGCTGTCGAGCGAACAACGCAGCAAGATCACCACCGTGATCAAGCGGCAGAAGGTGCAGCCGGTGTCGCTCGACGTGTCGATCCACGTCGGCACGCGCATCCCGTCGACGGTGCGGTATTATCCGTTGCCCGCCGAAGTCGTCACCATCTATCCGGAGTGGCGCGGCTACGATTACATTCTGGTCGGCAATCAGATCCTGGTGCTCGATCCGGCGACGCACGAGATCGTCGCCATTCTCGACGCCTGAATTTCAACTCATCGCAGCAACGGTGCGGAACATTTGTTCCGCGCCGTTTGCCTCTCTCACATTTATGTCAGAGCCAAAACATGTGGTTCCAGGAACCATGCTCCAATTCACCGGTTGATCCGCGTGTGTCGAACACATCAAGACCAAGCAATTCACCAGGAGGATTATCCAATATGAAAACGCTCGCAACAATGACCGCCATCGCGGCGCTCGTCGCCGGCATGTCCGTCGCCAGCGCGCAGAATACCGCCAAGCCCCAGACCGGCGCGACCTCGCCCGCTAATCTGAACGCCGCCGGCACCGACACCAAGCAGACCGGCGCGACGGGCCAGAGCGGCATGCAGACGCCAGGCGCGGCGGCCGTCAAGGGCTCCGGCACCGTGAAGACCAACACGCAGGCTGGCTCTGTCAGCCCGGCCGATCCGAATGCGGCCAAGCTCAGCGGTACCAGCGGCCTCAACACCAGCGGCTCACAGCCGAAGGGCACGCAGGCGATGGGTAGCGGTTCGACGACCGCCCCGGCGACAACCGGTCGCGGCGATACGCCCGCGCAGAGCCCGGCCGACCCGAACGCGCAGCCGAGCACCAGCGTGAAGTAACGCGCACGCACGACAAGTTGACAGACCGCGCCGACGACAAGTCGCCGGCGCGGTTTTTTCGTGACGACCGGCGTCACGACTGAATAGCGCTGCATTGCCGCGGCGCGGAACTCAAGCCGCAGGTCGAACGTTGACTTTGCGAGATCCCCTACAGCAACAAGAGGAACACCATGAACAAAGATCGCATCGAAGGCAGCTACGATCAGGCCAAGGGCAAAGTGAAGGAAGTCGCCGGCAAGGTGACCGGTGGTAGCAAGCTCGAGACCGAAGGCAAAGCCGATCAGGTCAAGGGCAAGGTGCAAAACACCATTGGCGGCATGAAGGACTCGATCAAGGAAGCGACTGAATAACCGTTCGCTCCGATTTGACGTTCAGCAAAACCCGGCGCTCCCCCGCGCCGGGTTTTCGCTTATTCAGCGTGCCGCCTACCCTGCCTGGACAGCAGCCTAGAGCAAACGCAGATCGGCGATCACCGGCAAATGGTCGGAGATCGCACGCG
Source organism: Rhizobium sp. Q54 (assembly GCA_945870035.1). Classification (GTDB taxonomy): domain Bacteria; phylum Pseudomonadota; class Alphaproteobacteria; order Rhizobiales; family Xanthobacteraceae; genus Pseudolabrys. The sequence goes on along the minus strand of CAMBQQ010000187.1, from coordinate 1,846 downwards.
CCTCGCGGTCGACAAAGCTGCGCAGCAGCGCGCCGCGCGGCCGGCAATAAATGCGGTCGAGCCGCAGCAGCGGAAACTTCGCCGGAAAGGTGCGGAAGCTGGTGCGTTGTCCGAGCACACGCGTCAACACCGCGCGCACCGATCCCGGCCAATACCAGTCATTGAGATCGCCGATGACCACGGCCGGCGCGTCGCCGCTGGCCAGTTCGATCAGCAGCGCCGCCTGGTGACGCCGCTCATGAATGCTTAAGCCCAGATGCGTGGCGACGACAATGAGCGGCCCGTGCGGCGTCTCGACGACGGCACGAATGGCGCGGCGCGGTTCGCGTTCGCCGAATGAGATGTCGCGAATTTCGTGCGAGGTCACCGGAAAGCGGCTGATCAGCATCTGCCCGTAATCGCCGGCGGCGCCGGTCAGCGACTTGGCGCCGATGCCGTAAACGCCGACTGCTGTGGCAAGAAATTCAAACGGATTGGCGCCGCCCGCCAGTGCGCGGCGTGAACCGACCTCCTGAAGCGCGACAATGTCGGGGTCCCAGCGGCGGATCAATTTGACCACGCGCGCCAGATCGAAACGCGGATTGCGGCCGAAGGTACCGTGAATATTCCAGGTCATGATGCGGACGCTGTCCGCTCTGTCTGCCCTCACCGGCCGCGGCCCACATAGCGCGACATCACCACTTGCACGCCAATCGACAGAGCGATCCAGGCGGCCACCGCGCCGGCAAGCAATGCCAGATCGAGCGCCGTCGGCTGCGTCATGATGCGGGCGAACTGATTGCCGACCGCCAAAATCATGATCATGCCGGGCAGCATGCCGATGAAAGTGCCAACCATATAGTCGAACACCGGGATCGAACTGGCGCCCGCCGCCAGATTGACCACGGTAAAAGGCGCGACAGGCACCAGCCGGATCGCGGCAACCGCGATGACGCCGCGCTTGGCGACGCGTTGGCGCACGCGGTTCAGGCGCGGCCCGAGCAAATCGCGCAACGTGCGTTTTCCGAGCGCCGCGCCGATGCCATAGGTGACCAGCGCGCTCGCCAGCGCGCCGATGCCGGCATAGGCAAAGCCGAGCCACGGGCCGAAGGCCGCCGCCGTGGCGGCGATCAACACGGTCACCGGAAACATCAGCGATCCGGCAACGACAAAGACGCCGACGACGACCAGCGGCGCCAGGCTGCTGCCGTGGAGATCGGCGAGCATTCCACGCACGGCGTCGGGCTGCGCCAGAGGCACGAACTGCCAGATCAAGGCGAGCAGGACGATCACAAGCCCCGCGGCGACGACCTTGAGGACCGTTGACAAATTGCGTACCGGCACGAAACCTCCAAACATGTTGCTGACGAACTCCTCGGCGCCGATCGGCCGTTCCGGATCGGCGACGCCGGTGATGAACGCGAATGTTTCAGGCGAAGCCGGCACCTCGTCGACGATGTCTTTCAGGCTGTGGCCATCACCGCTCAGTGCCCGGGCCACAGCGATCAGCGAACCGTTGTGGCGCTCAAGCGCCGCGGTGACCTCGTCCTGGGTAACGCCGCAATGATCGGCCAGCAAGCGGTTGCGCATGGCCAGAATGCTGGCGCGCTGGATATCGTTTTCGGCAACGACGGTTAAATCGCATTCGGTGTCGGTACCCATCGAGCGGTTGTTGAGATTGGCCGAGCCGATGCGCACTATCTGGTCGTCGATGACCATCGAGCTATCGCCTAAAGTTGGTGACGGCCTGATCTTTTAGGCGGCGTTTTCGTCCTGAAGGTCGCTCGCCTTGGCGATGACCTCCAACCCGTTAGTGAACTTTACCCCCAGGATAAGTTTTGGCAAGAGTGCGTGGCCATCAAGGCGA
>CAMBQQ010000186.1 GCA_945870035.1 Rhizobium sp. Q54 | reverse complement strand
CGCTGAAGGTGCCTGGCTGAACCAGTTTGACGACGTTAGAATTCGACAAGGCATATTACTCCTTCGGTGGAGAAGTGGAGGCTTCAACTACCCCCACGATATGCCGCCTTCCTGATCTACCCCGTCACCAACTTTCGACCATAGCTCTGTTGCGCGGCTACTTCGACACCACACCCAATCGCGCGTCATATGAACTCGACTTCGTGCCGTCGGAAGGCGAATGGAAACCGATTATGATCCACGTGACTGTCAAATAGGCTGCTAGGCCAGGCGCCTTGCGCCGTCGCAGGCCAAATAACACACAGAAAGGTGCCGCATGTCACAGGACATTACGCAGCCTAAACAGGTTTCCACCGCGCGTAAGGTCTTCGCCGCAATCCTCGATTTCTTCTTTATCTTCATCGTCGGCGGTTATGTCGTAGCCCAATTCGCGGGCGGCACGACCGAAGAAGGCTTCGAACTCAAGGGCGGTCCGGCCTTCATCCTGTTCGCGATCGTTATTCTTTATTTTATCATCTTCCGGCGCTATCTCGGCGGCACGCTGTTCCAGCGCCTGCTAGGCGCCCGCTAGCGCGGCCCGCTCAATCGCTCTGCAGGATGACGTTCTTGACCATCGGATAGATCTGGTTTTGCCAGGTCCGTCCGGAAAACACGCCGTAATGGCCGACACCGGCCTGCATGTGATGGCGCTTGCGGTAAGGCCGAAGCGACGTGCACAAATCGTGCGCGGCAAGCGTCTGCCCGACGGCGCAGATGTCGTCCTTCTCGCCTTCGACCGTAAACAGCATGGTGCGCTTGATCGCGGCCGGCTCGACCTTGACGCCTTCGTAGGTGAGTTCACCGAGCGGCAATGCGTGATCCTGGAACACCAGCTTGACGGTCTCAAGATAAAACTCGGACGCCAGATCGAGCACGGCGAAATACTCGTCGTAGAACGCCTTGGTGGTCGCCGCCTTTTCGGCCTCGCCCTTGGCGATATTCTCGTAGAGCTCGCGGTGCGCCTTGACATGCCGGTCCATGTTCATCGCCATGAAGGCCGACAACTGCACGAAGCCCGGATAGACCCTGCGGCCGCCGCCGGCATAGCGCGCCGGCACGGTGGCGATCATCTTCTTCTCGAACCACTCCATCGGCTTGCTTTTGGCCAGATCGTTGACCTTGGTCGGGTTGACGCGGGTGTCGATCGGCCCGGCCATCAAGGTCATCGAGCGCGGCTGCGCCGGATGATCGCCCATCGCCATCACGCTCGCCGCCACCAAAGCGCTGACGCAAGGCTGGCACACCGCCACCATATGCGCGCCCGGCCCGATCTTTTCCAGAAACCGGATCAGATGCGACGTGTAACTGTCAAAACTGAACGGCCCGTCGGCCAGCGGCACGTCGCGCGCATTGTGCCAGTCGGTAATATAGACGTCATGCTCTGCGAGCAGAGTGCGCACGGTCGCGCGCAACAAGGTGGCGAAGTGGCCCGACAAAGGCGCAATCAACAGAACACGCGGCTGCTCCTGATCGACGTCTTTCCTGAAATGCCGCAAGGTCGCAAACGGCGTGACCAGCGCTTCCTCTTCGGTGACCGCGACCTCGCGGTTGCCGACGGTGACGCTGTCGATGCCGTATTCCGGCCGCGTATGGGTCAGCCCGGCGCGCGCGATCATTTCGTAGGCGGCGTTGAGATTGCTCATGCCGGACGGCCGCGCCGCACCGTTGAGCCTGGCCCCCACGGATTCCGCCGCCATCGCGGCGAACTTGCGCAACGGATCCATCATGTCCGATTGCGCCTGATAGGCTTGATAAAGCATTCAGTCCCCGGTCGGCCCCGGCGGGCCGCGCTTACAGGCTAGACCAGTTTATGCTGCACTGCGAGATAATAATCTGGGCCGACCTGCCTGCGAATTGGGCTCTGGGGACAACATCAGGCACAGTCATTTTGCAGCACGGGAAGGTATTGATTAGTCTAAACTTTCGTCTAAGCTCCCAAGTGCCGGGCTGCTTTGACGAAGGGACATGATTTCCCCATGGCCAGTGCTGCCCTTACGATTGCCAGCAAGAATTACGGCTCCTGGTCGCTACGCGGCTGGCTGCTGTGCAAGCTCGCCGGTCTGGAATTCGAAGAACAGAGCGTCGCCAGCGACGATCCGTCGACGCGCGCCGAGCTGTTGCTGCTGTCGCCCTCCTTCCTGGTGCCGTGCCTGACGCATAACGGCATCAAGATCTGGGACACGCTGGCGATCGCCGAATATCTCGACGAGACCTTTCCCAAAGCCGGCCTGCTGCCGAAGGAAAAAGTCGCGCGCGCGCATTGCCGCTCGATCTGCGGCGAGATGCATTCCGGCTTCACCAATTTGCGCTCGGCGCTGCCGATGAACCTGAAGGCGCATCACCCCGGCTTCAAGATCTGGGCCGGCGCACAGGCCGACATCGACCGCGTCATCAGCATCTGGCGCGAGAGCCTCGCCGCCAGCAAGGGCCCTTATTTGTTCGGCAAGACGCCAAGCATGGCCGACGCCATGTTCGCGCCGGTGGTGACGCGCTTCATCACCTACGACGTCAAGCTCGACTCCGACTGTGCCGCCTACTGCAAGGCGATCATGGCGCTGCCGGCGATGAAGGAATGGCGCGAGGGCGCCATGGCCGAGCCGGACGAAGTGGTCGAACTGGACGTCGAGTTTTAGTCCGACGGTCATTCGCGGTTGAATATCTGAACTTTTCCCTGCGCGGTTGCCGCGCGCCGGATTAACATCGGCGCATGGCCGCGCCCTTTTCGTCCATCCTGTCCGGCGAGACCTTGTCGCCTCGCCGACTTCTGCTCATCCTCGCCGCGATCCTTGGCGCGGCGTTTGCGCTGCGCGTCGGCGCGCGGCTCATCCAGGGTGAAGCCCATTTCTGGGCCAACAGCTATTCCTATCTCTATCGACTGGCCGAAGGCGTCGCCGACGGCAGCGGCTTTTGTCAGGAAGGCTGCGAACGCCCGCCGCTTTATCTGTCGTTTCTCGCGCTGACGACGTTCGCCGGGAAAAATTATCTCCTCATTGTCGTCCCGCAGGCGGCGATGGGCGCAGGCACAGCCCTGCTCGCCTTCCTGATCGGCAAACATATTTTCACGCCCGGCGCCGGCCTTATCGCCTGCACCATCACTGCGTTCTATCCATATTACGTGATCCACGACACCGCGTTGCAGGACACGGCCATGGTGACTTTCGCTTTGGCGCTAGCGGTGTGGCTGTTGTTGCGCGCTGCCGCACTGGGCCGCGGCGGCGACTGGTTCATCGCCGGCCTCGCGCTGGGCGCGCTCGTGCTGGTGCGCGCGGGGATGGCGCCGACCATCGCCGCCGTTTTGTTGTGGGCCTTTATTTGGGGCACGAAACGGCTGCGCAACGGACTGTTCCTCGCCGCCGGCGTCGCGCTCACTCTATCGCCGTGGCTGACCTATACGTATCGCGCGACCGGCACGCCGGTGCTGACCACCGACTCCGGCTATCTGCTCTGGCAAGGCAACAATGCCGGCGTCTTCACGTACTACCCGGTGCAAAGCATCGACATCAGCGCGCATCACGCGCTGGCCGCTTTGCCGCCTGCCGACCGCGCCGAACTCCGGCAATTGTCGCCCGACAAAGTCGCGGTTAGCGATTGGTACAAACAGCGCGCCCTCGCTTACATGCGCGACGATCCATGGCGCACCGTGCAAAACGCCGCGCGCAAATTGAATGCCGCGTTTTCCTGGAGGGCACCTCGAACAATAGCGTTTTTGCTGCGTGATCGTTAGCCCGCGCGGATCGGCGGGCAATTGGCAGATGATCTGACGCCGGTGCGGCTCCGCCGTATGCACCCGGCGTCCTGTTGAGGGTGGCACAAGCTGCCTTTTCCCT
>CAMBQQ010000185.1 GCA_945870035.1 Rhizobium sp. Q54 | reverse complement strand
GGGAAAAGGCAGCTTGTGCCACCCTCAACAGGACGCCGGGTGCATACGGCGGAGCCGCACCGGCGTCAGATCATCTGCCAATTGCCCGCCGATCCGCGCGGGCTAACGATCACGCAGCAAAAACGCTATTGTTCGAGGTGCCCTTAATTAATTTTCGGCAGACTGCGGTTTTTATGCGACGCAGAAGGACGCCGGAATGTCAGCTGAGCAACGTCAGTTTCCTCGCAAGCCGGGCAACAATCAGGCCGCCATTGTTTTCGTCAAGAAGAACGGTCAGCCGATCATGTGCACGGTGGCGGATATTTCCGATGGCGGCGCCGGGCTGACTTTTGTCAACATTGCCGACATTCCCGACACGTTCTGGCTGGAAGTCAAAGGCGCCAACAGTTTGCGCCAATGCAAGGTGGCGTGGCGCGCTCCGCCGCACCGCATGGGCGTGCAGTTTGTTCCCGAGTAGTCAGCCGCGCCTTGCCAGCCAGATGACATGCCGCGCGCCGCTGTTGCCGTGCGCGCGCACGCGTTGCTCGTCGACGCTAAAGCCGGCCTGGCGCAGCCGCCGCGTGAAAGCCTGATCCGGCGCCGACGACCACACCGCCAGCACGCCACCGGCGCGTAGCGCCCGATGTGCCGCGCTCAAGCCTGCGACATCATAGAGGGCGTCGTTGGCCGGGCGGCTCAAACCGTCGGGGCCGTTATCGACGTCGAGCAGAATGGCGTCATAGGTCGTGGCGCCTTTGCCGATCAGCGCGCCGACGTCGGTCTCGTGAATGTGTACGCGGCGGTCGTCCAGGCTGTCGCCGTAAATCTCCGCCATCGGCCCGCGCGCCCAGGCGACAACAGCGGGCACCAGTTCGGCGATGTCGATACGCGCATCCTGCGGCAGCGCATGCAGGGCGGCGCGCAAGGTGAAGCCCATGCCAAGCCCGCCGATCAGAATGCGCAGCTCCTGGCGCGCAGCGACGATGTCGCAGGCCAATGTGGCAAGCGCCTGCTCGGAGCCGCTGAGGCGGCTGTTCATCAACTCGTTGCCATCGAGCTTGATGGAGAATTCAGCGCCGCGCCGCATCAGGCGCAGTTCGCCACCGCCGGGCACCTGCGTGCTGTCGACAAGAATCCACGGGATCACGGCTGTCTCGATTCAAAAGCAAAAGGCATCCGCGCTTTATGGCGCGGATGCCTGATTTGTGAAAGCGTTTCGACGGACGATGATCAGGCCGCTTGCGGCGCCAGCGCCGGATAGTCGGTGTAGCCTTTCGGCCCTGGCGTGTAGAAAGTCGCCATGTCCGGCGCGTTCAACGCCGCACCGTCTTTCAAGCGCTGCACCAGATCCGGGTTGGCCAGGATCGGCTTGCCAAAGGCGATCAGGTCGGCTTTGCCCGCGGCAAGATCGGCATCGGCGCGCTTGGCGTCGTAGCCGCCCGACAGGATCAACGTCTGCTTGAACACCTTGCGGAACGTCGCCTTGATCGAGTCCGGCACGGCCGGCGCGCCCTGCGCCGAATGATCGACGACGTGGATGTAGGCAAGGCCGAGCGTGTTCAGCTTTTCGGCCAGATAGGCGTAATCGGACTCCATCTCCGGATAGAGCGGCTGGTCGTTGAAGACGCCGAAGGGCGACAATCTGATGCCGACCTTGTCCTTGCCGATCGCCGCGATGGTCGCCTCGGCGACTTCCAGCACGAAGCGCGCACGGTTCTCGATCGATCCGCCATACTGGTCGGTGCGGGTGTTCGAGTTCGGCCGGATGAACTGCTCAAGCAAATAGCCGTTGGCGGCGTGCAATTCGACGCCGTCGAACCCGGCCTTCACCGCGTTATTCGCCGCGTTGACGTATTCCGCAGCCGTCGCCATCAAATCGGCCTCGGACATCGACTCCGGCACCGGATGGTCCTTCATGCCTTCGGCATCGGTGTACATCTGGCCGGCGGCCTTGACGGCCGATGCGCCGACGACGCGCGCGCCTTTCGGCAGATTTAGTTGATGCCCGATGCGGCCGGTGTGCATGAGCTGCACGAAAATCTTGGCGCCTTTGGCGTGCACCGCGTCAGTGACCTTCTTCCAGCCGGCAACCTGCTCGACCGAGTAAATACCGGGGATGCGCGCATAGCCGAGGCCATTCGGCGACGGCGAGGTGCCTTCGGTGATGATCAGGCCCATGCCGGCGCGTTGTGCGTAATATTCGACCATCAGGTCGTTGGGCACGTTGCCGGTGGCGCGGCTGCGCGTCAGCGGCGCCATCACCATGCGATTTTGCAACGGCAGTTTGCCCAGAGTGGTCTTCAAAAACAGCAGCGACATGGAGAGTTCCTCAATTCAAGAGAGAAGAAGTCGATCGCTTAAAGCGATCGCTCAAAACGATCTCTTGCACATGGGGAACCACGCGGCAGGCACAAGCAGTAACTACCGAGACATTAGTCGGCATCAAGAATGTGCGCTGGTACCCTGCGTTATCCTTTGCGCTTGCGTGGCGCAGACAGGAGTACCTTTCGTTTCTGCGCGCCGAGTTCGATCCACACCGGCGCATGATCGCTGGCATTCGGTTTGCCGCGCACGTCGCGATCGATGCCGGCGTCTTTGAGCCGCGTGGCAAGCTGCGGCGACAGCAGCAAATGATCGAGCCTTAAGCCCGCGTCGCGCGGCCAGCGGTTGCGCATATAATGCCAGAAGGTGAACATCGGTACTTCGGGATGCAGCGCGCGGATGGCGTCGGTCCAGCCTTGCTTGACGAGTTTGGCGTAAGCGTCGCGACTTTCCGGCGCGATCAACGCATCGTCGTCCCAGGATTTCGTCTCGTAGATGTCCAGCTTTGTCGGCGCGACATTGTAGTCGCCGGCGAGGACTACCGGGATGTCCTGCGCCAGTAGTTTTCTGGCATGCGCGGTCAGACGTTTGAACCAGGCCAGCTTGTAGTCGAACTTCGGTCCCGGCTGCGGATTGCCGTTCGGCAGATAGAGACAGCCGACCAGAAGGCCGTCGATCGCCGCTTCTATGTAGCGGCTTTGCTTGTCATCGGGAGCGCCGGGCAGGGCGTTGCGCGTCATGATCGGCTCGCCGCCGCGCGACAGAATGGCCACGCCATTCCAGGTTCGCTCGCCGCGCCAGACGGCGCGATAGCCGGCTTTTGCAATGGCCGCTTCGGGAAATTCGCCATCCGCGGCTTTCAATTCCTGCAAGCAGACGATGTCGGGCTTGGCGCTTTTGAGCCATTGCAGCAGGTTCGGCAGCCGCCGGTTGATGTTGTTGATGTTGAAGGTGGCGATCTTCATCCGCGAAAATTGTTCGGCAGGCTTTTGTGGATTGCGGTGGCGGCAATGGCGGCGTGGCCGGCGGCGACCGACAACTGGTGCAGGTCTGAGACCACATCGCCGGCGGCATAGATATTCGCGACCGTCGTGCGCTGCTTGTCGTCGACCACCACGCAGCCGACATCATTGCAGCGCGCGCCCAGCGTGGTCGCCAGATCGGAACGCACATCGCAGCCAAGGACAGGATAGAGCACGTCGAACCGCAATCGTTCGCCGCTCCGCAGTTCGACAACGATACCGTCTTGCTCCGGCCGCAAATCGACAGGCGGCGATGCCGCGAGATTGATACCGAGTGCCGTCAGCCGCTCGCGCGTGTCCGGATCGCCGGCATCGTCGGTCGGCAGCAAGGTGACCCGGTTGCTGTAGCCGCGCATGAACAGCGCCTTTGCTTCGGCATCCTTGATCGCGCCGAAGACGACAATGGCTTTATCGGTAGCTTCGTAGGTGTTCCATCCCGGATGATCACATAGACCCTCGTCGCTCTGCTTTTTTCATGGCAAGATCGATCCTGAGGGACATTCGAAGCGGGGTTCGGGCATGTTGATCCAACTTCACAGCCAAGCAACGACGACGCCGAAGGTGCGGGC
>CAMBQQ010000184.1 GCA_945870035.1 Rhizobium sp. Q54 | reverse complement strand
CGCCCGCACCTTCGGCGTCGTCGTTGCTTGGCTGTGAAGTTGGATCAACATGCCCGAACCCCGCTTCGAATGTCCCTCAGGATCGATCTTGCCATGAAAAAAGCAGAGCGACGAGGGTCTATGTGATCATCCGGGATGGAACACATAGCCTTGGCGGTTACGTCACTACCGAGCCCAGCCGGGGTCCGCTATAGATCGTTGCCAGCCGACTTCACCGCCCGCGCAAACTAATGTCCGCTATTCCCCCAATCGCCGACAAAATGGCGCGCCGCAGCGAACGCAGTCTTGTGCCATAAAGCGACATCGACTATCTCGGTGACCATATCCGGCTTGGCTTGCTCGGCCGGTCAATCTTCGTTGATGGCGCGCAAGCGCGCCAGGAAAACGCTCGGTTCTTCGAGTGGAAACGGCGTGCGCATGCCGAGCGTGGTGGCGATTTCGGCGACGAAGCTGTTGCAATTGTAGATGAAGAATTGCCACCAGCGCCGTTCCGTCTTCAGGCGGCGGACCGCGGCCTTGACCCGGGCATATTCGGCTGCGCTCAGCCAGCGCCGGTAAAAGCCGGTGACGTGAAACTTGGACTCCTCGACTTTGGACAGAACGCGGCCGGGCACGACCAGCACCGGCAGGATCAGCGATTCCGAAAATTCCCCGACCGGATAAATGCCGGCGTAATGCGCCTCCGCGACAAAGCCACGCCGGTCGGTGCGGCCATAGACAATGAAGGTGTGGCCGAGGATGCCGCCCTCGCGGGCGCGAAATTCGATGAAGTAATGCAGCTGCGGCGACCGTTCGGGCGCATGACCACGCGGCGCAGCCGAAGCGCTGACGCCTGTCAGCACAAGGCATATCAAACCGGCGGCGATGAGCGGAACAAAACGAATGGCGGTTTCTCCGGGAGGTCGCGCGCAGTCGGGCTTGATGCCGTTAACGCTGCGCGAGTTTCGAGTGTTGGCCGAACGGGGTTGAGGCAACAAGGCTTGCGGCGAATTAAGGGAAAAGAAGGTTAAGTGGCGCCAGGATGGACATCGTGCTCGTCCGCGCCGTCGTATTCTTCCAGCAGTAGGTCGGCCAGCGCACTGGTCAGCGGCAGACCGGACAGCGCCTCGAAGCCGATGAACATCGGGCTCGGATTTGCTTCGAGAAAGACGTAGCGGCCGTCCGGGGCGAGGCGGAAGTCAATGCCGGTCCATTCCAGTTCGAGCGTGCGCGCGATCACCCGGCACATCTCCTCATGGTCGGACGACAGCGTATGCGGCGTCACGCGCTGCTCCTCGTCGTCGCGGAAGTCCACCGCGTCGGTGGCGATCTCGCAGGCTATGACGGTGTCGCCGGCGACGAAGGCGCGGATATTGGTGCCTGGGATTTCCTCCTGGACCGAGACCGGCGCGAATTTGAGATTACTCAGATTCTCCGGCGTCAGTTGCGCCGCGGTCAGGCGCTGGGTATGCGCACCGCCTTGCACCGGCTTGAAGATCGAACGTGGATTGGCCTTGGCAAAGCGCAACAGCGTCTCGGCGGCGTTGGTGATGATCGAACGCGGAATGTCGACGCCGAGATCGGCGACCATGGCCAGCTGCACCGGCTTGGTCTGGTGCAGTTGCACGGCGTGCCAGCCATTGACCCAATGCGTCGGCAGCCCAATCAGCACCGACTCGAACAGGCTGCGCGCATCGTTGGCAGCGACATAGTCCTGCTCATGGTCCGGCAGGTCGGCAGCGCCGACGCCGTCGTAACTGCGCCAATAGACCGACCGCACGGCGTCGAAATCGAGCATCCGGCCGCCGGGCAGGCCGATCTCGCCGCGGCCGTCGGCTGGGTCGAAAGCGATAGTGGTGACCCCGGGAAACGACGCCGCGTCGAGTTGCACGACGTCGGCGCCACGCTGGCTGAGTTGTCTGACCATATGGGTGGCATGGTCGTCGGAGGCGGGCCCCAAGATGATGACGGTCATTTTGGCCCGTTCCCTCCTGTAAAGTCGTTATGTATCTGACCTACCTACTAAATATCGTCTTTGTCAGAATACATGGTTAACGCCGTGGAATAGAAATTTTTTAAGGGGGAACTTTGTAATGCGTCATCCATTCGCTGGGGTCATCGGCACCCAAAATCTGGCAGCCGACGAGACGCCGGCACTTGAAAAAATCCAGTCGTCGCGCCGCGGCTTTTTCGGCTTCCTGGCCGCCTCAGTTGGCGTCGCCGCCACGGGCGCGCTCGGGCTGGTCGGTTTGAGTTCGCAGGCCGAAGCCCAGATCACCACCCAGGCTTTGGGTGAAGAAGGCGGCCGTGCGCCGTTCCGTCCGCGGCCGCCGCGTCAGGCGGTCACGACTCAGGCGCTCGGTGAGGAGGGCGGTGGCCGCACCTCGAGCCGGTTCTTGGAACAAGGCGGTCGTCCGCCGCAGCAAGTGTCGACCCAGGCGTTCGGCGAAGAAGGTGGCCGCATGCGCCAGCGTCCGCGCCGCAGCGGCTGGAAGAGCTGGAAGAACTAAACGAAACTCGATCTCGAACGGTCGCGGCGCGAGGCGGAATTCGCTTTGCGCCGCGATTGCGTTTGGTGTTCTGCGTTTGCCAAAATGATTGCAAACCGCCTCTTGCAATGGCGGTTTTAGCGCCGAGGCTTTGATAGCTTCTGATGCCATGTTCATGGTAGCGGCGACTTAGTAGCCCTAAAAGTCTAACGTCCGTTTTGGGTCTTGGCCGCGTAAAAACGCCAATGCTTGCGACGTGTACAGAAATATTTTTTAGAAACTACACATCGTGAAGAATGATAACACTTCGGCCGCATTGCTTGATGCCGCATTGGAGAATTATATTTTGTGACTTTTGGCGATGCACGAGTTTTCACGCAGCCAGGGTCAGTCGCTGCGGAGCAATTCAGCGTTTTGGCCGATGGTTGTCCGCTTCTCCGCCAAGAACAGACACGGCTGCCTAAATGAAAAACCCCGGCACACCGGGGATCGAAACTCCCATGGCCGGGGCTCTGAGCGCCGCTAAAAGGGGCAAGCCAAAAAGCCGTGCTCAATTTTTATTTTACCCGAGCCAAACTAGCGGGCAAGGCGCTTCGATAGGGACCGGAACCGTCATCAAGTGCTTTAATGTCGCAGTTGGGTCATTCGCGACTAAGCAATTCAGGCCCCGGACAGCTGTCTGTCGGCTGTTGCCTCAATAGCGGACATTGCCCCGGAGTAATGGGCCACCGAAACGGCTCGGCAGCCTGATGCGTGCGAGGTGGGTCGCGCGTTACCGCCGCCGTGACATGATTGCGGTCGCGCTGTAACACGGCGCACATGTGGCTGTGTCGCAGTGGTTACGCAGCGTGACAGTTGGTCACAATGGGTGGCGCGTTCAGTAATTCCGACGCTATCTGGCGGAGGATTTCCCCTCGCTGCACTGCATCGAGCGAACTGGCTAACTGCTTGCGAAGGTGGATTAGGTTTTCGGTATGGATGAAGCGGTGCACGTCAGCCTCCCGGTGGGGCGGCAAGCCCCACGGAGCGAACGCCTCGAAGACGTTAATGTTCCAGTACGCTAATGCTTAACTCACCTTCGGGAAATCGATTGCTGGTCCATTACCCAGCTTTGTCGTCCTTTGGCTGTGTGATCGACACTCCGCAGGGTCGGCACTCAAACACTTGCTGATCAGGCTTCGTACCTCGCCAAATAGTGCGGACGTACTTCATGGTGTTACCACAAGCTACGCAAAACACTGTTGCACTTGGAGATTGATTGAACATCATACCAAGAATTGGTGGAGCGTAGTAACGTCGCTTTGATTTAGGCTCAGGACCCATTAAATATCTTGCGGATCAGGTGGTCGATTGATTCACTGGCGGCGCAAGGAGGCGTCGCCATGGATGGTTTGTTTCTACTCTCCGAGGCGCAGATGCGTCGGATTGAGCCATTTTTCCCTCTGTCTCACGGCA
>CAMBQQ010000183.1 GCA_945870035.1 Rhizobium sp. Q54 | reverse complement strand
CGGATCGCCTTTCGCCGATAGTGCCGCCAGCCGATTATCCGCATCGAAAAATCCGAGCTGCCCCATCGTCAGTCTCCTAGAATCATGCCGTCAGGGCAGCAGACTCGCACGGGGCCGAGGGGCATGCTATTTTTCGAGGTGCCCATAAGTGAAACGGCGCCCTGTTTTTGAAAAACCCGCCCCGGAAAAATCCGGGGCGGGCATTTTCATCTTTCACGCAAAGCCTGCGGCGCCAAGATACGCCGAACGGCTTGGCGTTACTTCTTGGCCGGCGCACCGGCGGCAGGCGCCGCGGCAGCCGGAGCAGGCGTGGCACCCGGCGCGCCGGTCGGCGCGGCAGCGGCGGCAGCAGCGGCGGCAGTTGCCGCAGCGGTCGCAGCAGCGGCGGCCTTGAGTTCTTCGGCGTAGCCGGACGGCGGCACGACGGTCACCAGCGTGATGTCGCCCTGGGCGAGAACGCGCACGCCCGGCGGCAGCTTCACATCGCTGAGATGCTTGGAGTGGTTGATGTCGACGTCCGAGATATCGACGTCGATCGATTCCGGAATCGATTCAGCCGGGCATTCGACGTTGACGGTGTGGGTCACGATGTTGACCGCGCCGCCGCGCTTGACGCCGGGCGACTGGTCGGCGCCCTGCACATGCACCGCGACCTTGACGCGAATGGTGGCGCCTTCCGCGACGCGGAGGAAGTCCACATGCATCGGCAGGTCCTTGATGACGTCAAGCTGGAAGTCGCGCGGAATCACGCGATGCTTGGTGCCGTCGATATCGATGTGGAACAAAGTGGTGAGGAAGCGCCCGGCGTAAATACGCTTGCGCAGTTCGGAATGCTCGATGGTGATGATCACCGGGGGCTTGTTGTCGCCGTAAATCACTCCCGGTACGTGACCGGAATACCGTGCTGCCCGGGAGGCCCCCTTGCCACCTTTCGGGCGCACCGTCGCTTTCATCTCTTGGACGGTAGCCATTTGTACAGATCCTTGTCTAACCCAATGGAAAAAGGCGGCTTTTCGGCCGCCCTGCGAACGCAGCAAGCCTCCAGGGGTGCCGGGGGCTGCGTTTCGCGCTTGTCTATAGCTTTGGAGGCCCAAAAGGGCAAGGAAAGCCGGCTTGGGCGGAAAATCAGTCCGCGGCGGGTTCCGCGCCCTTTTTGGCCGGTTTGGCGAGCTTGCCCTCCAGCGCCTCAATCCGCGCCTTGAGCGCCTCGTTTTCCGCGCGCGCCAGCGCTGCCATCTCCTTGACCGCGTCGAATTCCTCGCGCTTGACCAGGTCGAGATCGCGCAAAATGCGTTCGGCCTGGGTACGGAACAAAGTATCGGCTTCGCGCTTCACGCCCTGGGCGACGCCGGCGGCGTCATTCATCAGGCGCGCCATTTCGTCGAAAATCCGGTTGCTGGTCTGGGTCATGCTTCGTCTCCGCGGCTCACAGGATAACAATGGCGGCACGGTCATCCCGCCGCAAGGCCTGTCGTGCTAACTGTTTGAGGCGGGCGCCCCTCAAGACGGATTCGTAATGCCTTTATTTGTCATTCCCTTCCCCTACATCGATCCGGTGCTGGTCCAGATCGGGCCCTTCGCCATCCGCTGGTACGCGCTGGCCTATATCTGCGGCATCCTCGGCGGCTGGGCCTATTCGCGGGCCCTGATCCGCAATGCCAGATTGTGGGGCCGTCCCGCGCCTCTCAGCGTCACCGACTTCGACGACTTCGTGCTGTGGGTGACGCTCGGCATCATCCTCGGCGGCCGCACCGGCTATGTGCTGTTCTACAATTTGCCGCACTTCATCGAGCATCCGCTGGAAATCTTCCAGCTCTGGAACGGTGGCATGTCGTTCCACGGCGGCTTCACCGGCTGCGTCGTCGCCGTCGTGCTGTTCGCGCGCTCGCGCAAGATCCCGATCCTGTCGCTCGGCGACCTGACCTGCGCCGCCGGTCCGATCGGCATATTCCTCGGGCGGCTGGCCAATTTCATCAATGGCGAATTGTGGGGCCGCACCACCGACGTGCCGTGGGCCATCGTGTTTCCGCATGGCGGGCCGGTGCCGCGCCATCCGAGTCAGATCTACGAAGCCGTGCTCGAAGGCCTGCTGTTATTCGTCGTGCTCGCCGTCCTGATTCGCTTCGGCGCACTGAAACGGCCGGGCTTCATCATCGGCGCTTTCGCCTGCGTCTATGCCGTCGGCCGCAGCGTCAGCGAGTTCTTCCGCGAACCCGATGCGCAGCTCGGCTTCCTGTGGGGCGGCGCGACAATGGGACAGTTGCTGTCAATCCCGCTGTTTCTCGCCGGCGCCGGCTTCATCTGGTATGCCGTAAAACATCCCATCAAACAGAGTTCGTGATGGTCAACCACGCGCCGCTGGAAGCCGAAATCCGCAAGCGCATCGCCGCCGCCGGTCCGATGCCGGTCGACGAATATATGGGCCTTTGCCTCGCCGATCCGGACTACGGCTATTACATCACGCGCGACCCGCTCGGTGCCCACGGCGATTTCATCACCGCGCCGGAAGTCAGCCAGATGTTCGGCGAGTTGATCGGGCTATGGATGACCGCGGTGTGGAAGCAGATGGGCGCGCCGCCGCATATCCGCGTCATCGAACTCGGTCCCGGCCGCGGCACCTTGATGAAGGATGCGCTGCGCGCGGCGCAAGTGGTGCCGGCGTTCCGCGACGCGGTCGCGCTGCATCTCATCGAGATCAGTCCGGTGCTGGAATCGCAGCAGGAGCGCGCGCTCGAATCCCTGTCGATGCCGATGTTCTGGCATCCCGCGCTGACCGATGTGCCGGACGGCCCGGCGATTATCATCGCCAACGAATTCTTCGATGCGCTGCCGGTCAAGCAAGCCATCAAGCGGCCAGGTGGCTGGCACGAGCGGCGGATCGGCATCGGCGACGACGGCAAGCTCGTTTTTGTGGCCGCCGCCGAGCCGATCCCGCATTTCGACCGGCTGCTGCCGCCCGCGGTGCGCAATGCGCCTGTCGACTCAATTTATGAATGGCGCAACGACACGGCCGCTTTCGATCTCGGCAAACGCATCGCCGACGAAGGCGGCGCGGCGCTGGTGATCGACTATGGCCATGCTGCGAGCGGCGCCGGCGACACACTTCAGGCAGTGGGCCAGCACAGCTACGCCGATCCGTTGATCGCACCGGGCGCGGTCGACCTGACCGCACATGTCGACTTCGAGCAATTGATCCGTGCCACCGAGGCAATGGGTGCGAAGGCGTATGGCCCGATCAAGCAGGCGCAATTTCTGCGCCGTCTCGGCATCGAAACCCGCGCCAATACGCTCAAAGCCAAAGCACCCCGCGCCGTCGCTGCCGACATCGACGCCGCTTTGGCGCGGCTGATCGGCCAGGGCCGCACCGGCAAAGACAAGGGCATGGGCGACCTGTTCAAGGCCGCCGCCTTCACCCACCCGTCGATCGGCGCGCCGCCGGCTTTCGAGATTTAGCCACGCGCCCCGGAATGACGATCAATTGTTACGGACAGCGATGGCGATAACCGTCATAGCCGAGATAGGTGCCGCTCCGCGGATCGTAGCTGCGGAAACGCCGCATGCAGTATTCGACGCTGCGGTTGCTGCGCTGCGCCTCGTTGGCGATGATGGCGCCCAGCAGCAGGCCACCGAGGATGCCGGCAGCGACGCCGGCGCCGTCATCGCCCCGGCCGCCGCCGCCGCGATGATCGCCACGCGGCGGGCCGCCGCGCGGGCTGCGCCGGTACTGAACCTGAACGGCCAGAGAGTCTTCGCCGAGCGTCGTCTGCGCCGCAGCATCCCCTAACAAAGCGCCGCCAAAGGGAGCGGCGGCAGCCGGGGCCGCCAGCAAGGTCAGCGCAATCGCGGCGCCGGAAATGGATGCGGGAAAGCGCATGACGGATATCCTCTCGTGATGTTTGGCCGCACGTCTTGTATAGGGCACCTCGAACAATAGCGTTTTTGCTGCGTGATCGTTAGCCCGCGCGGATCGGCGGGCAATTGGCAGATGATCTGACGCCGGTGCGGCTCCGCCGTATGCACCCGGCGTCCTGTTGAGGGTGGCACAAGCTGCCTTTTCC
>CAMBQQ010000182.1 GCA_945870035.1 Rhizobium sp. Q54 | reverse complement strand
TGCATCGTTACGTGCTGCTTTACAACCAGCAGCTTCCGCAATCAGCCTTGGGCAGCAAGACACCCTTGCAGGCCATGAAGGACTGGCATAGCCTGAAACCGGAGTTGTTCAGAAAACAGCCATATCACCTACCGGGATGTGACACCTATCCACAGTCCTACAGTCTTGCTTCCACTTCCCCAATAGATGGCCCCTCCAATGCTCATGAGAAGCGGCCCGATAACCAGCAGCCAGACTACGGCGGTCTCCATCGGTTTTCTCTTCATGATGTGGAAATGACCGCGATTGCCTTCTTATTGCCGGTCTATCTAAGGGCTTGCTGCTGGAAATAGCCTTTGCCTAAAACAGCCGCTAAATTCCTGCAATGCTACGCCGTTCAATTCGAGTGCGGCAAGGCAGGCCAGAAAAAGTGTGGCCGTTCATCCTTGGAGGCTCGCTTCGCTCGCACCTCAGGATGACGGCGATAGACCGCGCCTAACTCACAGCGCAGCATCGCCTTTTGGTTGTACAATCACAAATCCGGTTGTACCCCGCCCCGCCCTTTGCAACACTGCCCCCGCAATCCAGGGGACGCTTTTGGGCGACGGCATCAAACTCACCGACGAGCAGCGGCTCGACTGGCTGCGTCTCGTGCGCAGCGACAATGTCGGCCCGCGCACCTTCCGCGATCTCATCAACACCTATGGCGGCGCCCGCGCCGCCCTCACCGCGCTGCCGAAGCTCGCCCGCCGCGGCGGCGCGGCCGGCACGCATATATGCAGCGCCGAGGAAGCCGAAGCCGAATTGAAAGCCTGCCGCGCGCGCGGCATTGACTTGGTCGGGCTCGGCGAACCGGATTATCCAACGCGGCTGCAAACCATTTACGACCCGCCGCCTCTGCTCGCCGTGCGCGGCAAGCTTTCGCTGCTGGCGCAGCCTCTGGTCGCCATTGTCGGTTCACGCAATGCCTCGGCGGCCGGCATGAAGTTCGCGCAAAACCTGGCGCGCGATCTTGGGCAGCAAGGCTTCGGCACTGTCTCGGGTCTCGCGCGCGGCATCGATGCCGCCGCCCATCGCGCCAGCATGGCGACCGGCACCGTCGCCGTGCTCGCCGGCGGCCATGACCGCATTTACCCGGCCGACCATGTCGAGCTGCTCGACGCCCTGCTCGCCGACGGCGCGGCAATTTCGGAAATGCCGCTGAACTGGGAGCCGCGCGCGCGCGACTTCCCGCGCCGCAACCGGCTGATCTCAGGGCTGGCACTCGGCGTCGTCATTGTCGAGGCGGCGCGCCGTTCCGGCTCGCTCATCACCGCGCGCATGGCCGGCGAACAGGGCCGCGAGGTTTTCGCCGTGCCCGGCTCGCCGCTCGATCCGCGCGCCGAAGGCACCAATGGTCTGCTCAAGCAGGGCGCGACTTTGGTGACCGAAGCCACCGACGTCATCGCCGCGCTGGAGCCGATCCTCGGCCGCGGCTTCGATCTGCCAATACAGGAGCCGGACGACATTCCGCTGACACCCGACACCGAACCCGGCGACGACGAACGCAGCCGCATCGTCTCGCTGCTCGGCCCGACGCCGGTGGCAATCGACGATCTGGTGCGGCTGTCGCGCGCCTCGCCGGCCGTGGTGCGCACGGTGCTTCTGGAACTTGAACTCGCCGGGCGTCTGGAGCGGCACGGCGGCGCCATGGTGTCCTTGGTGTAGACTGGCGCGTCGCACGAGTCGCACAACCGCCGGACACCTTCATGATGTTCAAGACCGCCCTTGCGCTGCTCTGTTTTGCGTTGCTCGGCACGCCAGCGCTGGCGCAGCAGCAAACCTTCTCAGCCTTCGTCAACGAGCTGTGGCCGGACGCGCAGGCCAAAGACGTCACCCGCGCCACGTTCGACAGCGCCATGCAGGGCGTCACGCCGGACCCGCGCGTCATCGCCGCGACCAGGAAGCAGCCCGAATACGGCCGGCCGGTCGGCGACTATATCAACGGCATCGTCACGCCAGGCCGCATCAAGCGCGGCGGCGACAGAGCCCGCGAATGGGCGCGCACGCTCGATGGCGTCGAGAAAAAGTTTTCCGTTGAGCGCTGGGTGCTGCTGTCGCTGTGGGGCATGGAATCCGATTTCGGCGCGGCCAAGGACAAATGGGACGTGTTTCGCTCGCTCGCCTCGCTCGGCTACGTCAAATACCGCCATCCTTATTTCCGCAACGAGCTGATCGTCGCCATGGGCATCATGCAGAAGGAGCAGTTCGCGCGCAGCAAGATGGTCTCCTCATGGGCCGGCGCCATGGGCCAGGCCCAGTTCATGCCGTCGAGCTATGTCGATTATGCCGCCGATTTTTCCGGCGACGGCCATCCCGACATCTGGACCAACGTGCCGGATGTGTTCGGCTCGATCGCCAACTATTTGCAGAAGTTCAAATGGCGGCACGGCCTGCCCTGGGGCTTCGAGGTCATGGTGCCGTCCGGCTTCGATACGATGAAGAGCCGCGCCAGTTTTGCCGAATGGCAGAAGCTCGGCGTCCGCCGCGCCGACGGCAAGGCCTTTCCGCGCGACGGACAAATTCAGAGCATCATGTTCTTTCCGGCCGGCTCACGAGGCCCCGCCTTCCTCGTCACCAGCAATTTCGATGTGCTGAAGGCCTATAACAACTCCGACGCCTATGCGATCGCCGTCGGCCATCTCGCCGACCGCATGAACGGCGGTGCGCCGATCAAGGCCGCCTGGCCCAGCGACGACCGGCCGCTGCCGCGCGAGGCGCGCATCGCCTTGCAGAGAAAGCTCGCCGCGCTCGGCTACACGGTGAAGGAATTCGAAGGCCGTATCGATTTCGACCTGCGCGACAACATCCGCACCGAGCAGCGCAAGCACGGCATGGTGCCGGATGGCAATCCGACTTTGGCGTTTCTGGAAAAGATCGGCGTGAAGGCGCCGTGAGCAATATGGCTCACACTGTTACGAGCGCCGGCCGTTCGAACCGTTGTGGCGGGTCAGGCTTTCGGCTTCTAGCCGCACCATTTCGAGGAGGTAGCCGAGGGCATCGAGGCCGTTGCGGCGCGACATCGCGGCGAGGTCGTTTGAAATCGACGCCACATAGCTGGCGACCGCCGTTTGGCCGTTTTGCTCTTGGCTGGGTTCGGCCATTTTCGATTTCCGCCGCGAAAGCACCGCATTGCTTGTCTCAAGGTAAAAATACACGGAACAAATCAAATAGTAACACCTATAAGGGCATATTGTACTTCCCGTACCCAATTTGGGCGACTATCATGCCGATCGGTCCGGGGGTAAGCTATGACCTCGGGCCTAGCTCATCCTTACACCCCCACCGGCTATCAAATGATCGACTCCGTCGAAATTCGAAATTTTCGTAGTTTCGAAGCGGCTGCATTGATGGATTGCAGACGCCCTAATGTGGTCATCGGTGAGAATGGAAGCGGCAAGACTGCGCTTCTGGAGGCTATCTTTTTAGCGGCCGGCCCAAGCCCGGAGATAGCCCTTCGAACCCGGTCATGGCGCGGGTTCGAAGGCGGTCAGTTGACTGGAACGGAAGAACAAGTCGAGCGCGCCCTTTGGGCCGATTTGTTTCACAAATTTGATACCAAGGCATCGTCAAAGGTTTCGCTCACGGGCGTTAGAGAACACACCCGCTCGGTTGAAATAAGTTTCACCGAGGGTTATGGCCCTGCCTATCGCTTAAACCGAAAGGCACGACGAGCCGGGTTCGCGGTTTCAGAAATACCCCCCCCCAAGTCGAGTTCAAATGGGTGGTGCCAGATCGAGAGCCAATAATAGTCAACCCTATCCTTGAAGATGGGCGGCTAAAGATCGGTCGCGTGCCAGAATCATACGTTAAGTCTGCTTTTTTCCCGGCGAATAGAACCTACTCTGGTGTTGAGACTGCAAATCGATTCTCGACCTTAAGCAGAACGTTTAAGGAAAAATCATTTATCGAGATGTTCAATCGACACTTCCCAAATATATTGGATTTGTCGGTTGAGGTCAGTGCTGGCGCTGCAATGCTGTTTGCTAAAGTTGCTAACTTGCCAGAGAAAATTCCCTTAAGGGCACCTCGAACAATAGCGTTTTTGCTGCGTGATCGTTAGCCCGCGCGGATCGGCGGGCAATTGGCAGATGATCTGACGCCGGTGCGGCTCCGCCGTATGCACCCGGCGTCCTGTTGAGGGTGGCACAAGCTGCCTTTTCCC
>CAMBQQ010000181.1 GCA_945870035.1 Rhizobium sp. Q54 | reverse complement strand
CCTTGATGGCCACGCACTCTTGCCAAAACTTATCCTGGGGGTAAAGTTCACTAACGGGTTGGAGGTCATCGCCAAGGCGAGCGACCTTCAGGACGAAAACGCCGCCTAAAAGATCAGGCCGTCACCAACTTTAGGCGATAGCTCCCGTATTTGAGACCGGCCGCACTCCGCAGGGAATGCAAGTTCTGGCACAACCACTGAATTTGATCGACATGATCAAATGATGGAGCGTTTTAGCTTTGCATAGGGTGTTGGCAAAAGCACGCCGCTCGCGAGTTTTTTCAACTCTCTCGGCTCGCCGCGCTAATATCCAATCCACTGAACCTGCCCCCCAAGGCCGAACGAAATGCCTGCACCGATCGATATCCTGTCCATGGGCGAGCCCATGGTGGAGTTCAACCAGACGCGCGATGGCGACGGCACGATGTTTCTGCGCGGCTGCGGCGGCGACTCGTCCAACTTCGCCGTCGCCGCCGCGCGGCAGGGCGCGCGCGCCGGCTACATCTCCGCCATCGGCAATGACGCGAACGGCGCGCTGCTGCGCGCGCTGTGGAAAGCCGAGACGGTCGACGACACGCATGTCCGCACCGTCGACGATCTGCCGACCGGCGTCTACTTCGTCAGCCACACCGACAGCGGCCACCAGTTCGATTTCGCCCGCGCCGGCTCGGCGGCGAGCCGCTACACCGCGCGCGATCTGCCGCTCGACGCCATTGCGGCGGCGAAGGTGCTGCACCTGTCCGGCATTTCGCTCGGCATTTCGGCGTCGGCCTGCGACGCCGGCTACCGCGCCGTCGAGCATGCCCGCGCCAAAGGCGTGACCGTGTCGTTCGACACCAATCTGCGGCGCAAGCTGTGGCCGCTCGGCCGCGCCCGCGCCGTGATCTGGGATGTCATTTCTCTCTCCGATATCTGCCTGCCGAGTTACGACGACATCGTGCAATTGTCGGACATGACAGACGCGGACGAAATCGTCGATCGCTGTCTGGCGCTCGGTCCGACAATCGTTGCGCTCAAGCGCGGCGCCGACGGCACTTTGGTTGCCGATCGTTCGCAGCGCTTCCAGATTCCGCCCTATCCGTGCGACGCGGTCGACGCGACCGGCGCCGGCGACACGTTCGGCGGCGCCTTTGTCGCGCGGATTGTTGCCGGCGATTCAATCGAACGCGCCGGGCACTACGCGGCCGCCGCGGCGGCGCTGTCGACGCAAGGGTACGGCGCCGTCACGCCGATCCCGACATCCGATCAAGTCTACGCATTGCTGAAACGAGAAGGTGCGGCATGAGCGCGAACGCGTCATCGACACGGGCCAGACAATTGCTCGCCAGCGCGCCGGTCATTCCGGTCATCACCATCGACCGCGCAGCGGACGCGGTGCCGCTGGCGCGCGCACTGGTCAAAGGCGGACTGCGCGTCATCGAAGTCACCTTGCGCACCGATGCGGCGATGGAAGCCGCCTCGGCGATCATTGCCGGCGTGCCGGACGCCGTGGTCGGGCTGGGCACCGTGCTGACAGCGGACGATCTCGCGCGGGCGCAAAAGATCGGCGCCGCCTTCGCCATCAGCCCCGGCTGGTCGGACGGTCTGTTGAAGGCAGCGTCGGCGGGCGATTTCGCTTTTGTGCCCGGCATCCAGACGGCGTCGGATTTGATTGCCTGCGTCACCGCCGGCTTCGATGTCGTGAAGTTCTTTCCGGCGGTGCCGGGCGGCGGCCTTGCCGCCTTGAACGCGCTGAGCGGACCGTTTCCGTCTGTCACATATTGCCCGACCGGCGGCATTGGCGAAGCCAACGCCGCCGAATGGCTCGCCCATCCGAAAGTCTGTTCGGTCGGCGGATCCTGGATCGCGCCGGCGAGCGCCATCGCCACGGGCGACTGGGCGGGCATCGAAGCGCGCGCCCGCGCGGCGAGCCGGTTGCGATAGCAGCGCTAGCGCCGAAAGCGATACAGATCCGCATCGACCACCGGCCGCCCGTTGAGCGCGCCGGCGATGATCTCGGCGGCGATCCGCGAATAGGTCGTGCCATTGCCGCCATAACCCAGCGCGGCCCAGCCATTCGGCATGCGCGGGAGCTGTCCGATCATCGGCAGCCCGGTATCGGTTTGTCCGAACGAGCCGGCCCAGGCAAAATCGGCGCGCGTGTCGATGCCCGGCAGCAACTGGCCGAGCTTGCGCTGCAACGTTCTTGTCTTGCGGCCGATGAGCGCGTCGCGTTCGGCCTCGTCCAGCGACTCCTCGTCCTCGCCGCCGCAGATCACGCGGCCATCCGCGGTCGTGCGCACATAGAGATAGGGATCGGCCGACTGCCAGATCATCGCCTCGCCGGGCCAGAGCTTGCGCTTCTGCGGCACGGTCGCGATCGCCCAGGTCGAGATGATCTGGTGGCCGTGTTGCGGCACCCTTTTGGGGAATTCATAGCCGGTGGCAAACACGACATGCTTGGCGCGGATGCGATGGCCGGTGGAGGTCTGCGCGCTCACCGTCGTTTTCGTATGCGCGATGTCTACAATGCCCACCGGCGCATAGATCGCCGCGCCGTTCTCAACCGCGGCGTTGAGCAGCGCGCAGGCCGCCGCGCGCGGGTCGATGGTGAAGTCGCCATAGCCCATCAACCCGGCTGAGGCGCGGATGCCCATGTCGCGCAACTCGCCACGCCGAACCATCCGGCACGCCAACCCCGCAACATGCCGGGCTTCGCACTCGCGCCTCAAGCCATCGGCGTCGAGAATATTGCCGGCCAGATAGAGCGTATCGCGGCGCTGCAATGCCACGCCGAGTTCGCCGAGCCGGGCGGCCAGCGCATCGACCGCCAATCGCGAACGGCGAAAAGCACGGATGGCGTCCGCCTCGCCGATTTTCCGGCTGAGCTTTACGAGCGGCGTATCGATCTCGTACTGAACCAGGGCCGTTGAAGCCGTGGTCGACCCCTTAGCCGGCCCGCGCCGATCGACCAGGACGACCTTCCATCCCGACGCCGACAGCGCATCGGCAACCATCGCGCCGGTGATGCCGGCGCCGATAATCAGCACGTCCGTGTCGATATCCCGGTGAAGCGGCCGATGCGGCACGCCCGGCGCCCTGCCGGCCTGCCAAACAGAGCGGCCAGTCCGCAAATTCTTAGATCTTGTTTCCACGCGCCTGCCGCCCCCTGTACGACAGTCGACAATGCACTGCGGCGGATTTCGATCCATGGCCACGCAACCATTCGGGTTCCACGCCGTTATTACCGCTGGAATTGCGCGGTGCGGCATCCGAAACGGAAAGCCGCCGGCGCTGTATTCCGTTGCAGGGGGTATTTGTGGATATTCGGCAGGCTGCCAAGAACGCCCGCGACCGCGTCGCGTTGAAGGTCGAGACGGCCGCCCCGGCCCTTTACGATCCGGCCGGCTGGTCAACCGCCTCGCAAATCTCGATCTGCGGCATCTTCCTCATCGTTCTCATTGCCGGGCTCGAACAGGCGCGGCCGCTGCTGTTGCCGGCGGTGAGCGCCTTCATCATCGGCCTGATGCTCGGGCCGTTGCAGGCGCGCGCCAAAAATGCCGGCCTGCCGCCTTTGGTGACGGCGATCGCGCTGTGGCTGCTGGTGGTCGTCATTTTCTACGGCATGATCGCGCTGCTCGCCGCGCCGGCGCTCGACTGGATCGGCAAGGCGCCGGAAATGGGCGCCACCATCAAGGAGAAATTCTATTTCCTGAACCGGCCGTTACAGGCGATGCAGGATCTGCGCAACGCCATTTTGCCGGACAATGAGAAAACCGGCCTCGGCATCGACATCGTCAATTTCGTCACGCCGGCGCTGACCTTCGTGACGCCGGCGCTCGGCCAGATCATGATCTTCTTCGGCACTTTGTTCTTCTTTTTGCTCGGCCGTGCCCGCCTGCGCAGCGCCCTCGTCGCGCAATTCGACGACAAGGAACGCCGGCTGCGCGCGCTGCGGATCATGAACGCGATGGAGCATAGCCTGACCGGCTATCTCAGCGTCGTCGCGGTGATCAATCTCGTCGTCGGCGCCGCGGCTTTTCTTATCGCTTTCGCAGTCGGCCTGCCGAACCCGATCGCCTGGGGCGTGCTCGCCTTCCTGCTGAATTTCATTCCCTATATGTCACATCCCGGTAGGTGATATGGCTGTTTTCTGAACAACTCCGGTTTCAGGCTATGCCAGTCCTTCATGGCCTGCAAGGGTGTCTTGCTGCCCAAGGCTGATTGCGGAAGCTGCTGGTTGTAAAGCAGCACGTAACGATGCAG
>CAMBQQ010000180.1 GCA_945870035.1 Rhizobium sp. Q54 | reverse complement strand
TGGGAAGACCCGACCACGCTTCTGAGCGAACGCGCCATTGAGCGGCGCATGAACCGGGCGGTGAGCCGGGTGACGCGCAACGCGACCAGCGAAGCCTTCCGCGCGCCGCCGACCGACCGGCCGGCCCGGCAGGCTTACTAATACCTACTACCCAAACGGCCGATCCCTCTCATCGGCCGCGATCCGAGATCACGCGAATCCCCTCTCGCGCCCGGATCACAAGCGCCCGCTGGCCCCTCCAGCGGGCGCAAACTTTTTCCATCGGCCCACCTTTATTCCGGCGCGGCATTCGCCGCCGTCTGGTTTAAGATGCGCCATGAATTTCCGGTTCAAATTCTTGTGCCCGCTGTTTTTGGCCCTGGTCCTTACCGGCCCTGCTCTGGCGCAAAGCGGCTTTGACCGCGTCGGCGGCGATTACCTGAAATTCGAGGTCCGCAGCGGCGACCCGCAGGTCTGCGCCGAGGCTTGCGAGCGCGACGGCCGCTGCAAGGCCTGGACCTTCTCTTACCCGCGCACGGCCATGTCGTCCGCGACCTGCTGGCTCAAGAACAAGGTGCCGCCGCGCAATGACGATAAATGCTGCGTGTCCGGCGTACGCGGCGCCGGCGTCATCGAGCCGCGCATCGGGCCGGTGGAACACTCGATCGATCGGCTCGGCGGCGACTACCGGAATTTCGAGACGCCGCCCGATTCAACCGGCGCGGCCTGTAGCGCCGCCTGCCAGGCCGACGGCAAATGCCGCGCCTGGACCTATGTGCGGCCGGGCTATATCGGCGCTTCCGCGCGATGCTTCCTGAAAGACAGGATCACGCGCCCGCGAGCCAAGCCGTGCTGCGTGTCGGGGGTGGTGAGATAGTCTTTACGCCGTTCCGCCGACGGTAATGCGATCCATGCGCAGGCTTGGCTGGCCGACGCCGACGGGCACGCCCTGGCCGTTCTTGCCGCAGGTGCCGATGCCGGGATCGAGAGCGAAATCATTGCCGATCATGGAAATGCGGTGCAGGTCGGTCGGCCCGTTGCCGATCAGCATCGCGCCCTTGACCGGCGCGGTGACCTTGCCGTTTTCAATCTTGTACGCCTCAGTGCACTGAAACACGTATTTGCCTGAGGTGATGTCAACCTGACCGCCGCCGAAATTGACGGCATAAAGACCGTTCTTCACCGAGGCGATCATCTCGGCCGGGTCGTGCTTGCCCGCCAGCATCGCGGTATTGGTCATGCGCGGCATCGGCACATGGGCGTGGCTTTCGCGGCGTCCGTTGCCGGTCGGTTTCATGCCCATGAGACGTGCGTTCTGGCGGTCCTGCATGTAGCCGACCAGAATGCCGTCCTCGATCAGGACAGTACGATTGGTCGGCGTGCCTTCGTCATCGATGGACAGCGAGCCGCGCCGCGACTGCATGGTGCCGTCGTCGATGACGGTTACGCCTTTGGCCGCAACCTGTTGACCCATCAGGCCGGCAAACGCTGAAGTCTTCTTGCGGTTGAAGTCGCCTTCGAGACCGTGACCTACAGCCTCATGCAGCATCACCCCCGGCCAACCGGCCCCGAGCACGACGTCCATCTCACCAGCGGGCGCTGCCACGGCGGTGAGGTTGACCATCGCCTGACGCACGGCTTCATCGACCGCGTGCTGCCACATCGATGGCTCGATGAAGCGTTGATAGCCTTCGCGGCCGCCGACGCCATGGCTGCCGGATTCCTGACGATCGCCATCTCCGGCGACGACCGACACGTTCAACCGCACCAGCGGACGGATGTCGCGGTATGTTTCGCCATCGGCGCGCAAAATTTCCACCACCTGCCAGGTCGCCGCGATGCTGGCCGTCACCTGCCGCACGCGCGGATCCTTCGCGCGGGCATAGGCGTCGATGGTCTCGAGCAGCTTCACCTTGTCTTCGAAAGCCGGTGTCCCAAGCGGATTCTCGTCGCCATAGAGCTTGCGGTTGGTGCGGCTCGGCGCGTCGGCGTAGCTGCCGGTGTAGCCGCCCTTGACCGCGCGCACCGCTTCGGCGGCGCGCGCCAGCGCGCCTTCCGACAGGTCGGAAGCGTGAGCGTAGCCGACCGCTTCGTCCTTGACGGCGCGCAGGCCGAAGCCCTGCGTGGTGTCGTAGGTCGCCTGCTTGAGACGGCCATTGTCGAAGGCCAAAGCCTCTGTTTGCTTATATTCGAGGAAGAGTTCGCCGTCGTCGGCGCCTTCCAGCCCGCGCGCGATCAGTTGACGCACCTTGCCTTTGTCGAGGCCGGCGCGGTCGATCAACGAGGAAATGGCGGGGTCCATGTCTGAAGCTCCATTTGCAGTCCGATATAAGGGACGGCGCATACGATTGCGAGAGTGGTTCCCAAGTACCGATAGAGCATTTTTCGCCATCTCGGACTGGCATTCGGTCAATAATTAGCGAGCCAAAGCAAGATAACCACGCATCAAGTTTCATCGAATCTAAAGTTCTGCTGGCGAAACTGCCCGGTGTGCACGCGCCATAGACGCATAAGAGATGGCAACGCCGGAAACAACATGCAACTCGATACGCTGACTTTAATGGCAATGGGTAGCTTCGTCGCCGCTTGCTCCGGCACGCTGCTGCTCGTCGCCTGGTGGGCAAACCGAAAGTTACTGGCCTTGGCGATCTGGGGCATTGCCGGTTTGGCGGCGGCGGCGGGCATCCTGTGCTTGATGATGGCGACGGCTTACCAGGAGCCGTTGCTCATGATCGGCGCCGGCTACTGGCTGGCGCTGAACCACGGCCTGATCTGGAAAGGCGCTCGGGCTCTCGATGAAAAGCCGGCGCCGATCGCGTTGGCGTTGGCCGGCGTGGGCCTCTTGTTCGTCGTCGGCCTGCTTCCCGCTTCAATCCGCGGCGCCGGTCCTCTCGTCATCAGCGCGGCCTATTTGCTCGCCGCCACCATCAGCCTTTGGCGCGGTCGCGCCGAGCGGCTGCCCGCGCGGCTGCCGCTTACCGTTCTTCTCGGCGTCCATGCCAGTGTCACCTTGATCGGCACGGTCAGCATGATCGGCAGCCGCGGCGTCGGAATTCAGGTCCCGGAACTGATGAGCTTTTTTGGCATTATCCATTTTGAAAGCATTATTTTCGCTGTCGGGACCGCGGCATTCGCGCTTTCGCTGGTGAAGGAGCGCAGCGAGGCCGCCAGCCAACTGGCCGCGGTCATCGACCCGCTCACCGGTATCGCCAACCGGGCGGGATTTCTGGATGCTGCCGCAAAGATCATGCATCGCTGCCAGCGGGAAGGCGCGCCGGTTTCGGTGATCATGTTCGACCTCGATAAGTTCAAGAGCATCAACGATACTTTTGGCCACGCGACGGGTGATGCCGTTATCCGGAAATTTTGTGCCGTCACGGCCGCGGCGCTGCGGCCCTACGACGCCTTCGGGCGTCTCGGCGGTGAGGAATTCGCGGTGGTAATGGCGGCGACCAGCATCGAAGCGGCCGCGATTCGCGCCGACCGCATTCGCGCGGCTTTTGAGGCCGACGCCCGGATCGTGGACGACCATCAGGTTCTTGCGACCGTCAGCGCCGGTGTGTCGGAGAGTGCGAAAGCCGATGCCGAAATCGGTTCGCTGTTGAAATTGTCCGATCAAGCGTTGTATGCGGCCAAGGCAGCCGGACGCAACCGCGTTAAACGCGCCGACCAGCTCGATGCAAAACGCGTTCGGTCGGATATAATCCGCGTGGCTTGAGCGCCCGGCTGAAAATCCAGACGGCGCTCCAAAAGGCCCTCATCGAGGTTTCTGATGGATCAGCCGGAGCGGCGGCCCGAGCACGACGACGATCACGAAACCGAGCGCGACCGCCGTGCCACCAACATCTTCCTGGCCGTCGCCGCCGTTCTTGTTGTCGGCAGCGGGCTGTGGCTGGCCAACGCGATGGTCGATTCCCGCAAGGCACAACTGTGTTTCGAATCCGGCCAGCGCAATTGTAATCCGATCGACGTGCCGCCGCGGCGATTGCACTAGAACCTTTCCGGCATTGATAGAATCAAAGCCGGGGCTCTAGATTCTTGTTTTGATGCGTTTTCTTCACGCGAACCGGCACCCACTTCGCTCGAAAACGCTATAAACCGTATCTAATTCGCAGGTATTCGATGTGAATAGTTTTACAAAATTTGCACTGAATAATGCGGCGACTGGCCGAAAATATTTTTAAGGGCACCTCGAAAAATAGCATGCCCCTCGGCCCCGTGCGAGTCTGCTGCCCTGACGGCATGATTCTAGGAGACTGACGATGGGGCAGCTCGGATTTTTCGATGCGGATAATCGGCTGGCGGCACTATCGGCGAAAGGCGATCCGC
>CAMBQQ010000179.1 GCA_945870035.1 Rhizobium sp. Q54 | reverse complement strand
AAGCGGATCGCCTTTCGCCGATAGTGCCGCCAGCCGATTATCCGCATCGAAAAATCCGAGCTGCCCCATCGTCAGTCTCCTAGAATCATGCCGTCAGGGCAGCAGACTCGCACGGGGCCGAGGGGCATGCTATTTTTCGAGGTGCCCTCGAGACGAACGATTCGAGGGAGGCTGCGACCGATGAGTGCAAAGCAGCTTTCGTGGACGATCGCAGCCGCGATCTTTCTGACGGCTGCAGGCCACGCATACGCCGATATCAGAATCGGCGCGGTCCTCTCGGTGACCGGCCCGGCCGCTTATCTCGGCGAGCCGGAAAAGAAAACGCTGGAAATCTATGTTGCCGACATCAACGCCAAAGGCGGCGTCAACGGCCACAAGATCACGCTGATCGCCTATGACGATGCCGGCAATCCAAACCAGACGCGCATCTTCGGCACCAGGCTGATCGAAAAAGACAAGGTCGATGCTTTGCTCGCTGGCACCACCACCGCGACGGCCCTGGCGCTCATCCCGCTCGCCGAAAAAGCGCGCGTGCCGCTCATCAATTTCGCCGGCGCCGTGCAAGCGGTATCGCCGGTCAGGCGCTATGTGTTCAAGACGCCGCATACCGACCTGATGGCCTGCGAGAAGATCTTCGAGGATCTCAAGCAACGCGGCCTGACCCGCATTGCCATGATCTCAGGGCTCGATGCCTTCGGCGTCTCGATGCGCCGCCATTGCCGAAGCCTCACCGCCAAATACGGCATCTCTATTCTGCACGAGGAAAGCTACAGTCCCGGCAATGGCGACGTGACCGCGCAGCTTGCCGCCATCAAGGCCACAGCGGGCGTCCAGGCGGTGATCAATCCGGGCTTCGGCAAGGGACCGGCGACGGTGTCGCGCAACTACCGGCAGTTGGGCATCGCACTGCCGCTCTATCAAAGCCATGGCGTCGGCTCGAAGCGATATATCGAGATGGCCGGCGCCGCCGCCGAGGGCGTGCGGCTGCCCGCGGCCGCGCTGCTGGTTGCCGAAAAATTGCCGGACAGCGACCCGCAGAAAAAAGTGCTGATAGACTACAAGACCCTGTACGAACAGAAAACCGGGCAGCCGGTGTCGAGCTTCGGCGGCCACGCCTATGACGGGCTGATGATCCTGCTCGACGCCCTGCGGCGCGCCGGCAGCAGCGACAGCGCCAAGCTGCGCGACGCCATCGAGACGACGCGAAATTTCATCGGCACCGGCGGCGTCGTCAACATGTCGCCGACCGACCATCTTGGCCTTGATCTGACGGCCATGCGCATGCTCGAAATCCGAAACAGCGACTGGACCCTGGTCGGCGCGCCCGGCCACTGAGCTTCTTGTTTTGATATCAGCCGATCGTGCGCGCCAGCACATCGAGCCAGTTGGCCGACCCGATCTTGGTCATCAACGCCTCGGAGTAGCCTTTGGCGCGCAGCGCATCGAACAGCACCGGCAGGCCCGCGGCCGAGCCGATTTTTTCCGGCACCGTCGCGCCGTCGAAATCCGAGCCCAGCCCGACGCGATCTTCGCCGAGCTTCTCGATCAGGTAATCGAGATGGCGCACCATCAGGTCGACATCGGTATCCGGCCGCATGTTGCCATCGTCGCGCAGAAAGCCGGTGGCGAAATTCAGGCCGACCATGCCGCCGCTGTCGCGGATGGCATCAAGCTGCCGGTCGGTGAGGTTGCGCGGCGACGGGCACAACGCGTGCGCGTTGGAGTGCGTGGCGATTAGCGGCGCTTTCGACAGCCGCGCCACATCCCAAAAACCTTTTTCGGTGATGTGCGACAGGTCGATCAGAATCTTCATCTCGTTGCAGGCGCGCACCAGATTTTCGCCGGCTTGCGTCAGGCCATCGCCGGTGTCCGGGCTCGACGGAAAGCGGAACGGCACGCCGTGGCCGAAAATATTGGTGCGGCTCCACACCGGGCCGATCGAGCGCAAGCCGGCGGCATAGAGTACGTCGAGAAAATCGAGGTTCGCGTCTATGGCTTCGGCGCCTTCGATATGAACGACGACGGCCAGCGCGCCGCGCGCCATCGCCGCCTTGATCTCGGCGACGTTCCGGCAAATGGCGACGGCGCCGTGGGAGGCCCGCTCGATCCTGACGAGGATCGCCAGTTCGCCGGCGATCGACTGCCGCGCCTCGTCCATGCTCAAGGCCGGCGGTAGGTTCGGCGACGGTTGGCCGTTCGGCAGCCTCGTCTTGGTCGCCGATGGCGAGTACAGCGCGAAAAGTCCGCCGGCCAGCGAACCGGCGCGGGCCTTCTTCAGGTCGATGTGGCCGGCTTCCTCGCCGCCGAGAAAATCGGCGACCGGGTCTTTCGATGTCGATTTGTAGAGCCGCAGCAGGACGTCGTTGTGGCCGTCGAAAACGGGCGTCGATTTGGTCATGGATTTATGAGCGTCGCCCGTTGCCGGTTGAATTTTAGCGGTCCCAAGAGGCGACTACCTCCGACTTCGGTTCAGGAAATCGCTGCTCTATCCTGCTGAGCTACGGGACCGGCTCGCCGCGATGTAGCACACTGTTTCGCGGCTTGCACGGTCCCGTTCTGTCGATAATCGCCCGGACTTACTAGGCGTGTGACGCCGGGACAGCACCGTTTCATTGATTATGCGCTACGACTTCAGCGCGTCAATTTCCTTGGCCGCGGATTCCCCGGCCAGCAGCCCCAGCGTGAGCGCCTTGCTGAGACCGCCGGCGTAGCCGGCCGGTCCGCCACCCTCGAGACCGCCCGTGGTTGAGCCCGCAGCATATAGGCCGGGAATGGGACGGTCGCTCAGGTCCAGTACGCGCGCGCCGCCATCGATCGCAACTCCGCCCATCGTGTAAGTGATGCCGGCGCAAACACGCAAAGCATGGAACGGAGGCTTGACGATCGGCTGCGGTTTCGCCGCGCGATTGCTGCGCGGCGGCGCAATCGCCGCGCAGTTTTGCACGAAATCGTTATACGCATCGACGGACGCTTGCAGCTCAGTCGCGGGCAGACCGAGCGCCTGCGCCAGGCTGCCGAGATCGGGATGCGAGATCAGCGTGGCGCCGGCTTCGACCGCGTTCGGATTGGGCGGCAGGATGTATTCGCGCCCGGTGCCGTTCCAAATGGCGTCGTCGAATATGACGACAGCCGTATCCGGCTCGTCGAGCGCCGCGATGGCGTTGGTCATGTAGACGCCACCGAGCCCTTCATCGGCAAATCGCTTGCCGTGGCGATCGACGACGATAGCCGCCGTCGCCAGCAGGTCGAGAATGGGATAGGGCCACAGTTTGTCGTTGCTCAATGCTTCATAGCATTGGATATGGCCGTAGAAGCGATTGAGGCCGCTCAGCCTGGCGCCGACGGCTTCGGCCATGGTCAAGCCGTCGCCCACGCCGGTCGCGGCATTGCGGATGCAGAGCTTCTCCGGCCGTGGCGAGATGTATTTGCGAACGTAGTCGGCATTGGCTTGAAAGCCGCCATCGGCGAGCACCACGGCGCCGGCGGAAAATCGGACCGTCTGGCCATTGCTGACCGCCTCGACGCCGACGCAGCGGCCATTGTCCATCGCGAGCTGCCGCGCCCGCGTGCCCAGCTTCAATTCACCGCCGGCATCCTTGAGACGCTGACCGAGCTTGCGCAACATTACGTCGCCGGCGCGGCCTTCCCAATGCAGGCCCGGCCGCCGCAGCGCCGGAGGAGCGAGCAGGCGATTCATCCAGGGGAGCGGGCCGCCCTTGATGTAGCGGACGCCGAGCTCGCCCAGCCAGGCTACGGCGCGCCCGACATTGCCGGCAAACGCATTGACAAGATCCGGACGGACATCGCCGTCGGTCGCCGTTTCGACAGCCTTGCGCAACTGCTCGGCGGCAGACGTCGTCGCGTTCAAAGCGACATGCAGAAAGCCCAACGTGTAGCGCGAATTGCAGAGGTAGCGCTCGTCCGAACCGGCTTCGAGCACCACGACGCGAAGTCCAAGTTGCGCAGCGCTGTTGGCCGCCGCCAGCCCGGCGAGCCCGCCGCCGACGACGACCACGTCATAGCGATCGGCAATTGGCATGCGCGCTCACTGAGGCAGCAGGGTTTCGGCGATGATCTGCACGAGTTCAACGACCAAACGGAGCACGCAGAACAGAGTGGCCGCGCCAACAATGAGGGCCGATGAAATCCAGGGTCCCCAGTGAAAGGCGAAACCGGCGAGCCCGGCGGCGGCGATCAGCGCCGGAACAAGCCATGCGACGGTAGCGCCATGCCGCACGACGAAACGGACGGCGGGATAGTGCTGCTGCATGTCGTCCCTCCGGAATTTCTTGGCGGTCCCGAGAGGAGTCGAACCTCCGACCTTCGGTTTAGGAAATCGAGGCTGCCGGTATCAACCCGTAACACTTTAGATCGCCAGAAAATTCGTTTATTGGGCTTTCAAGAGGGTTTAGGTTAAGTTTGTGCTTGTTTGGAAACAGTGCTTAACACTTCCTACCAAGTAATTTTGTTGTCCCCACGTTTACCCAGACCATGACACGCACACTAAAAATACTAACGATGGCGGGGATACGAAAAGTTCGCCCCGACCCCGACGGTTCCAGGCGC
>CAMBQQ010000178.1 GCA_945870035.1 Rhizobium sp. Q54 | reverse complement strand
TCGCCGCCCGCACCTTCGGCGTCGTCGTTGCTTGGCTGTGAAGTTGGATCAACATGCCCGAACCCCGCTTCGAATGTCCCTCAGGATCGATCTTGCCATGAAAAAAGCAGAGCGACGAGGGTCTATGTGATCATCCGGGATGGAACAGTTAACCTTGCTCCCGCGATATGACGGTTATGCGAATGCCAGCCTGAAATGGCGACATGCGAACGCTTCCTCGACCGGCTTTTGTATAATATTGGCCGATCG
Organism: Rhizobium sp. Q54; assembly: GCA_945870035.1. Taxonomy (GTDB): domain Bacteria; phylum Pseudomonadota; class Alphaproteobacteria; order Rhizobiales; family Xanthobacteraceae; genus Pseudolabrys. Next base: position 4,374 of record CAMBQQ010000178.1, on the reverse strand, counting down.
TCGGCCGCTCAGTCTTGATCTGGCGCAATAAAAAGCTGCGCCAGCAATTCATACGAATGCTTCCGCGCGGCATGGTCGTGGATCATGGTCGTCACCATGACTTCGTCGGCTTTGGTCGCGGCGATCAGCGCATCGAACCGCGCCTTCACCGTTGCCGGCGAACCCACCGACAATTTGGTGCGGTTTTGCGCGATGCGGGCGCGATCGATCGGCGTGTAGTCGAAGGCCAGCGCCTCTTCCGGCGACGCCAGCGGCAGCATCTCGCCCTTGGCGCGGCGCACGACATTCAAATCGACGGTCGCCGCGAGCCGTTCTGCCTCAGTGTCGGTGTCGGCCAGAACCGCATGCGTGCCGATAATGGCATAGGGCTTGTCGTGCGAGGCCGAGGGGCGGAAGCTGTCGCGATAGAGCCGCATCGCCTCGTCGGCCGGAAAGGTCGCAAAGTGATGCGCGAAGGCGAAAGCCGCGCCGATCTGGCCGGCAAGCTGCGCGCTGTAATCGGATGAGCCGAGCAGATAGATCGGCGGCAGCGGCACGCCGTCCGGCATCGCGCGAATGTTGTGGTACGGGTGGCCGGCGGGGAAATTGCGGGTCTCCAGCGCCATCAATTCCAAAAAGCGGTCGAGAAAGTCGTCTTCCTCGCTGATGCCCTGGCGGCGGCGCAGCGCGTAAGATGTCGCCTGGTCGGTGCCGGGCGCGCGGCCGAGGCCGAGATCGATGCGGCCGGGGAACAAAGCCTCCAGTACCTTGAAGCGCTCCGCCACCATCAAAGGCGCGTGATTGGGCAGCATGATGCCGCCGGAGCCGACCCGCATATTGTGGGTCGCCGCCGCGATCTGGCCGATCATGATTTCGGGCGCCGAACTGGCGATCAGCGGCATGTTGTGGTGTTCGGCCACCCAATAGCGGACGAAGCCGAGGTTATCCGCCAGCCGCGCCAGATCGAGGGTGTTGTGCAAGGCCTGCGCCGCCGTGGAGCCGGCGCAAACGGGCGAGAGATCGAGGACGGAGAGGGCGGTCATTCCGACTACCTAAGCACTGGCGCGCGCGGACGCAAACGCGCCAATTTGCCGTTTGTCGGCCAACTGGTGCCCGCTATGATCCCCCCTATATCCGGGGGCAATTCCGCAGGAGACAGCGCGCCGATGGCTCAATTGATCGAATGGAAAGTGCCGCCCGCGGTGCAGCCGCGGCCAGAGGATTATGGCTACGATCTCGATCGTGCCCTGTCCTCGGTGGTCGGCTTGCATTCGATCATCCCGCCCGATGCCTTCACCGCCGATACGCTCGGCGTCGAGCGCGCCGGCAATGGCGTGCTGATCGGCGACGGCCTGGCGCTGACCGTCGGCTATCTCATCACCGAAGCTGAAACCATCTGGCTGCATCTGTCCGATGGCAATGTCGTGCAGGGCCACGCGCTCGGTTTCGACAGCGAGACCGGCTTCGGCCTGGTGCAGGTGCTCGGCCGCATCGACCTGCCGGTGCTGCCGCTCGGTTCCTCGGACCTCACGGTTGTTGGCGAGCGCGTCGTCGTCGGCGGCGCCGGCGGGCGCACCCGTTCGCTCGCCGGCCGCATCGCCGCCAAGCAGGAATTCGCCGGCTACTGGGAATACCTGCTCGAGGAAGCGATCTTCACGTTTCCCGCGCATCCGAATTGGGGCGGCACCGCGCTGATATCGGCGCAAGGCGAATTGCTCGGTGTCGGCTCGTTGCAAATCGAACGCGTGCGCGAGGGCGGCAAGGGCAAGCCGGAAAATCTCAACATGACGATTCCGATCGATCTGTTGAAGCCGATTCTCGACGACCTGACGAAATTCGGCCGCGTCAACAAACCGGTGCGGCCATGGCTCGGCGTCTATTGCACCGAGATCGAAGACCGTATCGTCACGGTCGGCATCGCGCCGAAGGGACCGGCGGCGCGCGCCGAAATCAAGACCGGCGACATGATCGTCGCGGTCGGCGGCAAGAATGTCTCGACTTTGGCCGGGCTTTACCGCCGCGTCTGGGCTTTGGGCGAGGCCGGCGTCGAAGTGCCTCTGACTTTGCACCGCGACGGCGTCACCTTCGACGTGCGAGTGAACTCATCCGATCGCGCCAAGTTTCTCAAAGGGCCGCGGATGCATTGAGAAATCCGTCACCCTGAGGTGCGAGTAACCGAAGGTTACGAGCCTCGAAGGGCGACGGCCAATGTCTTGCGGCAATGGGGCCGTTCATCCTTCGAGGCTCGCGTGCTTTGCACGCTCGCACCTCAGGATGACGGGGTAATTTCAATCGCATCGACGCGGTTCGGATAAAACGCAAGATAATCCTTGATCGCGGCCATCGCCGGATAAGGCTGCTGATAACTCCACACCGCATTCACCGCATCGCGGCCATCGACGGTAATCGTGAAGTAGCTGGCGTCGCCTTTGTACGGGCAGTGCGTCGAATGGCCTGTCGCCGTGAGCAGGCTCATGTCCGCGTCCTCACGCGGAATATAGTAAACAACGGGATAACTCGCTTCGCGCAAGGCCAGCGCGCGCATCGTGTCCGCGACGACGATGTTACCGACGCGCACGCGAATGCGCTCAGCATGAGGTTCGATTGCGATCGGATGGTCGGGTCCGGGCAGCTTCATGGCGGCACTTACTTTCGGTTAGCGATAACATTGCATGAACGGCGGCGGCGCATCCGGGTTTCTACCTAGGCAACTCTTTTCGCAATTCAATCTGGATTGCGAAAAATTGAACGATTGCTCTTAGCGAATTCACAGATATTTGCCGGTAGCTTGGCGGGACAGACAAGGAAACGGCAGCTCCCGCTTCATGCAAAATACTCCGATCAAAACGCTCATTCAGGGCCTCAACATTCTGATCGTGGACGGCAATTCCTATATGCGCCGGGTCACGCGGATGATGCTGATGAATCTCGGCGCCAAGTCGGTGATCGAAGCCTCCGACGGTCTCGCCGCGCTCGAACAGATTCGCTCCTGCGATCCGGACGTCATGCTGCTCGACTGGGATATGCCGCTGCTCAATGGCATGGAAGTGATGCGCATCGTGCGTTCGCCCGGCGTGTTCCCGCGCCCCAATTTGCCGATCATCATGCTGACCAGCCGCGCGCAGCGCTCATCCGTGGTGCAGGCGCTGCAGGCCGGCGTGCACGAATTTCTGGTCAAGCCGACCTCTGCCAAAGCGCTGCACGACCGGCTGTCGTCGATCGTCGTCAATCCGCGGCCGATGATGCAGATCGGCGACGCCTATGTGCCGGCGCCGCGCAAGGTTGCCGGCAGCGTCGAACTGGCCGAGCTTAACAGCTAGACGGCCGCTTCTTCCTCGAAATCCGGCAGGCCGCGCGGCAGCAGCAGCGTGAACGCGGTGCCTTGTGCGACTGCCTCGATGCTCAATTTGCCGCGCAGCTGCTGCGCGCGCCGGCGCATGTTGGCCAGGCCGTGGCCGTTGCCGTTCTCGGCGAAAGGCCGGCCGTCGTTCTCGATCGTGATCGCCGCCATGCCGTCTGCGTCGATTGCGCCACGAATGGCGATCCTGCGTGCCGGGCCGTGCTTGAGCGCGTTGGTGATCGCTTCTTGCAGGATACGCAAAATGGCCAGCGCATTGCCCGGAGTCACGCCGGAGACTTCGGGCAATCCGGCGATCGACCAGTCGAGCGTGACGCCGAGGCGTTGCAGTTGCGGCATCAGGCGCTCGCGGAAATTAGCCAGCGCAAGCGGCAATTCCTTGTCGCCGAGATCGAGCGAGTAGATCACCAGCCGTAGATCGTTGAGCGCCTCGCGCGCCGCCTGTTCGGTCGGCTTGTCGCCGGTGCGCTCCGACAAAGCGATGATCGACACCAGATGGCCGCTCAGCCCGTCGTGCAGATCGTGCGTCAGGCGCTGGCGTTCCTGCTCGCGCGTCAGGCGCGTCGCCTCGACGCGGTCCTTGCGATGCAGCGCCGCCAGTTCGGCCTCGCGTTCGGCCAGCTTGGCGCTCAATGTCTCGTTGGCGCTATCGACCTGATCGAGACTTGCCCCCAAGCGCCGCATCAGCACAGCCGTGATGAAGGCGAGATACAGCGGCCGCGGATAGGTGGTCAGGAGATCGAACGAGTAGCGCGGCAGCGTCGCGGTGATGAAGATATCGTGCAGGCCAAACCAGGCGACCAGGAAGGTCGGCGGCAACATCAGCCTGGCGTCCAGTTCGCCGCGCCAGAAGGCACCCCAGGTCAGGAGGCCGGCCGCGGTCACATAAGGGCACCTCGAACAATAGCGTTTTTGCTGCGTGATCGTTAGCTGTTCCATCCCGGATGATCACATAGACCCTCGTCGCTCTGCTTTTTTCATGGCAAGATCGATCCTGAGGGACATTCGAAGCGGGGTTCGGGCATGTTGATCCAACT
>CAMBQQ010000177.1 GCA_945870035.1 Rhizobium sp. Q54 | reverse complement strand
GAGGGAAAAGGCAGCTTGTGCCACCCTCAACAGGACGCCGGGTGCATACGGCGGAGCCGCACCGGCGTCAGATCATCTGCCAATTGCCCGCCGATCCGCGCGGGCTAACGATCACGCAGCAAAAACGCTATTGTTCGAGGTGCCCTTGACTTATTCGCCGGCGAGTCGCAACGGCGTGCGCCGTGCATTTTCGGCGATGCGTAGGCGCTCTTCCTCGCGCACGATGTAGTCGCGCGTCATCGGCACCACATTCTGTTGTTTGGTCAACTGAATCTGGAACACCATCAGGTTCTGCTCGCGAAACGCCATTTCCGACGAGGCGAGGTAGAATTCCCACATGCGGACAAAGCGTTGGTCGTAGATGCGCTCGACTTCCTCGCGGTGCGCCAGGAATCGCTCGCGCCAGTGTTTCAGCGTTTCGGCATAGTGCAGGCGCAAAATCTCGATGTCGGTGGTCAAAAGCCCGGCTTTTTCGACGCTCGGCAGCACTTCCGACAGCGACGGGATGTAGCCGCCGGGGAAGATATATTTCGAAATCCATGGATTGGTCCGGCTCGGCCCTTCGGAGCGGCCGATCGAGTGCAGCACCATGACGCCGTCCTGGCTCAGCATCTGCGCGCACTTCTTGAAATAGGTGTCGAAGTGATTGACGCCGACATGCTCGAACATCCCGACCGAGACGATGCGGTCGAAACGATCCTCTATGTCGCGGTAATCCTGAAGCCGGAAGCGCGCGCGCTCGCTAAGGCCCCGCTCGGTCGCGCGCGCATTGGCGATGCCGTGCTGCTCCTGCGAAAGCGTGACGCCGGTAACGTCGGCGCCGCCGAAGTCGGCGAGATAAAGGCCGAGCCCGCCCCAGCCGCAGCCGATGTCGAGCAGGCGCAGGTCTTTCTTTGGAACATCCGGTGACAAACGCAGCTTGGCGGCGAGGTGGCGTTTCTTGGCCAGTTGCGCGTCGTCGAGCGATTGATCCGGCCGCTCGAAATAGGCGCAGCTATATTGCCGGTCGGCATCGAGGAAGAGGGAATAGAGACGGCCGTCGAGATCGTAATGATGCGCGACATTGCGGCGCGAGCGGGCGCGCGGATTGAATTGCTCGAAGCGGCGGTACAGGAAACGCAGCAGGCCTTGCAGCCGCGCCCAGTGCGGTACGTCGGTGTTTTGCCCGAGCGCGATGGCCAGGACGTCGGCGATGGTGCCTTCCTCGACGACGAATGTGCCGTCCATGTAGGACTCGCCGAACTTCAATTCTGGATCGAGGAGGATGCCCCATTCGGCGGCGCGCGAGGCAAAACGTACCGATACCGGCTGGCCGGTCCCATCGCCGAAGGTGAAAGTCGTTCCCCGCGAGGTCGTGACGCGGAAGGTACCCCGCCGGATAAACGTCTTCAGTAACAGCCGAAGCAACCGATCCATCGGCCGCCCCCATCCTTAGTCGTGAACACACTGCACAACGAATACCGCGCGTCCGTGGTAGTAGTTCAGCACCTCCCCAAACGCGGCGGCCGACACGAGTTCCACCGCCATATTCAATCAAACTCGCGATGGTACATCAATGCCTCAAATCTGGACGAGGCATGCGCTTTTGCCGCAGCCATGCCGGCTGGCCTTGGGTGAGGATTTGCCCGTGGATGTACCAATGCGGCGGTCACAACTGGCCGGGAATGCGCTATCAAATGGCCGACTCGTGGCGCCGCGGCTATTGGCCGGGCTGTGTGCTAGAGGCGACATAAGCGACAACAGGGACTTGAAGGCAATGATGTTTTTGGATCGCGGCATCGGGCAGGCGATAGGCATTCTCGCTCTAATGTGGGTGGTGCCCGCCGCCGCCCAGGAAAATCTCTACGCCAATAAAACGCCGGCGCAGATTTTCGCCAGCGACTGCGCGATGTGCCACAAGCAGCCGCAATCCCTGGCCAAGGCCGGCGGCCCTTTGGGATTTGGTCTCGAAAGCTTCCTGCGCGAGCATTATACGGCGAGCCGTGAATCGGCTGGCCTGATGGCCAGATATATCCAGTCCTTTGACGCGCCGGCGGCGGCGCCCGAGCGCAAGCGCGGCGGCACCGCGGCAAGGCCGAAAAAGCCCGCCAGCAAAAAGCCCGAGCCGGCCAGCGATACCAAGACTGAGGCGAAGCCTGCGGAGACCAAGCCGTCAGAAAAACCGCCGGAGGCCAAACCGGTGGAGGCAGCAAAGCCTGCCGAGAGCAAGCCTGCTGAATCCAAGCCCGAAAAATCCGAATAGGCATTTGCCCGTCTGCGGCTTGCGCGGTCTGCGTGCCGCGCAAGCCGTCAGGAAGCATCGTGAAGACAAGCTCAGGACCTTTCTCGAACCCCGCAATGGTCGCAACCTATGCGGACGATGCACCACGGAAGGTGCCGGGACTGGCCGATCTCCACCGCATGGCGATGCTGCTTTTGAGTGAGGGCGCACCACCGGCCGCCCATATTCTCGTGGTCGGCGCGGGAGGGGGCATGGAGTTGAAGGCGATGGCTGAAGCCCGACCCGAATGGGCCTTCACCGGCGTCGATCCTTCCGCCGCCATGCTCGACATTGCACGTCACACGATTCAGCCGGTCAAAGATCGGATCGAGTTGATCGAGGGCACTGTCGATGCGGCGCAGCCGGGTCCGTTCGACGGTGCGACTTGCCTGCTCACGCTGCATTTTCTCGACAAGCGCGAACGCCTCTCGACGTTGCAGGAGATCCATCGCCGGCTGAAACCGGCGGCGCGCCTGGTTGTTGCCCATCACAGCGTGCCGAGCGATGGCGCGGAACGCTGGCTGGCGCGCTCGGCGGCCTTTGCCGATCGCGGCGGCGTTGATTGGGAGAAGGCCAGGGCCGCCGCCGTGGGAATGACGCGCCTGCCTCTGCTTTCTGTCGACGAAGAGGAAGCGCTGCTTTGCGAGGCCGGTTTCTCTGATATCGAACTCTTTTATGCCGCCTTCTCGTTCCGCGGCTGGGTGGCCACGGGGCGCTCAACCTGAGCGCCATTCCCGCGGCGCGGACCATGAAGCAAAAGAAAAATCCCGCCCCGGACGAATGTCCAAGGCGGGATTTTTATTGTCAGAATGACCTGAAGCTTACGCGTCCTCGTCGGTTTTCTTCTTGCGCTTGGCCTTGGCCGGCTTGTCGCGGCGGAAGATTTCCGTCCACGCTAGCGGCGGAAGGCTTGGCTCGAAATTGATAGGGGTCGATGTAGCCGTTTCGGCAGGAAGCGATAAGCTTCACCCGTCGATCAATGGTTGCGCCAAATAAAATGGCGTCTCACTTCAAGGAAAGGACGGGAGAACTGCCGGAGGTGCCAAACTAATCTCGAGTACAAGCTTATAGTTTCGTCAAACGCCTTAACGCTAGGGGAAGAAAATGTTTGCGCGATTTGCGGGCGTTATACCGATATTGTCGGTCGCAACCATCGCGATATTGACCGTCTTTAATCTCGGATATTTTTGGTCAATCGGCCTCCATTTTCTGGGCCTCGTTGACTTCAATAATTTTGTGTATTCGATTGGCCTTGCTCTCACGTCGTTATTCTTCATCGGGCAGCTCATGTACTCCATCGTGGCCATCCAACTTAATAAGCCACTGACGGAGGCGCGCGAGAAGAAGATCAAACAGCGCGCCAATCGCTTTTACTTGGTCGGCGGCGGGATGGTTGTGGTTGGGTTTTTCGTGCAGAAAATTCCATCGATATCGGAATTCTATGGCGATATACTAGCGTTCTTCGGATTCGTCGTCGGCGGCGTAGGGCTGTTTTACAATGCGTGGCTCTCGTGGAGGGCAGATGGAAGGCCGACGACCGAACAAATAATGCTATTCTTGATGGTTTTGCTCGGGTTGTTTTTCACGGCCGGTATGGTCGCCTGCCAGCTTGAGTTGGAAGAATCTAAGACTTACAAGATTACGACCAATATAGAAGTCATTGACGGGGCTCGAATTTTGCGGTCGTCGTCGAGTGGTTTCATTATCGCCAAGGACAGCGTGGTTCGTTTTATCCCGCAGACGCAGGTGCGGGATATCACCTCGTTGAAGAAACTCCGCTAGCGCGATCTCGCGCTTAACCCGCGACCGCCGAGAAATCCGATAATCGCGATAATGCCGGTCTTGAAGGCCTCGATAAATGCGTTGATGAGCTGATCGGCGAAGGGGATAGAGACAAAGGCATTCAGGATAGCCACTGTGACAGCCAATATCGCGCTCATTACGCTGAGAGTGAAAACCAACCGAAGGACTGTTTTGAAGTCTGGCACTTCAATCTCCCGTTCGCCTTTCGGCTTTGGGAGAGAGGCCCTGGGCATATGCCCGAGGAACCTCCCACGGCCAAAGCCAGTGGTGGTTCCCCGAACGAGCCTGTCGCCTCGAAGGAGAGATTATAAAGCGCCGCAGCTCGCGGCTTAGTTGGTCCCCAGCGCGGGGTCACGACAGGCAGATAAGTGCTCGGCCCCATGCGGGCGAGCAATGCGATAATCTGGTCTGCTCGTGTCGAAATTAAGGCACTATCCACGGCTTACTATGTGGGCCAGTTCAAGCTGCCGATCTTTGGGCCAATCCTGTTCAATGTCCGGAAAAAGCGCACTCCTCGAAGTAAAACGGTTCCTCAAGACGCAAGATTTCCTGATGGTCTGCACTAG
>CAMBQQ010000176.1 GCA_945870035.1 Rhizobium sp. Q54 | reverse complement strand
CCGTGAGCGGCTTAAACGTGCTGGCCGCCGTTGATGTGAATCTCGGCGCCGTTGACGTAAGAGCTTGTCTCCGTGCACAGCACATAGATGATCTTGGCGACTTCGTCCGGCGTGCCGAGGCGCTGCATCGGAATCTGCTCGACGATCTTGTCGGTGCCCGGCGACAAGATTGCGGTGTCGATCTCGCCGGGCGCAATGGCATTGACGCGAATGCCGAGCCGGCCGAAGTCGGATGCCATCTCGCGCGTCAGCGACGCCAGCGCCGCCTTTGATGTCGCATAGGCCGCACCGGCGAACGGATGCACGCGTGAGCCTGCAATCGAGGTGACGTTCACCACCGCGCCGTTGGCAGCTTTAAGCTGATCCACCAGCCCGCGCGCCAGCATGATCGGCGCGAAGAAGTTCACCGCGAAGACGCGCTGCCAAGTGGAGATGTCCGTTTCGAGCGAACCGAGCCTCTTGCCGCCCTCGGCCTTGGGCGAAATCGCCGCGTTGTTGACGAGCGCATGCAGTTCGCCGTTATCGAGCCGGCGCTTGATTTCGGCAATCGCCTCGCCGGTATTGCCGATGTCGGAGAGGTCGACCTGGATATGGTCTTCGGGGCCGGCGTCCCACGGGCAGTTTTCCGGAAACGGATGGCGCGAGCAGGTGATGACGCGCCAGCCGGCGGCCGAGAAGCGTTTCACCGTGGCATGTCCGATGCCGCGGCTGGCGCCGGTCAGCAGCAAGGTGCGGCGCGGCTGGTTCGTTGGCGAGTTCGGCATTGCATTCCTTATTCCGACAGAGCGGACAGTTTATGTTACGGATAAAGTCGCGTCTTGCTCCACGGCTCGCTCGTCGCCGCGCGCTTGAACACAATGCGGTCATGCAGGCGAAACGGCCGGTCGTGCCAGAACTCGATCGCCGACGGCACGATGCGATAGCCCGTCCAGTTCGGCGGTCTTGGCACGCTGCCGAGCGCGTATTTGGCGGCGTTGATCGCCACGGCTTTCTCGAAGGCGAGACGGCTTTCCAAAGGCTGCGACTGCTTCGACGCCCAGGCGCCGATCTGCGCCTGCTTCGGCCGCGTGGCGAAATAGGTGTCAGATTCTTCCGCGGTGACGCGCTCGACAATGCCGCGCACGCGCACCTGCCGGTTCAGCGACTTCCAGTGGAACACCAAAGCGGCCTTTTGCGCGGCGTCCAACTCCTGCCCCTTTTGGCTGTCGATGTTGGTGTAGAAAACGAATCCTTGGTTGTCTGCGCCCTTCAACAGCACCATGCGGGCGTTCGGCATACCGTCGGCATCGACGGTCGCCAAAGTCATGGCGTTCGGGTCGCGCGGTTCCGTCGTGGATGCCTCGGCAAGCCATGCGGCAAACAGCGCCATCGGTTCGTCGGCCTCGGTGAAATCACCACTCGTTAACCTAGCTGTGCGTTCAATTGGCGTTGCGTCAGACATCTGCGGAGTACTCGCTTGTACGGTCTTGCGACCCATCGGCCGGATCGGAAGTTCCACCGTTCCCCTCTATATAGGGGAACAGTGACGGCGCGCCTATGGCGTGGCGTGGCCGTTGTGCTCGGCCTGACGCTTTGCGGCGGCGGTTGCAGCCTGTCGTCGCAGTTCGACAGCGTCTTTGCCTCGGCCAATTCCGATACTACCGGGTCGATCACGCCGCCGCCGGGCACAAATCCGTCCACCGAACTGCCGCCCGCGGCCGATCTGGCCTATGCGCGCACTGCCCTCCGCGAGCTGCTCACCCGCGGCCGCAAGGATTCGAGCCAGCCCTGGGAAAATCCGGTAACCGGCGCGCGCGGCACTGTCACCCCAATTGCCTCGGCCTACCCGCAGGGCGATCTGACCTGCCACGATTTCCTGGCCAGTTATGTCAAAGGCCCGTCGCAGGCCTGGTTGCAAGGCGAAGCCTGCAAGCCGGTCAAGGGCGCGGCAAAGGGCGTGGCAAAGGGCGAGCCTTGGGAAATCCGCTCGCTCAAGCCCTGGAAGCGGTCTTAAGCACCCCCGGAACGTTGCAACTCCGTCACCGGAACCCCACATTAAGGTCGATTCGTCGGCAAGCGCCGGTGGTCTGGGGCTTTTGACAACCAGTTTAAGGAGAGGCGAAGGATGCGCGACCCCTACACCATATTGGGGGTTTCCAAGGGTGCGAGCGCGGCGGAGATCAAATCCGCCTACCGCAAGCTCGCCAAGAAACTGCATCCCGACGCCAACAAGCACGACGCCAAGGCGGCCTCGCGCTTTTCCGAATTGAATGCCGCCTATGAAATCGTCGGCGACGACGACAAGCGCAAGGCTTTCGACAACGGCGAGATCGACGCCGAAGGCAAGCCGCGCTTCCGCGGCTTCGAGGGCGCGCACCCCGGCGGCGGCTTCGGCCAGAACGGCGGCGGCTTCGAGGGCTTCACCTTCGGCGGCGACGGTTTCCAGCGCCGCGGCGGTGGTGGTGCAGGGCCGGGCGCGGGCGGCTTCGAGGATCTGCTGCGCGGCATGTTTGGCGGCCGGGCGTCCCCCGGCGGCGGCGCCCGCGGTTACACCAACCAGTTCGAGCCGGAGGATTTCGGCTCCGCGGGCGGCGGCGGCGGCCAGGACATTGGCGTCACGTTGACGATCACGCTGCCGGAAGCGGCCAAGGGCTCGAGCGCGCGCGTGTCGCTGCCGACCGGCAAGGAAGTCGAAGTGAAAATCCCGGCCGGCATCGCCACCGGCCAGCAGATTCGATTGAAGGGGCAGGGCTACCCCGGCCCCCTCGGCCGCGCCGGCGACGTCATCATCACGATTTCCGTCGCGCCGCATCCGGTTTTCAAAATCGATGGCGACGATTTACGCATCGATCTGCCGATCACGCTTTACGAAGCGCTACTCGGCGGCAAGGTGCGGGTGCCGACGCTTGATGGCGCGGTTGAACTGGCGATCCCGCCGGAGACGAATTCGGGCCGCACCTTTAGGCTTAAGGGCAAGGGCGTCCCGGTTAAAGGCGGCAAGGGAAGTTCATTGGGCGCCGGCGACCTGTTCGCCACCGTGCGCGTCGTGCTGCCCGACAAGCCGAGCGACGAGCTGAAGGCGCTGGCGAAAAAACTGCGTGACGATAGGCCGTATGATCCGAGGAAGGATCTGGGCTAACCTACGAGCCCTTCTTCTCCGGCGTCTTGTCGACCTGTTCGTAGACGACCTTGGTCACCGCTTCGAGCCGTTCGCGGTCGGCCGGACCGCTCACCACATAGCCGACCTTGTCATCGACCCAGGTGAACGAGGCGAACTGCTCGGCGCTCTTGAAGTGCAGCGCGGTTTCCGGACCGCCCGCCTTGCCGCAGAAAATGGTGAAGCGCTCGCCGGTCGGGCCCTCATACATGTAGAACGCGGCAGCGCCGGTCGGTCCGGGCAACAGCCTGCCGCCGACAAGCTTCAACCCCATCGACGACAGGTCGGGAATGTTGAGTTCGTGGCCGACGCGCCGAGACAGCCACTGCTTCAAATGCGCGAGTTCGCTGCCCGGCACTTCGACCGGGTGGCGCACCTCGACGACGTAAAGCCTGTAGGCATTGAGCGCCTCGGTGGTGAATTTGTCGAAGACCGGCTGCGCCGCCGCCGTTACGTCGCGCGCATACCAGCCGGCGCCGCCGCCGGCAATGAAGGCGATTACAGCGGCGGCCGCAGCCATCGCCGCGAAAGTCCGGCCGCGTTTGCGCGCGTAAGTGATGTCGTTCTTGATGATCTGGTCGAGTTGCAGCCGCTGCGGCACCGGCTCGTTGACGACGTCGCCGTAGCGCGCGCGGATGCTGTCGGCCTGCGCCCGCCAGGCGGCAACCAGAGCAGCCTGTTCGGGATTGGCGGCAAGCCAGGCGCCGACGGCTTCGCGGCGGTCGGCCGGCAACTCGCCGTCGACATAAGCGTGCAACTCGTCTTCGGTCACGGGCATTTCGCGATCGATCATGGCTTTATAGCTTTCTTTCTCATTTCACACGGCGCAGCGTCGGACGCTCGCCATCCAGAAAAGTTTTGATTTGTGCACGCGCCCGCGCCAGACGCGACATCACCGTGCCGATCGGAACGCCCTGTACATCGGCGACTTCGCGGTAACTCAAGCCCTCGAGCACGACGAGCAGCAGCGCATGGCGCTGGTCCTCGACCAGACTGGCCAGCGCCCGCTGGATATCGCGTTGGCCTGACTCCGGGCCGGCCATGTCCGGCGCATCGTTCTCCTCGATCGACGACATGATCGGCCGCCGCGACAACGACCGCAGCCGGTTGCGGTTGAGGTTTGTCAGGATCGTGTACATCCAGCTGCGTACGTCGCCGCCGAGAAACAGGTGTTCCGAACGCAGCGCCCGCACCAACGTGTCCTGCACCAGGTCGTCGGCAACGTCGGCATCCCGCGTCAGCGCCCGCGCATAGCGGCGCAAAGCGGGGATCGTCAGTTCGACGCTTTGCCGGAAAGTGGCCACTGGCTCTCCTTAAGATGGCGCCGCCCATGGTCGGAACGGGCCCGCCGGAGCCTATCCCGGGAAACCGAACGGACCGTTAGGTGTTCCATCCCGGATGATCACATAGACCCTCGTCGCTCTGCTTTTTTCATGGCAAGATCGATCCTGAGGGACATTCGAAGCGGGGTTCGGGCATGTTGATCCAACTTCACAGCCAAGCAACGACGACGCCGAAGGTGCGGGCGGC
>CAMBQQ010000175.1 GCA_945870035.1 Rhizobium sp. Q54 | reverse complement strand
GGATCGCCTTTCGCCGATAGTGCCGCCAGCCGATTATCCGCATCGAAAAATCCGAGCTGCCCCATCGTCAGTCTCCTAGAATCATGCCGTCAGGGCAGCAGACTCGCACGGGGCCGAGGGGCATGCTATTTTTCGAGGTGCCCTAAAGTATATCGATGCGGGGCGGGCGTTGAAATTATTTCCGCCCATTTGGACGTTCGGTATCCACAGTAAGTCGCGCGTTTCGCCCTGATCAAGCCGGACTTTTTTGGCAGGTCTCTTGCCATTGATGCGTCTATTCGCAATCTGGCGTTCTTATTGGGCAGCGTCTCCACGCCCACATTTTTACGGCCACGTGTGCATAGCACGCGCATTGAGCCTTTGTGGTCCCAATATAATGAGATGCGCAGTCAGTGGTTTTATATTCTTGCTGGGCACCAGTTCGGCTGCGTTGACGCAAACAGCCGGCAACGAGGACCCGCCCGCTTCGCCTTGGTCCGTCTCCTACAATCAAGAAGTCCGCTACTCCTCCTGGTCCGGCGACCGGGGAACGCCCGGTAGCATCGCGGTAATGCCCGGCAAGGGCTCTCAGCTATACCTGCCCTTTGGTATTTCGCTCAACGGCGCGCTCAACGAAGACACCAAGCTGCAACTCGGCGTTTCCGGCGGTTGGGTCCGCTCAAGCCAACAGACCGCCGGTTTCGCCGGTCAGGTCGCCACGCAGACCGACACGGTGTTTTCGGGAACGATGACCTATAACGGCTTCGACGGTTACCAGCCCTTCGTGGCGCTGAGCGTCAATACGCCGACCGGAAAAGCGATCCTGAAAGGCAATGCCGCCTATGCCCGCATGGACTCGGATCTTGTCGAAGTCGGCAGCTTTGGCGGCGGCATCACCATCGGACCGAGCGTCGGCGTCAATATTCCGCTGAACCCCGCCTTCACTTTATCATTTGGCGCCGGGCTGACCGTTCCGATCAAGTTCAATGTGGAAGGCGTCTTCGATTCCAATAACGTGCAAGGTCTCACCGAGGTGTCGCCCGGCAGAAACACCACCGTCAATGCGTCGCTCGGGTATCAGATGGGTTCGGTTTATCTGTTGGTATCGACGGCCTATTCGGTCTCCGGCACGACCTTCATCAACGGCACGGCGTCCTATCTGCCCGGCGCCTCGTGGTCGATATCGGGCAGCGGCTCTTATGCCTGGACGCCCACATCGACGACGTCCGTGACGGCCTCGTGGAGTCTCAGCCAGAAGAACCAAGTCTATGACGCCGGCCTGGAAAAGCTCGTCTACGACGAAAGAAACGCCAACAATCCCTATTATCGCGCGCGTATCGAGCACACATTCGATTTCGACGCATGGTCGGTCGGGCCATTCGTCAATTGGATGCGCCGCAACGTCAACACCTATGACCCGATTCATTATCTCTTCACGCCGCCCAAAACGCGCTGGGGCCTAGGCGCCGCAGTGAAATACAAAGTCTCGGACAAGGTCGTCTTGAACGCCAGTATCGAGCGCATCTGGGTCCACGAATACGAAAATCCGGACAAGCCTTTTTTCGGCGTTGTCGCTGTCCCCGCACTTAATTACACCGGCCTGTCGATGGTGATCGGCGGTACGGTGCAATTCTGATACACAAGATAGCACGGGCACATGCGGCATCGCCGTGCTGTTCACTGGACTGCGTATGTGGTTGAGTCGATTTTGAGAAAAATTGGAGGAAAGTGCATGCTTCGGATCATTTGCGGCGCTTTCTGTATCGCGATAGCGCTGAGCGCCACGTCGCCCGCGACCGCGCAGCAGAAAAAGAAATGCCCGGAAGGCAGAACGGCGTCCGGTGAATGCGCCAATGTTGCGCTCGCAGGCCCGATGCGGCAACGGACGATCATCCTGTCGCAGCCGAAATTGTCATACCGGGGGCCCGCGGTGATGCCCTCGGAAGAATCGAAGTTCATGGTTCTGCGCGACCGCAATATCTATTTCGAACTATTCGGCCCCGGGGGATGTATTCCGCCAGCCTGTTGAATATTGCAATTTACTGCGGAAAATCGACCACCTGTGCTGTTATTGTTTGCCGCCTTCTTAGCCGGGTGTCGGTTGCATCGGCGCAAACTACAAAATTATTTACTCGGGCTAGATTTGCCCAACACTGCCATTTTAAGCTGAATCATACTCGCGGCCTAATGTCGCTTGTGGGTCAAAAACAGACATGGCTCCCGCTTTCGCTCGGATGCCTAGTGTGAGGTGGCAACGCGCAAACAAAAACCCCGGGGCGATGAGCCCGGGGTTTTGCATTTTAAGTGCTGGATCCCCGCCTTCGCGGGGATGACAGCGGAGTGTGCCGTTCTCGCTCGCTCCTAATACTTCCCCGCCACGATCTTCTGCCGCTGTTCGCCGAGCTTCTCGATGCCGAGCGTGACGACGTCGCCGGCCTTGAGGAACTGCGGCGGCTTCATGCCGAGGCCGACGCCCGGCGGCGTGCCGGTGATGATGATGTCGCCCGGGTTCAGGACGAACATCTGCGAGCAGTACCAGACGATGTGTTCGCAATCGAACACCATGGTTTTGGTGTTGCCGCGCTGGCGCTTCTCGCCATTGACGTCGAGCCACATGTCGAGGTTCTGCGGATCCTTGACCTCGTCCTTGGTGACGAACCACGGGCCGATCGGGCCGAAGGTCTCGCAGCTCTTGCCCTTGCCCCACTGGCCGCCGGAGCGCTCGATCTGGAAGTTGCGCTCGGAGACGTCGTTCGACACGAAGTAGCCGGCGATCGCCGCCTTGGTGTTTTCCTTGGTCAGATAACGCGCGCGCTTGCCGATGACGATGCCGATCTCGACTTCCCAGTCGAGCTTGAGCGAGTCCTTCGGGATCATGGTGTCGTCGTTCGCCCCGCAGATCGACGAGGTGTGCTTCCAGAAGATCACCGGCTCTTTCGGCACCGGCATGCCGGCTTCGGCGGCGTGGTCGGAATAGTTCAGGCCGATGGCGACGAAGTTGCGGACATTGCCCATGCAGGGGCCGAGCCGCGGTTTGCCGGCGACCGGCTTCATGCGCTTGAGGTTGGCTTTCTTGATTTTGGCGAGGCCGCCGGAGGCGAGCATCTCGCCGTCGATGTCCTTCACGATCCGGGACAGGTCGCGGATCTTGCCGTCCTCTGCGATGATGCCGGGCTTTTCGCGGCCGGGTGCGCCGTAGCGGACGAGCTTCATGACGTTTAACTCCCTCGGGTCGGTTTGTTGTGTGGTGGAATCTGCTGCAGGTCGCGGCGAATATGCGACGGCAAAGGGGGCAGGGGCAAGGGGAGGTATTACGCGGCCTCTTCCGGCCGCGTCATGCACAGGAAGGCGGTATTATGGGGCATTTATGGGCAAATCCAACGGAGTTCGGTTGTAAATGGCGCACGTGCGTCCCATATAAACCTAATGCTGGACGCCGGTTATTTCCTCGAGAAAGCTGAACAATGCTTTCGCCTCACTGCCACTGAAGGCCTCGACCCCAAGGTGGCGGAAGAACTGCGTGACATGGGCCACGAGTTCATGAGCAAGGCGGTTTATATCGACACCTTGCGCAGCCGGCCGGTGACGCCACGGAAGTGACGCGGGCTGCTTCTCGGCCGCCCTATTTCTCGACCTTGAGCTTGTATAACTGAAAGCCATTGTCGGCGATCGACTTCTCGATCACGTCGCGGCTGAGGTTGTTCGGCGGCGCCATGTCGGGCTTGACCACGCCGACGGCGTGCCACGGGCGGAATTTGGCCGGCAGATTGAGGCCGCCTTTGTCGCCGGAAAAGGCGCGCAGCTCGCGGTTGCTTTCCGACTTGAAGATAAAGATGTTCATCAAACGTCTTTCCGCGGACATTCATCCGCTTGAGGCCAGCAACAAGAAACAAACAAGAACGTACGAGCGCCTGCTCGAAAATCATTGATATGAAAGATATATAGGCCTTATGCGCGGTGCCTACAAGCGAGGCGGTTCCAGCGCGCCGATTCGATCGGGCGGACTTAAACAGACTCAGATAGCCAATGTATCCACAGCCGCCCTATCGCTCGCTGTTCAAAGCGCGCATGGTGAAACGGCAATCATAAATCGTGAACAGGCTTTGGGCCTGGGTGGATGTGGCATGACGATACCCTATGTTCAGCACTTCGACGCCAATCTGCCGTCGGTCGCGGCACCGGTGCGCATTACCTCGATATACGACGCGCAGATCTTCACCCGCCGCTGGGTGATCCGCGACAAGGACCGCAATCTCAAGACCTTGCTGCGCAAGCTCGAGAAGGCCAATAGCGGCGCCCTGATCGACGAGGCCATGGTCGATTTCAAGCAGGCGCTGTCGGCGCGCGCGCTGCTTTCGGCGAAGCTTTAGGCCGCTTCGGCCCGAAACCGGTCGCATGACAAGCATTTGTGACAGCGCTGGCGGCCCTTGGCCGAATGGAACCGGGCTGTGACGGGAATGCAACACATTGCCGAAATGTCATGAAAACGCTGTGCGGATGCCATGTTTTCCCGACTTCGCGTTGCGAGCCGCCGTAAGACTCGGCACGATATGCTCATCAATGCGCCAATAAGCTCAATGGCGTGGCAAGTTAAGGGCACCTCGAACAATAGCGTTTTTGCTGCGTGATCGTTAGCCCGCGCGGATCGGCGGGCAATTGGCAGATGATCTGACGCCGGTGCGGCTCCGCCGTATGCACCCGGCGTCCTGTTGAGGGTGGCACAAGCTGCCTTTTCCCT
>CAMBQQ010000174.1 GCA_945870035.1 Rhizobium sp. Q54 | reverse complement strand
GGGAAAAGGCAGCTTGTGCCACCCTCAACAGGACGCCGGGTGCATACGGCGGAGCCGCACCGGCGTCAGATCATCTGCCAATTGCCCGCCGATCCGCGCGGGCTAACGATCACGCAGCAAAAACGCTATTGTTCGAGGTGCCCTTAAGGTCAATGGCGGTGTCAGTCCGCTCGCACGATTGTTCGGCAAGCAGCCGTTGGTGTCGCATGTCCACGATCTCGAATATCGCACTTACGCCGCCGCCAGCCGCGCCGAAGCCAAGACCGCGGCCAGCCGCTTGACCGGCCTGCGCCAGACGGCGTGGCGCCGCCGTGTCGATGGCGGCGGCTCGGCGCGCATGGGCTGAGCGAGGCAGCTTCCGCGTGATTATGTCAAAGGCCGGCGATTTCGCCGGCCTTTTTTTGCGGTGTGGCTCATCTCCCTGGAATGATCCTATAATTCGACCCGGACAAGTCACCCGGGGCGAACGCCATGTTGAGCCAGGAACAGAACGATCTCATCACCCGCACCGGACCCGGCACGCCGGCCGGCCGCTTGATGCGCCAGTACTGGCAGCCGGCGGCCCTCGTCGATGAGTTGTCCGGCAATCGCCCCGTCAAGCCGGTGCGGCTGTTCGGCGAAGACCTCGTTATCTTCAAGGACGACAAGGGCCGCTATGGCCTGATCGGTCGCCGCTGTCCGCATCGCGGCACCGATCTCGCTTACGGGCGGTTGGAAGATGGCGGGCTGCGCTGCGCTTTCCACGGCTGGCTGTTCGATGTCGAGGGCAAGTGTTTGCAAACGCCAGCCGAGCCGGACGACAGCAACCTGTGCGCCAACATCAAGCAGAAATCCTACCCGGTGGTCGAGAAGAGCGGCATCCTGTTCGCCTATCTCGGTGAAGGAAAGCCGCCGGCCTTTCCGCATTTCGATTGCTTCGTCGCGCCCGACAGCCACACTTTCGCATTCAAGGGGATGATCGATTGCAACTGGCTGCAATCGCTCGAGGTCGGAATCGACCCGGTGCACACCTCGTTCCTGCATCGCTTCTTTCATGACGAAGACCCGAGCCAGGCCTACGGCAAGATGTTTCGCGACAAGACCAAAGATTCCGACATGCCGATGACGCAGATCATGCGCGAGGTGACGCGGCCGCGCATCGAGGTCGAGGACACCGATTATGGCTTCCGGCTCGTGACCTTGCGCCAGATCAACGATGCCTCGACGCATGTGCGCGTCACCAATCTCGTTTTTCCCAACGCCTTCATGATTCCGATGAGCCGCGAGATGACGATCTCGCAGTGGCATGTGCCGATCGACGATCACAAGCATTATTGGTACGCGATCTTCACCTCGTTCGGCGAGCCGGTGAACAAGGAGCAGATGCGCAACCAGCGCCTCGAACTCTACCAGTTGCCGGACTACATCCCGAACAAGAACAAGAGCAACGATTACGGCTTCGATCCGCACGAGCAGGAGCACGAGACCTATACCGGCATGGGCGCCGACATCAACGTGCACGACCAGTGGGCCTGCGAGTCGATGGGCGCGATCCAGGATCGCACGCAGGAGCATCTCGGCACGTCGGACAAGGCGATCGCCGCCTACCGCCGTCTGCTGCGGCGCGCGATCGAGCAATCCGGCAAAGGCGAAACGCCGATCCTTGTCGTGGATGAAGCGCGCGCCGCCGGCATCACCGGCCCGGCTGCGATCGACGGCATCGGCCCGACCGATGATTGGCAGGGCTATTGGCAGCAGACCGAAGCGAACAAGCGCGAAGCGATGAGCTGGAAGAATGGGAAGTGATCTTCTTCACCTCCCCCTGAAAGGGGGAGGTCGGCGAGCGCAGCGAGCCGGGTGGGGGTCGTTGTCCTGCTCGCGCAGTATTGACCCCCACCCGCCCGCCATCGCTTCGCTTGGCAGGCGACCTCCCCCTTTCAGGGGGAGGTGAAGAGAGAAAATGGCACCGGCTAAACGAAAGTCCTCCGCCCGCTTCGTCGAGCGTCACAACCTGTGGACCGCCGCGCAGGAGAAAGCGGCCGCCGCGATCGAACGTGCGATCAAGAGCCAAAAACTCGAAGTCGTGCGCTTCTCATTCGCCGACCAGCACGGCGTGTTGCGCGGCAAGACCTTGCTCGCCTCCGAAGTCGCCAGCGCGCTGCGCAATGGCGTCACCATGACGACGACTTTGCTGGCCAAGGACACCGCGCCCAAAAGTGTGTTCCCGGTGTTCACCGCCGGCGGCGGTTTCGGCATGGCGGAAATGCAGGGCGGGGCCGATTTTGTCATGGTCGCCGATCCGGCGACGTTCCGCGTTCTGCCATGGGCGGATAAAACCGGCTGGGTGCTGTGCGATATCGTTTTCAGTAACGGCAAGCCGGTGCCGTTCTCGACCCGCGCCATCTATCGCAACGCGTTGGAGACGCTCAACAAGGCCGGGTTCGATTTCATGGCCGGGCTGGAAGTCGAATTCCATTTGTTCAAACTGGAAAATCCGCGGCTCGCGCCAGCGGATGCCACTTGGCCGCCGGAAGCCCCGGAGGTCAGTCTGCTGACGCAAGGCTATCAGTATCTCACCGAGTCGCGTTTCGACATGCTCGATCCGGCGATCGAGATTCTGCGCCGTGGCCTTTTGGCGCTCGGTCTGCCGCTGCGCTCGGTTGAAATAGAAATCGGCCCGAGCCAGGTCGAGTTCACCTTTCGTCCGCAAATCGGCATGGACGCGGCCGACACGATGATCCTGTTCCGCTCGGCGGTGAAACAGATCGCGCGCCGCAATGGCTATCTCGCGAGCTTCATGTGCCGCCCGGCTTTGGCCAACATGGTGTCGAGCGGCTGGCATCTGCATCAGTCGCTGATCGAGACCAAATCCAAGCGCAATGCTTTCGTCGATCTGGATGGGCTGTCGACGCTCGGGAATTATTATCTCGGCGGACTGCTCAATCATGCGCGCGCGGCGGCTGCTTTCACCACGCCGACCGTCAACGGCTACAAGCGCTATCGCTCTTATTCGCTGGCGCCGGATCGCGCCATCTGGGGGCGTGACAATCGCGGCGTGATGATGCGGGTGATGGGCCAGCCGGGCGACGCCGCCACGCATTTGGAGAACCGCGTCGGCGAACCGGCCGCCAATCCCTATCTCTACATGGCCTCGCAGATCTACGCGGGTCTCGACGGCATCGCCCAGCGCAGCGATCCGGGGCCGTCTGCCGACACGCCCTATGAGACGGTGGCGGCGTTGCTGCCGAAATCCTTAAGCGAAGCCACGACCGCCTTGCGCGCCGACGATGCCTTCCGCGCCGGCTTCGGCGGCGCCTTCATCGATTACTACGCCCACATCAAGGATGCCGAATTCGCGCGCTACCAAAAGGATGCCCATGAGGGCGGCGATCCGCATGCCGTCACGGCGTGGGAGCAGAAGGAATATCTCGACCTCTTCTAGCCGCCGCCAGCGCCTCCGCCACCAGCGCCTCCGCCGGCACCGCCCGCGCCGCCCTTAGCGGCTCCACCAACTGCGCCGTCGCCGGTCTTGGGCGCAGGCCGGGTTGGGGTGGTCGGTTCCGGAATTTTCAAGCCGAGATAGGTGCCGGCGCTTACGCCGAGCAGACCGAGCATTGTCGTGGAGAATTCCGGCATCGCCAGATTTTGATAAGTTGATGTCAGGAAAACGACGCTTAGCACAGCGGTCCATGCCGCATTTTGGAAGCGATGGAAGTTGATGCCGTTGGCATCGCTGAGAATATCGATAAACAATCCTTCCGATTCTCCTTTCAGCTTCTTCAATTGCGATTCGAGGGTTGGGTCGGCGCCGGCCTGCTCGGACCTGATGTCGCTCGCTACCTGATCGGTCGCCTGCTGAATTTCTTTCCGTTGTGCGCTGGTGTCTTTCTGCGCGTCGATGACGGCTGAGCCCAGCACGGTGCCGGCTCCGATGCTCAACAGCGTCAAGGCCGTGCTGTTGATCGAGTTGTTGAAGTCGCCGGTAATCAGACCAATGAATAAATAGGCCGCGAGAATCACGATGAACCACAGCGCGGCCTGTGTGCGCGCGAGGCTGAACGGACCTTGATTGCCTGGCTTGGGTGGCGTCGCATCGCGCAGCATGGTGGTCGAGCGCGCGAGATACCAAAAGCCACCAAGGATGCTGAAGAAAATTCCAGCCCAAACCGCGAACCATCCTGGCGGCAATGCCTTCAGTTGCAGGATCGGCAGCGCGGGACCAGATGGTTGCATGGCGACGCCATTCGCAAAGCCGACACTGACTTTCACCGGTATGCTTGCGAATGTCGGCTTGCTCAAAATGGGACGCCACGGATCGCGGCCGTCAGTGTGACGTGGATTCACCAATTTGAAATAAAGCTCGCCCTGGGCCGGGTTGCGTGGCGGCAAAGGAGTCACGTCGCTGATCGGCCAGTTGTTGAGATAGAGAACGACGCTACGGTTGGCGCAGGCTTTGTTGAACAGCGGTTCAAGTATGCCGCGCACCGCGACGATGTCTCCCAGTTCGATCTCGTTTGCCAGGGCAATCGCTTCGGCGTCGGCGCGTTTCGCTTCTGCGCTTTCGAGATCCTTATTGCTGCCGAGCTTCGCCTTATAGATCGAATCGTAGGTGTTCCATCCCGGATGATCACATAGACCCTCGTCGCTCTGCTTTTTTCATGGCAAGATCGATCCTGAGGGACATTCGAAGCGGGGTTCGGGCATGTTGATCCAACTTCACAGCCAAGCAACGACGACGCCGAAGGTGCGGGC
>CAMBQQ010000173.1 GCA_945870035.1 Rhizobium sp. Q54 | reverse complement strand
AGCGGATCGCCTTTCGCCGATAGTGCCGCCAGCCGATTATCCGCATCGAAAAATCCGAGCTGCCCCATCGTCAGTCTCCTAGAATCATGCCGTCAGGGCAGCAGACTCGCACGGGGCCGAGGGGCATGCTATTTTTCGAGGTGCCCTATTGAGATTACCGTGGGCGTCCACGGCCTTCTCGGGGCCGGACTGCGCAGAAGCGGCATGGGTAAACGCGATGGCGCTGACAAAAACAGCAAGGCACAGGCGGTGAATCATGAAGGCTCCAAATTTCAGGGGGTGACTGTCTTGTGACGGCCAAGTCCGCCGATTTTGTGGCACTCTGGTTGCCTTGATTAAGATCAAGGACGACGGTGCCCCGCTGCCTAGATTTTCCCTGTTTTTGGAAACGGGGGAATAGCCATGCCAACAGAAACGATCGTCGTCATCACCGGAATCACGCTGGCCTTTGTGATCTTCGCCGTCACCTTGGCATGGGCCGATCGGCAGACCCGCAAGACGAGGCAGCCCGGGCCCGCCGAATAGGCGCCTGCGTCCGCCTCCCGCCAAAAGAAAAAGCGCCCGGCACCGGAGTGCCGAGCGCTTTCAAGATGTCGCTTACGTTAAATGCCGGCGAACGGATACTTCTTGTTCGCTTCGCGCATCGAGTGCTGCGCCTCGCCATAGACCTCGGCGAGGAAAGACAGGTAGGCGCTGAGACGGGCGAGACCGGGAATCGGCCAGACCTGCGGTGTCTGCGTCGCGCGGAGGGGAAGTGTTGCCATGATCGTGAACTCCTGAATAAAAGCGAGGACTACCAGCGCGACGAGGCGCTGAGGAAACGGCGCTCGATTTCGCGCTCGGCTTCGTCGGTGAATTTGCCGCCGGTGTGATCGAGATAAAGGGCGATCTCGCGTTCGGCTTGGCGCATCCGCGCAGCCATCATCGCGTCCATCATGCGGCCGAAGAAACCGCGCTGCGGAGCGACCTTGGCTTTGGCGGGCGCGTAGGTCGCGTTGAAAGCCAGTTCATTCGCGGACGTGGTGTAGGCCATGTGAATTCTCCATTCAGGACCCTCGTTTTTGGAGCGTGTCGATGATCCATCTGCTTGTTGCACTGCAATATAGAGGGATTCGCACCATCCACTAGGTGCAGTGCAACATGCGATCTATGCGAAAATCACATGAGGTTTATTGCGGCGCGCGCTTAAAAAACGGAATTTGATTGCGAATACGCCTACTAAATCTGCATTCGCTGAAAACATACGACGAAAGTCGCTGATCGTCATAAAATATTAACGAGATTGCCCCGTCTCGACGCCAAGCTATCTGTCGCGTACGCATAGCTTGGCTCCACTGACCTACAATCCGGTGCAAACCAAAGTTCCCAAACTAGGTCAGGGATGCTGATTGCAAAGGCCGAAGCGCCCCCCTATATACGGGGCTGTTCCGATTTCGCTTGGACCTTACGGTTATCCCCTCTGGGGCTTCCTCAAGAACACGCCGAATCCGAATTGAGACCCGAGCGAATGGTTCGCGAGGGAAACAAAACGCATTGTGCGTTTCAATTGGAGGCCCATCATGGCCACTGGTACCGTTAAGTTTTTTAATTCGCAGAAGGGCTTCGGCTTCATCGTTCAGGACGGCGGCGGACCCGACGTGTTCGTGCACATCTCGGCCGTCGAGCGCGCCGGCATGAGCAACCTCAACGAAGGCCAGAAGCTGCAGTTCGACATCGAAGCCGATCGCAAGAACGGCAAGTCGGCCGCCGCCAACCTTCAGGCGATCTAAGCTCTCACTTGATGCTGACGCCGGCGCGCGAGCGCCGGCGTTTTCTTTTCGCCCGTTCCGCACTCGCGTTCGATGAGGATCTCCGCCATGGCCAAGAAACCGGGAACCAACCCCAAAGGCGAATTCGCGTTTTTTGACGTCGTCTACGAAGACGGTTCGCAGCGTTCCAACCGGCGGGTGCCGGCCGAACTGCTCGGCGGCCTCGACAAAGACGAACCGGCGCGCGGTTTTATCATCGAGCAGGATCGCGAAATCGCCGAGAAATCCGGGCGCGCGCCGCTCGCCATCAAGAGCCTGTCCCGCGTCGGCGCCAAGCCGGAAAAGGCAATGAAGGTGAAATAGGCGACACCGCCTGCTTTTTCGCATGGCGGCAGAGCGCTTTCGCCCGATTGCCGGCCCGCGGCGACGCGCATAAAATGAAACATTGTCACCGGACATTTCCGCCATGCTCGCTCGCCCCAAGAACGATCTTCTTCGCCAGCCGCTGATTCGGATGCTTGCGATTAATCTCGCGATCGGCGTCGGCGTTGCGCTGCTGATGCTGGGCGGCTTGCTCGCCCTCAACCCGCACGGCTTGCGTGACCTTACCATGGCCGACCGCCTCGGCGGCGCGGTGATCGGCCTGTTGCTGTTCGGCTTGATCGTGACGTTCGGCAGCGTGGCCATGGGCACCGCGATCATGATGCTCGGCCCGGACAAGACCAACAAGCGCGGCGGCGGCAAGCGGCAAGTCTTATCGGCACAAGCATGCCCGGTGCGCGCCGCGGCGCGCTAGTCCGCGTCACTCCGTCAGCCTTTCTGCAAACAGCACCATCGTCTTGCGATAGAGCTCCGAGCGATTCCATTCGCGCATCACCTGGAAATTCGCGGTGCCTTCGCCGAAGGGCTGGCCGGCCTGCCAGCCATTGACCTTCAACAAATTCGCCGTCGACGCCAGCACGTCCGGCACGGAGTGGCGGAGATCGACATGGCCATTGCCGTCGAAATCGACGCCGTATTTTATATATGACGACGGCAGGAACTGGGTCTGACCGAGTTCGCCGGCGAAGGCGCCTTTGAGATCGTTCAAGGCCAGATCGCCGCGCTGCACGATCTGCAACGCCGCGATCAGCTCGCCCTGAAACAATTCGGTGCGGCGGCAATCATGCGCCAGGGTGGCGAGGGTGCGGACCACCGACATCTTGCCGATATCGCCGGTGCCGTTATCGGACTCCAAGGTCCAGATCGCCATCAGCAGCTCTTTCGGCACGCCGGAGCGCTGCTCGATTCGCGACAATAATAGTGCGTGTTTGGCCATCAGCGACTTGGCGCGCTTGATGCGGGCGGGGATGACGCGGGTGCGCGCGTATTCCTCGAAGCCCTTGCGGAACGTGTAACGCTGGCGCTTGTCGAAGGCGAGCACCGCCGGGTCCGGCGTGACGCCGGACAGCGCCTGATTGACCACCTGGGCCGAGACCCCGGCGGCCTGCGCCTCGCGCGCCATCGCGTTGATGAAGGTGTTGAAATCGCCGCCGCATTTGGCGGCCTGCGCCGGTGCGCTAAAGGCCACGACCGCCGCCACGACCACTCCCAAGAAACGCGCCTGGTTCTTCATCGAGTTCTTTCCCATCAAATCGGAGGTATCGGCCGCGGCCGGCTGTCATCGTCGATCGCCACGAATGTAAAATTGGCGTCCGTGACTTTTTCATGGACATAGGTCTGGTAGCGCCGCGCCCAGGCCTCGATGTGGATCTTCATCGAGGTTCGGCCGACTTTCTCGATCTCGGTATAGACCTCGAGCACGTCGCCGACCCGCACCGGCCGGATGAAGGTCATGGCATCGACGGAAATGGTGACGACGCGGCCGCGCGCGCGCTCGACGCCGGCGATGCCGCCCGCCTGGTCCATGCGCGACAGCACCCAGCCGCCGAAAATATCGCCATTGGCATTAGTGTCGGCCGGCATCGCGCTGATGCGAACCGTGAGCGTGCCGCGCGGTTCCGTCTGATCTGTGCCGCCGCCGCTCATGCTGGCACCGCTTTCGCCAGATACTCGATGGCGGCGACACAACCGCCCTTGCCGTGCGGCAGTTTCAAGGCTTCCAGCGCGATCTCGACCGAGGCCAGAGTGCCGAGCAGCATCGGCGCATTGACGTGGCCCATATGGGCGATGCGGAAACCGCGGCCTTCGGTCTTGCCGAGCGCGCGGCCGAGCACGACGCCCAATTTGTCGCGGCAATAATCGACCAGAGGCTGCGCGCTTTGGCCGTCCTGTGTGATCACCGCCGTCACGGTGTCGCAGCGCTCGCGCGCCTCCAGAATATTGAAACCGAAATGCTGGCCTTCCGACCAGGCGGCAATGGCGCGGCGCGCCGCTTCCGCGAGAATGCGATGGCGCGCGAACACATTGTCGAGGCCTTCGGCAAACAGCATGTCGAGCGCGGCGCGCAGCGCGAACAGCAACTGCTCCGGCGGCGTGCCGCAATATTTATGGTAGTGCACCGCGCCGTCGCGGAAGGTCCAGTCCCAATAGGGCGTGCGCATGTTTGCTTGTCTATGCGCATCGCGGGCCCGCGCGCCGGCCGCGACGAACCCTAAGCCCGCCGGCGTCATCAGGCCTTTCTGCGAACCGGCCATCGCCACATCGACGCCCCATCTGTCCATCTCGAACGGCATGCAGCCGAGCGAGGCGACGGTGTCGACCATCAGCAGCGCCTCGTGGCCCGACGCGCGCACGGCCTTGCCGATCGCCTCGATGTCGTTGACGCAGCCGGACGCGGTGTCGATCTGCGCCACCAGCACCGCCTTGATCTCGCCCTTGGTGTCGGCGCGCAGCCGCGCCTCGACTTCCGCCGGCCGCACCGCGCGGCGGAAATCGCCGGGCAAAATCTCGACGTCGGCGCCCAGCATCGTCGCCGCCTCGCCCCAGCCAATGGCGAAACGCCCGCTTTCCAGCACCAGCACCTTGTCGCCGCGCGACAGCACATTGGTGAGCGCCGCTTCCCAGGCGCCATGCCCGTTCGCCGCATAGATATAAGGGCACCTCGAACAATAGCGTTTTTGCTGCGTGATCGTTAGCCCGCGCGGATCGGCGGGCAATTGGCAGATGATCTGACGCCGGTGCGGCTCCGCCGTATGCACCCGGCGTCCTGTTGAGGGTGGCACAAGCTGCCTTTTCCC
>CAMBQQ010000172.1 GCA_945870035.1 Rhizobium sp. Q54 | reverse complement strand
GGGAAAAGGCAGCTTGTGCCACCCTCAACAGGACGCCGGGTGCATACGGCGGAGCCGCACCGGCGTCAGATCATCTGCCAATTGCCCGCCGATCCGCGCGGGCTAACGATCACGCAGCAAAAACGCTATTGTTCGAGGTGCCCTATAGTGCTTTTCCGGGCGATAGGGGCTGACGGCGTCGCGCGTCAGTTCCCGGCAGAAGGTGGCCAGCCCTTGGCCGATGCCCGCGAACGAGCGGCTAAAAATATTGCCCGGCGCGCTTTCTGCGGAACTTGCGACGGCGATGGCTCTCGACATGACGCGCCCTGAATGCTGGCGGGCAACGTTGGCCCGCTTCCCCTTGGTCGCCCTTCTGGGCGGCCTGGTTCATGCACAAGCATGCGCGCCAAGTCTTAAAGCGGCGTTGGTGAAGGGGATGCGACAGATTAATATCAAAAGACAGAGTTTCCAGAGTTTTACCGTCGCGCCCGGACGACCGGCTCCGCTTGCCCTTTGGGTTCCGGATCGCTACATCAGCCCCGCATTTCCCGACACGCCGCGCAGCCTCGTGTTTTTCACGACAGGGCGGGTTTGGGCCGGAATCTCAGGGGTTTTCAGGCAATGAACGGTCGTCAATTCATCTACCACATGCGCGGTCTGTCGAAGACCTATCCGGCCGGCAAGAAGGTGCTGGATAACGTCCATCTGTCGTTCTACCCGGACGCCAAGATCGGCGTGCTCGGTGTCAACGGTTCCGGCAAGTCGACCCTGCTGCGCATCATGGCGGGCCTCGACCAGGAATATGTCGGCGAAGGCTTCGTCGCCGAGGGCGCCCGCGTCGGCTACCTTGAACAGGAACCCAAGCTCGACGAGACCAAATCGGTCCGCGACAACGTCATGGAAGGCGTCGCCGCCAAGAAGGCGATCCTCGACCGCTACAACGAATTGGCCGTCAACTACTCGGACGAGACCGCCGACGAGATGGCGAAGCTCCAGGACGAGATAGACGCCAAGAACCTCTGGGACCTCGACAGCCAGGTCGATCTGGCGATGGACGCGCTGCGCTGCCCGCCGGACGACGCCGACATTTCCAAGCTGTCCGGCGGCGAAAAGCGCCGCGTCGCGCTCTGCAAGCTGCTGCTCGATGCGCCCGACCTGCTGCTGCTCGACGAGCCGACCAACCATCTCGACGCCGAAAGCGTGAACTGGCTGGAAGGCCATTTGCGCAATTATCCGGGCGCGATCCTGATCGTCACCCATGACCGCTACTTCCTCGACAACGTCACCGGCTGGATCCTCGAACTCGACCACGGCCGCGGCATTCCCTACGAGGGCAACTACACCTCCTGGCTCAAGCAGAAACAGAAGCGGCTCGAGCAGGAAGCGCGCGAGGACGAAACCCGCCAGCGCACCTTGCAGCGCGAGAGCGAGTGGATTTCGTCGTCGCCCAAGGCGCGTCAAGCCAAGTCGAAGGCGCGCTACGAGCGCTATGACGAACTGCTCAAGATCGCCAATGCCAAGACCAACACCGTGGCGCAGATCACCATTCCGGTGGCCGAGCGGCTCGGCCAGAACGTCGTCGACTTCGAAGGCATGAGCAAAGGCTTCGGCGACAATCTGCTGATCGAGAACCTGACGTTCAAGCTGCCGCCCGGCGGCATTGTCGGCGTCATCGGCCCGAACGGTGCCGGCAAGACGACCTTGTTCCGCATGATCACCGGCCAGGACAAGCCCGACGCCGGCACGATCAAGATCGGCGAGTCGGTGCAGATGGGTTATGTCGACCAGTCGCGCGACACGCTCGATCCGAAGAAGAACATCTGGGAAGAGATTTCCAACGGCCAGGACCTGATCATGGTCGGCAAGAAGGAAGTGAACTCGCGCGCCTATGTGTCGCTGTTCAACTTCAAGGGCGCCGACCAGCAGAAGAAGGTCGGCACGTTATCAGGCGGCGAGCGCAACCGTGTGCATCTCGCCAAGATGCTGCGCGCCGGCGCCAATTTGCTGCTGCTCGACGAACCGACCAACGATCTCGACGTCGATACGCTGCGCGCGCTGGAAGAGGCGCTGGAGGATTTCGCCGGCTGCGCCGTCATCATCAGCCATGATCGCTGGTTCCTCGACCGCATCGCCACGCACATCCTCGCCTTCGAAGGCGACAGCCATGTCGAATGGTTCGAGGGCAACTTCCAGGACTACGAGAAGGACAAGATGCGCCGGCTGGGGCAGGACAGCATCATTCCGCATCGGCTGAAGTATAAGAAGTTTTCACGTTAAAAAACTCGTGCTATAATTTCGTACATGACCGATGCCGAAAGCCTCGTTCTGGAGCATCTACGCCACATCCGCGGTGCGGCGGATGGGCTGCGCGAAGATATGCGCGAGGTCAAAGGCCGGCTCGGCATACTGGAAAATCAATATGCCAGTCTGTCTAGCCGCGTGGATCGTATTGACGGTCGCATTGAGCGGATCGAGCAGCGGCTTGAATTGATTGAAGCTTAGGCTGGAGATTGGCGCAACCGTCATTCCAGTTCGTACCGAGCTCGCTCGCCAGCCGCCGCCATCCGAATGATTTAGCGGCCTCTCACTTCACCACGACGGTCGTGCCGACAGGGACCCGCTCATAAAGATCGGCCACGTCGGTGTTCCTCATCCGGAAACAGCCCGACGATTCCGCTTCGCCGACCGAGTCCGGATCGGGCGAGCCGTGAATCCGGTAGAGCGTGCTGCCGAGATACATCGCGTGTGTGCCGAGTGGATTTTCCGGGTCGCCGCCTTTCATGTGCCGCGGCACATCCGGTTGTCGCGCGATCATCTCCGGCGGCGGCGTCCAGGACGGTTTTTCTTTTTTCGCGGTGATCTTGTGCGTGCCTTTCCATTGGAAACCAGCCCGGCCGACACCGATGCCGTAGCGCAGCGCCGAGCCGTTTCCTTCAATGAGATAGAGCCACCGCGCCTTCGTATCGACGACGATGGTGCCCGGCGCATATTTGCTTGGATAGCTCACGGTGGTGCGGCCGAGGCCGGTGCCGTCCAGGCCGAAGATATTATAGATGCCCTTCTTGGGCGCGCCGCCGCGCAGCATCTCAGGGTCGGACTGGGCTTGGGCGGGACCGAAAGAACCGAGCAAGGCTGCGATCGCAGCCACGGTCGCAACATGACGTATCGACACGAGTTCTATCCTTCCAGATGGAAACGGTACGCGTTACGGGGACCGAGCCTACGCGGTCTTTCGTGCGCGGGCAATTGCCACGATTGCGACATCATCAGCGGCAAATGCGGTCGACCGCATCGCCACGCATATGCTCGCCTTCGAAGGCGACCGTCATGTCGAGTGGTTCGAGGGCAATTTCCAGGATGACGAGAAGGACAAGATGCGGCGCCTCGGCCAGAACAGCATCATTCCGCACCGGTTGAAGTATAAGAAGTTTTCGCGGTAGTATGTTGGCTTTGGTAGCGACCGGGTTGGAGAACGCTATGCAGGTATCTTTGCCGATTGTTGTTGCTCTGGGAACTGCGTTTCGCAATCCGACACGAGGAAATTGGTTCAAAAGTGATAACGTTGGAGAGTTTTCCGTCGACCTCACGAGTTTGAACGAACATTTGCGGGCTCTCTTTGTGAGGGTTCAGAGCGCAGGCTGGCAGGTCGTGTCCGTAACGCCCATTACCGGTGGGGTCTTTAATTGGAGCACGCATTCATCAGACGTATCAAATAAGTCATTTGGTTGGGGTTTCGGCTGGGGGACGAGCGCGACCGAAGGTTTGGTAGTTGTCGTTGCGCGCGATATTCTGCATGAGGACGTTATCTACTTGCCGCAGGTCGACGCTGCTTTAGCGCGAATTGAAGCAACTTTACAGGGTGCCATTCAGAAACGTAACGAGATGGCGAGTGAGATTAAACACTTAGAATCTGTGCCAGTAAGAGAAGTCCGAAAGGGCTTGATGATGAAAACGGCCGGTTACGGCTTTTTAGAGAATGAATTTTCTACACAAGCGGAAGCAGAAGAAAAAAAGCAAACAATGGTTCAGTCGTTGAAACGAGCCACCGAGGAATTTGATCAAAGAATATCGAATTTCAAAATTCGCGATCATATTAGTGAAGTACCATCGGAGGTGCTTGATCGATTGACTCCTGCACTCCCGATTGCAGCGGTGGATCAGTCATTTGCACGCACAGTCGGACGCGCTATCTTCGCAGCGTCACCCGCGAACTAGATCAGTGGGAGCGGTTGTAGAGGCAGCTTCCAGGATGACGAGAAGGACAAGATGCGCCGGCTCGGTCAGGACAGCATCATCCCACATCGGCTGAAGTATAAGAAGTTTAGCCGATAGCCGTCATGGCGCAATCAGCTTCACTCGCGCACTTTTTTAGGCAGAGTCACCTGGCCTTTGACGGAGACGGTGGTGGCCATAACGGCTCCAGTAGCATTTTTACTTCTGGCGATCGGCGTCAATGTCGCGTCGGCTGCCGTGAAGGCAAATTCCAGATCAGACCGGCAGGCAGAGAGCGGTCCGCGGGCTTGGACGCGGGCATCAATCTTTCGTGACGACGCCAGCACGCATGCGCAGTTAAGTAATTGGTAACCATGTCTTGAGACGCTGACATCGGCCCCTCCAATCAGAAGCCAGAGTAATGCCCGGATCGCCCGACGCGGATGGCGCCTACTTTCAAAGAAATTTGTCTTCGCTGCGCCGTCTGGCGTTTCGAGTGTCAATTTCAAGATGGCTGCTTCTGCTCGTGGGAGCCTCGTTGACCGGCTATGCCGTTTTTGGCATCGAGTATCTCCTTAGTGAGCGGGCTCATAGCGACCTGCTAAGGAAAAATTCCGTCTACATAGAATTTGAAAATTACGTTCGGATCGCGTCGGCGAATCATCAAATTGCAATGTTCGCCGTCGCGAATGCGGCCGCCATGCCGAACAGTGCGGTGCGTTCGTCCGCCGCCGGTTTTGCCGAGACCGCACGTGCCGCGGCCGCCGAGAACAAGGTGGAAGCGCTTCGCGAGTATTTTAAGCCAATTCTTGACGGCGTCGAAGACGTCGAAAAGTCGTTGTCGCCAACTTCCGTTGACCTTGGCCGGCTTGAGCGGGGACTTAAAACCGCGGAGCAGAATATCGATCTGTTGGCTCTAATTGCCGGCGAAGGCCGTAAAGCGGAGTGGGCGAATCTACTGGCGGGGAACCAGTCGAGTTTCGTGATCTTGATGGCATTGATTTGCACCGGATCTGTTGTCGTCGGGGCAATGGGCTATTTCATTAGCACCTATGTGCGGCGAACATTTTCCGATGTGCTCCGAATAAATCGCGAAATCGCGGAAGCAAAATCGAATATAGAAATTGCGGAAATCGAAGGAAATACCGAAGCGGCCCAGTTGTACGCGGCACTCCAGTTATTTCACCGCAATACGCGGGAAAAGACACAAGGGCACCTCGAAAAATAGCATGCCCCTCGGCCCCGTGCGAGTCTGCTGCCCTGACGGCATGATTCTAGGAGACTGACGATGGGGCAGCTCGGATTTTTCGATGCGGATAATCGGCTGGCGGCACTATCGGCGAAAGGCGATCCGCT
>CAMBQQ010000171.1 GCA_945870035.1 Rhizobium sp. Q54 | reverse complement strand
TCACAGGATCGAGAATATGTTCGGCAGGCTCAAAGACTGGCGACGTATCCATACCCGTTACGACCGATGCGCCCACACCTTCATGTCAGCAATCTGCATTGCTGCAGTCGTCATCTTCTGGCTGTGATCAATGAGTCCTGACCCTAGTTTGCTGATAGTCCCCTTCGTCATTCCCAAACAAAATTTTGAAGCCGGCATGGCGACAGCACGAAGGTTCGCTCATCCAGTCCTCGTCAGCGGTAGAAGTATGTCGGGACCGCGAGCGTAAGCTCCGGGATGGCCGTAATGAGCAACAGCACAATCACCAGCGGAATCAGGAACGGCGACACCGCCCTGACCGTCCGGTCGAAGGGAATGCTCGCGACCTTTGACAGGACGAACAGCACCATGCCGACCGGCGGCGTTAGCAGGCCGATCATCAGGTTCAAGACCATGA
This sequence comes from Rhizobium sp. Q54, assembly GCA_945870035.1. GTDB lineage: Bacteria > Pseudomonadota > Alphaproteobacteria > Rhizobiales > Xanthobacteraceae > Pseudolabrys. The sequence continues at coordinate 5,200 of CAMBQQ010000171.1, read as the reverse complement.
TGACTCCGAACTGCACCGGGTCGATGCCGACCTTCAGCACGACCGGCATCAACACCGGCACCAGGATCGAGATCGCCGCGATGGTCTCCATGAAGCAGCCGACGATCAGCAGCAGAACATTCATGATCAACAGAATGAGCAGCGGAGTATCCGTTATCGACAGAAGCAGCGTCGAGAACTTCTCTGTCACCTGCGTCGTCGTCAGCACCCAGCCGAACAGCGAGGCGGCGCCGACAATCAGCAGCACCGCGGCGGTGGTTTCGATGGTGTCGAGCGTGATCTTGTAGAATTGCCTGAACGTCAGCGTGCGGTAGAGGAAGGCGCCGAGAATGAGCGCCCACACGCAGGCGGCAATCGCCGCCTCGGTCGGCGTAAACCAGCCGAATGTCATGCCGCCAATGATGATCGCCGGCGTCATCAGCGCCGGCACCGCCGCCAGGAACGTGCGGCCGAGCACGATCCAGCGAAACGCCTGGTCGCGGCCAATGCCATGCCGGCGCGCATACCAGGTCGTATAGATCATGAGCGATGCGGCCATCAGCAGGCCCGGCACGAATCCGGCGGCGAACAGTTGGCCGATCGAGGTATTGGCCATGACGCCAAACACCACCATCGGTAACGACGGCGGGATGATCGGGCCAATGGTCGAGGACGCCGCGGTGATGCCGACGGAAAAATCGGTCGGGTAGCCGTGATCGCGCATGGCCTTGATTTCGATGGTGCCGAGACCGCCGGCATCCGCCACGGCGGTGCCAGACATGCCGGCAAAGATCACCGAGCCGACGACGTTGACGTGACCCAGGCCGCCGCGCAACCAGCCGACCGCGCCGGTCGCAAAGGCGAAGATGCGGTTGGTAATGCCGGCCGAATTCATAAGATTACCGGCCAAAATGAAGAACGGCACCGCCAGCAGCGGAAAGCTGTCGACGCCTCCGGCCATGCGGTGCAGGACCACGAAATCCGGAATGCCGGCGACGAAATGCGTATAGACCAGCGACGACACGCCGAGCGCGATGAAGATCGGGACGCCAACGGCCAGCAAAGCAAAGAAGGCGAAAAACAGAAGTGTCATTACCCGTTCCTCAATCGATCACGATACCGGAGCCAATCGCTTCGGTTGCGCTACGCCAGCCGTCGCGCGCATTGCGCCAGAAGCACTGAATTTGACGGCCCAGCATCAGGAAGCAGCCCAGGGCGATGCCGCCATAGACATAAGCCATCGACCAGTCGATCACCGTCATGGTCTGCAAGGCCATCCTGTCCATGATCGTGATGGAGAAATAGGCAAGCAGCGCGAGGAATCCGAGCTTGATGACGTCGACGGCCGCGAGCAGGATTCGCCCGACGCTCTTCGGCGAAAAGTGCAGCAGAACCTCAACGGCAATATGAGCTTGCTTGCGCACGACGATGCCGCCGCCGATGAAGGTGATCCACATCAGGCCGTAGCGCGCGATCTCCTCGGTCCAGGCGAGGCTGTCATTGAGGATGTAGCGCGTATAGAATTGCAGGAAGACGATGAAGGCCAATGTCCAAAACAGGACGAAAGCGAGCCAGTCCTCCGGATAGTGCTCGATGACGACTTCCTGATCTTGAGCAACGATCAGCGGCGCGTCGTCGGCAATGCTCTTTGCACCTTCGGCGGGGTTTCCTCCGGTCATCAGCTGATTCCCATTTGGCCGCGTGCAGCGAAAGGCCGCGCAGCCATCAGAATAAAGACAAATGAAAAGACGGCCGCGGCGCACTGGTTGCGCCGCGGCCGTCCGGTTGGGCTTACTTCAGCGCCTGCAGCGCGTCGTATTCGGCCTTGCTCCAGCCGGCGCCGGCCGAGGCGTCGTTGTGCAGGGCTAGCGCCGCCTTGCGGAAGGCTTCGCGGTCGACCTGGACCACGGTCTTGCCGAGTTTGCGCAGTTCGTCGGCGGTCTTCTGCTCGGCGGCGCGGATGGCGTCTGACGCCTTGGCCGCGGCCTGCGTCACGACTTCCTCGAAGACTTTCTTGTCATCGGCCGAGAGCTTGGCCCAGGTCGAGGCGCCGATGATGGACAGCAACGACTCGGTGATGTGGCCGGTCAGCATCACATGCGTCTGCACTTCGTAGAACTTCTTGGCCATGATGGTCGGCAGCGGATTTTCCTGGCCGTCGACGGTGCCCTGCTGAAGCGCGAGATAGACTTCGGCGAAGGCGATCGGCGTGGCGTTGGCGCCGACCGATTTGGCGAACATCAGGTAAAGCGGCGCCGGCGGCACGCGCAGCTTCATGCCCTTCATGTCTTCCGGCTTGGTGATTGACTTGTTGGCGGTGACCATGCGCTCGCCGTAATAGGTCAGCGCCACGATCTTGTGCTTGGTCTTGTTTTCGTAGCCTTTGGCGATATCGCGGAACAGTTTGCTGTCGCGATAGGCCTTCCAGTGGTTGAAGTCGCGCATCATGAACGGCGCGCCGGAGATGGCCAGCGGCTTGTGGATCGAACCGGCGAACGAGGTGCCGGTGTAGATGATGTCGACGGTGCCGAGGCCGAGGCCTTCGTTGATCTGGTTTTCGTTGCCGAGCTGCGAGGCCGGGAAAACGCCGATCTCGTAGCGGCCGCTGGTGCGCTTTTTGATTTCTTCCGCCGCCCACAAAGCCTGCGAGTGATAGGGCTCCGAGACTTCGTAAACATGCGCCCATTTGAGCTTGGTCTGCGCGCTGGCCGGCCCCGCGACCGCAATCACAGCGGCAGCAACGGCACAACCCAGCGTAATCCTGCGAGAAAACTTCTGCATAACGATTCCTCCCCATGTCTGTTTTGATTTGCCGTATCTGGCTTCTTGCGAGCCCTATCGGCTGGCTCCTCTTGAGTGGGAGCCTTTGGTTAGCTAACATGTCACCGTGAAAATGAAGATGCACAATAGCCCTTATGCTTTTTTATCTCCGCTCGAGCGCGGCAAGCGCGGCGGGGCGGTCCAGAACATTCAGGACGTCGTCCGCGAGGCCATCGTCCGGCTCGATCTCGCGCCCGGCACATTCATCGACAAGAAGGCCTTGTGCGAGCAATTGGGCACTTCGCGGTTTCCGGTGTCGGAAGCGCTCGGGCGCCTCGCCGACGAGGGTTTTGTCGAAGTGCTGCCGCAGCACGGCACGCGGGTCACCCGGATCGATCTGGCCGATTGCGGCGAGGCCATGTTCATCCGCCGCGCGCTGGAAAGCGACTCATTGCGCCACATTGCGCCGCGCGCCGATGCCGCGCTGCTGGCGGAGCTTGAGCGCAATATGCAGGCGCAAGCCGCGGCGATGACCCGCGACGATCGCATCACCTTTCACGAATGCGATATTGCACTGCACGATCTGTTGCTGGACACGCTCGGCTTCGAGCGCGTCAAGACGGCGGTGTTCGCGGCCCGGGCCAAACTGGACCGGTTGCGGCTGTTCATGTGCACGCCGCAGCGGCAGGCTTCGACCTTTGCCGAGCATCGGGCCATCGTCGAGGCGCTGGCGGCGCGCGACGGCGAGGCCGCCGGCCGCGCCATGGAGCATCACCTCAATATGGTGATGGAAGAGCTGACCGATTTCGCCGCCGACAATCCGGATGCGTTCGCGCCCGGCGAAAAGGCGACGGCGGCGGCCTAGTCTTTTATACGCAGCGCGGCGAGCGAGGCGTCGCCGGGAAACACATTGTCGAAATGCGCCAGCGTGCCTTTCGATGACGCCGGGCCGCGCTCGTCGGAGAACGTCCATGACGGACCTTGCGTCGTGCGAAACCAGTCGGCCGGCGTGTCGCCGATCGCGGCGCGGAAGTCGCAACGGCGCGCCGGTTCCAGGCGCAGCGATTGCCACAGCTCGATGAATTGCCGCGCGGAAATATCCGGCGTCCGCGTCTGTGCGACATCTTTCATTGCCGCCTGCGCCATCGTCGCGCGCCGCTCCGGCGACGCCAGCAGCATTTGCAGATGCGCGGTGCATTGCTCGACCGAATGCGCGACCAGCCCGGTGATGCCGTCCTTGACGAGGGCCATTTCCGCCGGATTGTTCATGACCACCGGCACAAGGCCGAGCGACATCGCCTCGATCAGCGCATTCTCGGCCGTGCCGTAGTGGTCTGGCTGGAGCGGATAAAAGAAAATGTCGGCCTCGGCGAGCGCAGCGGCCGGATCGGCGGTCTGGCCGCGAAAGTCGAACCGGCCGGGATGGCGCATGGTTTGCGCATACCGGACAACGTCCGCATTTGCCGCGCCCCAAATCGGCAAGCGAATAGTGTCGTCCGGCAAGGCGTCGATGGCGTCGAAAAAACCCGGGTGCATTTTGACGAAATCGACGGTGCCGAGATAGGCGATATGCGGCATTTTCGCACCTTTGCGTAGCGGCGCATTGGCAAAACCAAAGCCGCTACTGATGACCGCAATCTTGTCCGATGGCGCAACGCCGGGCGCCGTCAGCGAAGCCTCGGTCGTGAACACGAACCGTCCCGCCGCCTGCAGCAGCGCAGGCGCGATCAGCGGCCGGAACAGCCCGGAGACATGCGACCACAGCACGCTGCGCATCACGGGAAAATCGCACCGCGCCAGACATTCATACAATCGCGGGTGGTTCCAGAACTCGAACTGCACGATGTCGGCGTCGCGCGCCATCTGCGCGGCTTGCTCAAGTCCGCCGACCATGACGCGCGCGCTGCTCGCGGCAATGGCATCGGCATAGATGCGGTCGCGCGGCGGCTCCAGCAGCAGATAGGTGCGCTCGATCGATTTCGGCAGAACGGCGCTGATTGCTGCATGGGCCTTGCCGACACCTCCACCGAGGTGCGGCGTCACATGCAGAATTTTCATTCCGCCGCCACGGCGGTGACCTCGCGCAGGCCACCGGGCGCCACCGCATTCACGTCGGGCTGCACCACGTCCATGAACTTCTTCAGCAAGGCCGACCGGTGCGCGTCGATGCTGTCCGGCAAACAATGGCTCAACTGGCCGCAATTGCCGCAGACGCCGTTTTGCCGCCGCCGGCCTTCGAGATGCTGCAGGCGCAGCGCGTTCATCTTCTCGGAATTCCAGATGTCCTTCATCGACTGCGTGCGCACGTCGCCGATGATGAGCTTGCGGCCCCAGTCGAGAAAGCATGACGACACCAGCCCGTCGGCGTTTACCGAATAGCCGTAGAAGATGTAAGGGCAGGTGTCGGTGTCGCCGATGTCCTGCTGATAGATGCCCTTCTCGATCTTGATGCCGGTGTGTT
>CAMBQQ010000170.1 GCA_945870035.1 Rhizobium sp. Q54 | reverse complement strand
GCATCGTTACGTGCTGCTTTACAACCAGCAGCTTCCGCAATCAGCCTTGGGCAGCAAGACACCCTTGCAGGCCATGAAGGACTGGCATAGCCTGAAACCGGAGTTGTTCAGAAAACAGCCATATCACCTACCGGGATGTGACACCTAGGTAATTTCCACCGACAGAACGAGTTTTGAATTGTTGCCGTGCTCAATCGCCGGCAGGAGACGCGGTATCACTCTCCGTCGCGATATCCGGAATCATCTCGGGCGCCGGCGCCGGGTTCCTGGCAGCGCGCGACGGGCCGCGCGGCGCAGCGCTGGCGGCAGGCGCTTGCGGTTTCACCGCGGCAAGCTGAGCCGGCTTGGCCGGCTTTTCATCGATACCCGGTGACACCTGGGCGACCGGCGCTTGCGCGCCGCCTTCGAACCAGCCTTGCGACTTGCCATAGGCGACGATCTTGTCGGCGGCGCCACGGCCGATGCGGCGCGCCGCGGCTTCGACGTCGGGCGATAGTTTCTCAGGTGCGGCCTTGTTAGAGGCCAGCGCCTCGGCAATCAGAGAATTGTAAGCCGCCGCCTGTTTGCCGGAGGGAAGCTTGCCGCCGGCCGGTTCCGCGGTAAAAGCGAGCAACTGCCGTTTGCCGAGGCCGCCGAAACTCGACAGCGCCATGTCGGCGACCACGCCGCTCTTGCCGTCGCCGATGCCGTATTCGTTTTTCTTCGCCGCTGCGTCCGAAGGCCGCAACGTGCCGGTGACCAGCAGGGTCGTATTCGAGAGCGAAAGCCCCTCCTCGCTGCCCGGCAGCGCCTCGAGGCCGTTCTCGCGCAAGGTCGCGACGATGGTGGCGACGATCTCGTCATTGACGCGCTCGATGGTGCGCGGCTTGCGCTCATGCGTCGGGAAGGCGCCGATCTTGCGCTCAAGCCGCGCGGTGAAGCCGCGATCGACCACCAGCACTTCCGGCGCGATGACGAAATCCGACACGACAACCGATTTCGGCCGCGACGAGGATGCCGCCCCCGAACCGGCAAAGCCGCCGGATTGCGTGAGGGAAGATTCGGCGCAGCCGGCCAACAGCAGCGCCACGGCGCAAAGCGGGATCAGTCGCATGGAAAAGGACTCGGAAATGCTGAAAGGGACTCTCAGCCGTCTATTACCACAATCCCGGAACATTGAACGAATAGGTCACGCCGAGACCCATCTGAACCTGGTCGCGCGAGCCGCGCTGCGTCACCAGCGGCGAATTTCCGGCGTCGCCCGCGAGCCGCTCATATTCGATGAACATGTGGGTGGCCCATTGCGGCGTCCAGGCATAGCGCGCCTGCGCGCCGGCGCCATAGGAGCGTAAGCCCCCGCGTGCGTCATAGACCGGCAGGCCGGACAACGCCGCCTGCTGGACATTGACGCTGAAATACGGATCGAACGAGGCCGCCGTGCCGGCGCTCAGGCGCGGGCCGCCGGACAAGGTCAACTGCGGCGTCGCGCGGTAGATCACATCGGCGGTGAGGTCGGCGACGACGCCATGATGGCCGCCGAAGCCCTGGCGCACTTCAACGCGCGTGCGCAGCCATTCGGACGGCCAGTACTCGGCGAAAGCGCCGACCTCGACCGCCCATTTGACGTCGCCAAGGCCGGTCAGATTGGCCGGATCGTCGCTTTCCTTGCGCCCCTGGCGCAGCTTGAAGGTCGGCCCGAGCTTGAATTCCTCGGTATCGTAAAGCGCGATGGTGGCGCCGTCGCGCGGCGCGCGGAAGCGGCCTTCCTTGCCGGCGCGGCCGACGCGAATGATCGGCAGCGGCCGCACGATCATGCTGTCGGCGCCTTCGAACTTCGGCAGGTAGCGCGCTTCGGCGCCGATGGTGATGACCCATGTCGAGGCCGGCGCTGGCGCGAGGTATTGCGCGGTGGCTGGCGCACGCGGCGCGACATCGGCGGCAAAGGCTGCGGACGAGAGCGACGCACATGCAAAAGCCGCAGCGAGAACGCAAACCTGTTGACGCTTCATACCCAGTGCCTCGCCCGTGCTTCGCCGTGATTGCGTGTCGTACCCTTTATAGACGACGAATCTTTCAATGGATCAAGCGGATGTTGGCGGGACCGGTTCCATTTTAGCCTTCTTGATAGCCTTTGGACCGGCCTTCTTGCGCTTGCCGCGATTGCGGCGGCGTTCGCCCTCGCCTGGCGGCGGCTCGCCCGGAGGTAAAACTTTATCGGCTGCGACATCCGGTAACGGCACCGCCGCCAATTGCGCCGCCGGCGGCAATACCGACACCAGCACCGGACCGCCGGCCTTGAGCGCTTCTTCTTTTGCTCTTTGCCGCTTTTCCTTGGCGAGGCGGCGGCGCTCGCTGCCACGCGACAGTGCCGCCTTGACGCGGTCCATCGGCGCGCGCGTCCAGTACAGGCATTGCGCGATTGTCCGGCCGATCCGGCCGCCGGCCCAGACCAGTTCGTAAGGCGCAAACAGCCGCCAGGTCTGGTCGCCCTCGACAATACTTTTGGCAATGAGTTCGCCGGCCAGTGCCGTGGTGTTGAGACCGTGGCCGCCGAAGCCGCTGGCCAGCCAGACGCCGTCATCGATGGCGCCGATTTGCGGCATGCGGTGCACGGTGCGGCCCAAGGTGCCGCGCCACAGATGCGCGACCTCGACCGTCCCGAGATCGGGATAATTGCGCGCGATGTCGGCTGTAAGCGCCGCCTTGAAGCGCGCCGGATCGGCCTGCCAGACGCGCATGCGGCCGGACCATTGAAGGCGGTTACCGTCGACGATGCGGTAATGGTTGTCGGCGCGGTTGGTGTCCCAGATGGCACCGCGGAAGCGGACGAGCTCGTGCAATTTGTCACCGAGCGGCTCGGTGACCATGACAAACGTCGTCACCGGCAATAACGTCGCCGCGATCTGCGGCATCAGCGGGCCGAGTTGTACATTGCCGGCGAGCACGACATGCGACGCGCGCAGGCGGCCGTTCGGCGTGACGATGCGCTTGCGCACGCCGGCCGGATCGATCGACAGCGTCGGCGTCTCCTCGAAAATGCGCGCGCCGGCTTCCTCCGCCAGTGCGGCAAGGCCGAGCGCATAATTGAGCGGATGAATGTGGAACGCATTGCGATAGTGCACGGCGTTGAAATAGCGTGCGTTGACCAGTTGCTCGCGCACCTGCGCCGTCTTCCACATTTCGGCGTCGGCGCCGATCCAGCGCAGCCGCTCGACATAAGCGCGTGTGGCATGGGCATTGTCGGTTTGTTCGACATGCAGCCAGCCATCGACCTTGCTGACGCCGGGCAGATTGTTGTCATCGATGGTGCGGCGGACGTAATCGAGCCCCTGCTCCGACAACGCCCACAATTGTTTGGTGTGATCGAGCCCGATGCGCTCGACCATGTCGTCGATGCCTTCGGAATAACCCGGCAGTACGAAGCCGGTATTACGGCCGGACGCCGCCGAAGCGACGCTTGCGCCCTCCAGCACCACCACCGACCAACCGCGCCGAGCGACCTCGCGCGCCGCTGTCAGGCCGGCAAGTCCGGCGCCGATGACGCAGACGTCGACGTCAAGATCGTAAGTCAGTCGCTCGCGCGGCTTTTGCGCCACCCGCGTCGCCTCGTACCAGGTCGGCGCTGTGGTATTGTCGTCCGTCATCGCTATCCGTTACTTGATGCATCAAACCGCGACACGCATGTTAGTGTCGGGCATAGTCTGAAACCATATCCCGTGGCCCTTCCTACACGCGAATCGCATCATGCGCCGACTTTTGCTGCTCCGGCACGCCAAGACCGAGCCTTCCGAACCGGGCAAGGACGACCTCGCCCGCGTGCTGGTCGAGCGCGGCCGTCAGGACGCCGCCAAAATGGGCGCCTATATGGCGACCCACAAGCTCATCCCCGACTGCGTCATCCTGTCGCCGGCCGCCCGGTCCCAGCAGACCTGGCAGCATATGGCCGGCGCCAAAGCACGCGCGCCAGCCATCGCGCGGGACACGAAAACGGTGGAGCAAATCTACGACGCCAGCGCGGATGACATCGCCGCCGTGATCGCCGAACAGCCGGCCGATGTCGGGGCGCTGCTGATCGTCGGGCACAATCCCGGCCTGCATGAAGCGGCCTTGATGCTGATTGCCTCCGGCAGCGTCGATGCCCGCGAATTGTTGCGCGAAGGCCTGCCGACGAGCGGCCTGGTCGTCATCGATTTCCAGTTCGATGCGTGGAGCAAACTGCACCCGCAATCCGGCCGCCTGGACCGCTTCGTCATTCCGAAATCGCTCGAGGCCGCATCCCGCTAAGAGCGTTTTCAAGCGAAGTGGGCACCGGCCTTCGCCGGCCATAGCCGGTTCGGCCGGCGACGGCCGGTTCGCGTGAAGAAAACGCGACAAACGAAAGCGGAGGACGCCGCGATGTACAAGACTATCCTGGTGCCGGTGGATCTTGCCGATACCGATCTGGCGAAACCCGCGATCGAAACCGCTGTCGGTATGGCAAAAACCTCCGGCGGCTCGGTGCGGCTGGTCAATGTGCAGCCGCTGACGCCGGTGATGCTGGCCGAATATGTGCCGGAAGATTTCGAGGCGCAGCAACGCCGCTCGTCGCAGGACGCGCTCGGCATCATTGCCGGCGAGTGCGGGCTACCGGCCGCGCAGGTGTCGTTCACCGTGCGGCAAGGCGGCATCTATCACGAGGTGCTGGAAGAAGCACAGGCGATCGACGCCGATCTGATCGTGATGAGTTCGCACCGCCCGGCGATGCGCACATATTTCCTCGGCTCCAATGCCGGCCACGTCGTGCGCTACGCCAAATGCTCGGTGCTGGTGGTACGCAACGCGAAAGCGTAATCAGCCTTTCGGCAGCAGAACGTCCGGCAGCGCGTCGGGCAAATAGACACCCGGCCTGTTGCGGCGGAAATAATTGCCGCCGTGCCAGAGAAACAGCGCGAGAAACGCACCGATGAAGGCGGCGCCGGCCGGCGACTCGCTTTGCAGCGCCCTCATGATCAGGAACGCCAGTCCCAAAGCCATGGCGGCGAACACCACAACGCCCGGCCAGTAGCGAAACGGCGCGCTGCCCTGCTCGTAGGATGGCCTCGCGTCGGCCTCGGCTAGGCGGCGATGCAGCGCGGTGACAAAAGCCGAATAGGATTTATCCAGCCGCTCCTGCTCGACCATGCTTTTCCACGAACTGGACACGATCACCAGCCGCGGCGCGCCTTCGGCCCAGATTTCGGTCTGGTAGCGATGCGTCTGCATGCTCACCGGCTTGAACGACAGCCGCACGCGGCGAACGTCCCGATATAGCACAAGACCCGAACGGCGGCCCGCTTCCCAAGCGAGCGCGACCGGCGTCAGCCGGAACGACCACGGCGCGCCGAGCAACGAAGGCCGGTACAAATAGACAAGATCGTCGGCGGGCTTGCTGTCTGAAACGGGGTTCATCGACGACATCTACATGACAAAGCGGCATTTGCACAGCAATTGCCCTGCAAATGTCGATGATTTGCGCGCTAACCATGATCGCGGTCAATATCGCCTTGGACCGATGGCAATGATTGCGAGTGTTTCAATCGCCAAAGGTATATAATATCTTAAGGGCACCTCGAACAATAGCGTTTTTGCTGCGTGATCGTTAGCCCGCGCGGATCGGCGGGCAATTGGCAGATGATCTGACGCCGGTGCGGCTCCGCCGTATGCACCCGGCGTCCTGTTGAGGGTGGCACAAGCTGCCTTTTCCC
>CAMBQQ010000169.1 GCA_945870035.1 Rhizobium sp. Q54 | reverse complement strand
AGGGAAAAGGCAGATTGTGCCACCCTCAACAGGACGCCGGGTGCATACGGCGGAGCCGCACCGGCGTCAGATCATCTGCCAATTGCCCGCCGATCCGCGCGGGCTAACGATCACGCAGCAAAAACGCTATTGTTCGAGGTGCCCTTAAGCAAGGTATCGGCTTGTCCCACAGGCCTGCGGCGCAAGGCAAGCGGCGCGCCCCGCGTTATTTAACGCGCGCCGCGAGCAGAAATCCGACGCCGATGACAGTCGCCGCGTAGGCAAGGATCGCCAGCGGCAGCGCGATCCAGAATGACAGTTCCAGGCCCTGTTGCAGGCCGAAGATCGAGGCTGCGCCGGCGGCGATTCCGGCCATTCTGGCGTAAGGATTGGGGTTCATCGGCGCGCCGTTAGTTCTTTTTCTTCACCGGCTCCGCCGGGGCGGCGCGCATATTCGCCCATGGATCCGCCGGCGCCTCGGCGGACTCCTTGCGGGTGCGCTGAATCGCGTTCTGATACTGCTTGTCGACGGCCTCGCCGACTTTGTAATTGGCCTTTTCCTCGTCGCTCATGGCGCCGTAGGGCTTGCGCTGCGCCGATGCCGGGGCCGCGAGCGCGGTAATAAACGCGGTCAATAACGCAGTGGCGATGATCAGCCGTCTCACGGGAACGTCCTCCTTTAGGTAACGTCTTGTTGGCCTCAGGTTATCACGGCCGGGCCAAAGCCTCCAGGAATCCGGAGTTGGACCCGATCCGGCACCGGTATCCCGGCCGTTTCCGCCCAATTCAAGGCGTCCCCTCAGGTGAAATGGCGCACCAGCGCGAAGCCGGCGAACAGCCCGGCGATCGACAGCGCCACCGTCACCGCCACATAAAATGCCGCAAGGCCCGCTTCGCCGCGCTCGTACAGCAGCATGGCATCGAGCGAGAACGCCGAGAAGGTGGTGAAGCCGCCGAGAATGCCGGTGGTCAAGAACAGCCGCCAGTGCTGCGTCGCATCGCCCTTGAAGGCGAAATACGCGGCCAGCGCGCCCATGATCAGCGAACCGACGACGTTGACTGTCAGTGTGCCGTAGGGGAAGGCGGTGCCGAAGGCCCGCGCCGTGCTCAGGTTGACGCCGTGGCGCAGCGCCGCGCCGATACCGCCGCCGAGAAAGACAATCAGATAGCCCATGGTGAGTGCTCGCTTTTAGCTCTGCGCGCCGCAGGGCCACCAAATAAGGGCTTGAGCCTCTGGTCAACTGGGTTTCGGGAACTCTGGGCTTGACAGTCCCGGTGTTTCTCAATACGTGAGTGAACGTTCATTCTCATTGGTGTGACGCAAAACGCCTAGGCCGGCTACGGTCGATCTTGGCCGACCATACAAAGCAGAACGTTATGGCCCCAGCTCAAGCAAAGACCCAGCGACAGACCGATCGCCGGGCGGAAATTCTCGACGCCGCCGAGCGCTGCTTTGCCCGCGCCGGGTTCCATCGCGCTTCGATGCAGGACATCTGCGGCGAGGCGGCAATGAGCCCGGGCAATCTTTATCGTTATTTTCCGTCCAAGGAAGCCCTCATTGCCGGCATCTGCGAGCGCAACCGCGCCGACGCCGTGGCGAGCTTCGCCCTGGTCGACGAGGCTCCGGAATTCTTCGAGGGCCTCGCTGGCCTGGCGCGCCATCATCTGGTCGATCGTACCGATGCCGAAGTCGCGCTCTGCGCCGAGATCATGGCCGAAAGCCGTCGTCATCCCGACATCGCCAAACTCTATCAAGGCATCGAAAACGACATCAAGGAACGCATTGCCGGCATGCTCAGGCGCGCCGCCGACCGCGGTGAAATCCGCACCGATCTCGACATGGACGCGGCCGCCAGCGTGCTGATGGTGCTCGGCGACGGCATGTCGTGGCGCCGCTCGGTCGAACCCGGCTTCAGCCCTGAAAAAACATTGCCGCTCATTCTGGCCATGGTCCGTAGCCTTTTGACCAAGCCTGATGCGGACGGAGAAAAGTCATGATGAAAGCCAGCCGTCTCGCCGCCATCGGCATCGTCGCCGTGGCTGTGGTCTGGATCGCATCCGGTCATTTGCTGCCGCATGACAGCGCCGAGGGCGAAGCCGCGGTGCGCGCCAGCGAGGCGAAATCGCAGCCACTGTTCAAGGTTGCCGTCGCGCCGGCGCAAGTCGAGCCGCACAGCCCGACACTCACTCTGTCCGGCCGCACCGAAGCCGACCGCAAGGTGGTGATCACCGCGCGCACCGGTGGCGCGCTTAATGAATTGCGCATCAAGCGCGGCCAGCAGGTCAAGCAGGGTGAAGTGCTGGCGGTTCTGTCCGACGATGCCCGCACGGCGCAAGTGGCCCAGGCGGAAGCCCTCGTCGAACAGCGCAAAGCCGAACTCGAAGCCAAGCGCACCTTGATCGCCAGCGGTGCGCTGCCCAAGCTCGACCTGGCCAATCTGGAGTCAATGTACAAATCGGCGGAGGCCTCGCTCGGCGTGGCGCGCGCCGAACTAGAACGTTCGATCGTGCGCGCGCCATGGGACGGCACGATTACCGAAGTGCCGGCGGAAGTCGGCGTCGCCGCCTTCTCGATGGCCGGCAAGGAAATCGCAACGCTCGTCGCGCTCGATCCGATGCTCGCGGTCGTCGAAGTGTCCGAGCGCAAGCTTTCCGGCATCAAGGTCGGCGAGCCGGCCGAAGTGCGGCTGGTGACCAACCAGACCGTCAAGGGCCGCATCCGTTACGTTTCGAAGTCGGCGAGCGCGACCACGCGCACCTATCGCGTCGAGGTCGAAATGGCCAATCCCGACCGCTCGATTCCCGATGGCATCACGGCAGAGGTCGTCGTCTCTTTGAAAGCCGAACCGGCCACCAAAGTGGCACGCTCGGCGTTGACCATTTCCTCGGCCGGCGATATCGGCGTGCGCACCGTCGACGGCGACGACAAAGTGCAGTTCGTGCCGGTGAGCATCGTCGAGGACCAGCAAGATAACATGTGGCTGTCTGGTATTCCGGATGGCGCGCGCATCATTCTGCGCGGTCAGGATTTCGTCCGCGAGGGCCAGAAGGTCGCCACTGTCGATGCCGCGACTGAACGGGCGGAGAAATAATCTCTCATGTCCGCGTTCATCAACTACGCGATCTCGCATGCGCGGCTGACGCTGGCGACCCTGGCGTTCCTGCTGGTCGCCGGCTTCATCGCCTACAATACGATTCCGAAAGAAGCCGAGCCCGACGTCAAGGTTCCGATCATCTATGTGCAGCTGACGCAACGCGGCATCAGCCCGGAAGATGCCGAGCGCTTGCTGCTGCGCCCGGTCGAGACGCAGTTGAAGTCCGTATCCAACGTCAAGGAAATGCGCGCCACCGGCTATGAAGGCGGCGGCTATGTGCTGCTCGAATTCGAAGCCGGCTTCAATGCCGACGCGGCACTGGCCGACGTGCGCGCCAAGGTCGATCAAGCCAAGCGCGATCTGCCGAAGGACGCCGACGAACCGTCGGTGCAGGAGGTCAATCTCTCCCTCTACCCCGTACTCGTGGTGACGTTGGCCGGCGAGGTGCCGGAACGCACTTTGCTGCGCATCGCCCGCAATACCAAGAACCAGATCGAGCAGCTTCCCGGCGTGCTCAAGGCCGAATTGCGTGGCGCGCGCGACGAAGCGGTCGAGGTCACCGCCGAGCCGATGCTGATGAAAAGCTACGGCATTTCGATCGACCAGCTGATCTCGATCACGCAGTCGTCGAACAGCCTGATCGCCGCCGGCGCGCTGGAAGGCGCCAGCGGCCGTTTCGCCGTCAAGGTGCCCGGCCTGATCGAGCGGCCCGAAGACATGCTGAAAATTCCGGTGGTGTCGACGCAAGGAGCGACCATATCGCTCGGCGACATCGCCACGGTTCGGCCAACCTTCAAGGATGCCACCTCGATCACGCGGGTCAACGGCCAATCTGCCATGGCCATCGAAGTGTCGAAGCGCACCGGCACCAACCTGATCGAAACCGTCGATGCGGTAAAGAAGCTGATTGCCAGCGTGCAGAAGACCTGGCCGGAAGGCGTCAAGGTCGGCTTCACCCAGGACAAATCGAAGACCATCCGCCAGATGCTGGCCGATTTGCAGAACTCGGTCGCCACCGGCGTGCTGCTGGTCACGGTGATCATCCTATTCGCGTTAGGGGCCCGCGCCTCCGTGTTCATCGGCATCGCCATCCCGGCGTCGTTCCTGGCCGGCGTGCTCGGCCTTCAGTTGGCCGGTCTGACGGTCAACATCGTCGTGCTGTTCTCGCTCATTCTTGCCGTCGGCATGCTGGTCGATGACGCCATCATTGTTTCCGAGTATGCCGAGCGCCGCATGTCGGAAGGCATGCCGCCGAAGCAGGCCTATGCCGAGGCTGCCGTGCGCATGTCCGGCCCGGTGATCGCGGCGACCGCGACGCGGGTTGCTGCGTTCTCGCCGCTGCTGTTCTGGCCGGGCATCGTCGGCGAATTCATGATGTACATGCCGATTACCTTGATCGCGACTCTATCGGCATCGCTGGCGGTGGCGTTGTTCTTCACGCCGACGCTTGGCGCGTTGCTCGGCCGCGCGGCTTTGGTGCCGCACGATGAGCGGGTCTCCGAACGCGGTCTCTACATGCGCACCGTCAAGGTCGCGCTGCACCGGCCGGGCACGGTCCTGCTGCTGGCGTTAGGCCTGCTGATCGCGGTGATCGGCGTCTACGGCAAGGTTGGCAAGGGCGTCGAATTCTTCCCCGCCGTCGAGCCGGATTACGGCCAGGTCATCGTCCATGCGCGCGGTAACATCGCGCTCGACGAAAAGGACAAGGCGATCCGCCAGGCCGAGAAGGTCGTGCTGGCAACGCCGGGCATCAAAACCGTCTATACCCGCGTCGGCGAACAGCCGCGCGGCTCCAGCGAAATTACCGAGGACACGATCGGTGTCATCCAGTTCGAATTCGACGACTGGCAGAAGCGCGACACCGCGCATGTCATCATGGACAAGATCCGTGCGCAGACCAGCACCATTGCCGGCATTCTGGTCGAGGTGACGGCGCCGCGCGCCGGCCCGCCGACCGGCAAGGCCATCCAGGTGCAGATTTCCGCGATCGATCCGGACAATCTGCCCGAAGCAGCCAAGAAAGTCGCTGCCGTGGTCGGCCAGATATCGGCCGTGCGCGATCTCGACGACGGCCTGCCGTTGCCCGGCATCGACTGGAAGATCCAGGTCAACAAGTCCGAAGCGGCGAAATATGGCGCCAGCCTCGGTAGCGTCGGCAACGCAGTGCAGCTTGTCACCAACGGCGTCAAGGTCACTGAGTATCGTCCGTCCGACACCGACAAGGCGGTCGATATCATCGTGCGTTTCCCCGGCGACCGCCGCAGCCTCGACCAGATTGATGAACTGCGCGTGCAGACGACGGCCGGCTATGTGCCGATCGGCAATTTCGTCGAGCGCGTGCCGGCGGCGCGCGTCGGCTTCATCAATCGCGTCAACGCCGCACGCGTCATGACCGTCTCGGCCAATATCGCCGAAGGCGTGCAGAATGCCGTGGTGCAGAAGGAAGTCATCGACAATCTGGCGGCGACCGAACTCGGCGACGGCGTCACCTTCAAGCTCAAGGGCGAGGACGAAGAGCGCGAAAAGGCCGGCGCCTTCCTCGGCAAGGCTTTCGGCACGGCGATGTTCCTGATCTTCGCCATCCTCTTGGCGCAGTTCAACCGCTTCATCTCGGTGCTGCTGGTGTTGTCGGCGGTGCTGCTCTCCACCATCGGCGTGCTGCTCGGCCTGATGATCATGGGCCAGCCGTTCGGCGTGGTGATGACCGGCATCGG
>CAMBQQ010000168.1 GCA_945870035.1 Rhizobium sp. Q54 | reverse complement strand
CTGAAGGTGCCTGGCTGAACCAGTTTGACGACGTTAGAATTCGACAAGGCATATTACTCCTTCGGTGGAGAAGTGGAGGCTTCAACTACCCCCACGATATGCCGCCTTCCTGATCTACCCCGTCACCAACTTTCGACCATAGCTCGCCGAAGCGGCGTCGCTTTAAAATTCGATTTAGCATCCAAAAGTGCGCAGCACTGAGAGCTTCTTGAATTGCCTAGGTATTGCCTAACTCAAACGATGGCACCCGTCGCGCTCTGATTAATTCACGCACCCGCGCCGGATGAGAGACCGTTCGTCACGCTGTTACATTTGCAGCAGAAACTCGAAGCTCTTCGTGTAACCAGCAGCATAGAGCGGAAGAACTGGCGTTGTGATGACGTATTTCCAAATGGAATTACGGCGGCTAAACGAACCGACCGTGGCAGTGCTTGAACTTCTTGCCGGAGCCGCAAGGACACTCCTCGTTGCGGCCGACCTTGCCCCAGGTCGTCGGATCCTTGGGATTACGCGCGACCGACGCGACCGCGGTATCGCCGCCCATCTGCATCGACGTCGGCGCCAGCGAGCCTTGCGCCATCTCGTCCTCACCGGTGCCGGCATTGACGTGGTGCGCTTCCATATAGGGAAGCTGGTCGTCCTCGGCCGGCGGCGGCACGATCTCGACGCGCATGAGCTGGCCGGTGACCACTTCGCGCAGGTTTGAGACCATCGCCTCGAACAGACTGAAAGCTTCCGCCTTGTATTCGTTGAGCGGATCGCGCTGGCCGTAGCCGCGCAGGCCGATGACCTGACGCAGATGCTCGAGCATCACCAGATGCTCGCGCCATAGATGGTCGAGCGATTGCAGCAGGATCGACTTCTCGACGTAGCGCATGGTCTCGGGGCCCCATTTGGCCACCTTGCCCGCCATCCATTCGTCGGCGCGCCGCTCGATGCGCTCGCGCACTTCCTCGTCGGCAATGCCTTCTTCCTTGGCCCATTCCTGAACCGGCAGGTCCAAAGTCAGCACGCCCTGCACTGCGTCATGCAGACCGGCAACATCCCACTGCTCGGGATAGGCATTTTCCGGAATGTGCTTGGCGACCATTTCGTTGATGACCGAATGGCGCATGTCGGCGACGGTCTCGTCGACCGATTCGTCGCTCATCAAGTCGACGCGCTGGTCGAAGATGACCTTGCGCTGGTCGTTCATCACGTCGTCGTATTTCAGCAAATTCTTGCGGATGTCGAAGTTGCGCGCTTCGACCTTCTGCTGCGCCTTTTCCAGCGCCTTGTTGATCCACGGATGGACGATGGCCTCGTTCTCCTTGAGGCCGAGCTTGGTCAGCATGCCGTCGAGCTTGTCGGAGCCGAAGATGCGCATCAGATCGTCTTCGAGCGACAGGAAGAACTTGGAGTGGCCCGGATCGCCCTGACGGCCGGAGCGACCGCGCAACTGGTTGTCGATGCGGCGGCTCTCGTGACGCTCGGTGCCGAGCACGTAAAGGCCGCCGGCGGCGAGCGCCTTGTCCTTCAGCTTCGAAATTTGCGCGCGGATTTCGTCGGCGCGCGGGCTGTGCTCGCGCTCGGACCAATCCTCGATGTCGGCCAGTTCCTGGCGGATGCGCATGTCGGCGTTGCCGCCGAGCTGAATGTCGGTGCCGCGGCCGGCCATGTTGGTGGCAATGGTCACCGCGCCCGGCACGCCGGCCTGCGACACGATGAAAGCTTCCTGCTCGTGGTAACGCGCATTGAGGATCGCGAAATCTTTATTGTTGGTGGCAACGTCGTCGCCCGAATAAAGCGACGCGAAAGCTTTCGGGTCGGAGAAATCATGCGACCGCCAGCCGGCCTGCCGCAGCATGTCGGCGAGTTGCTCGGACTTCTCGATCGACGTGGTGCCGACGAGAACCGGCTGGCCGCGCTTCTTGCAGTCCTCGATCAGGGTGATGATCGCGCGATATTTTTCGATGGTGGTGCGATAGACCTCGTCGTCGTCGTCCTTGCGGATCAGCGGCTTGTTGGTCGGCACTTCGAGCACTTCGAGCTTGTAGATGTCCATGAACTCGTCGGCTTCGGTCAAAGCCGTACCGGTCATGCCCGACAGCTTGTTGTACATGCGGAAGTAGTTCTGGAAGGTGATCGAGGCCAGAGTCTGGTTTTCCGGCTGGATCGGCTGATGCTCCTTGGCCTCCAGCGCCTGATGCAGGCCTTCGGAATAGCGGCGGCCCGGCATCATGCGGCCGGTGAATTCGTCGATGATGACGACCTCGCCGTTGCGCACGATGTAGTCCTTGTCGCGCTGGAACAGATTGTGCGCGCGCAGCGCCTGATTGACGTGGTGCACGACCGAGACGTTCTCGACGTCGTACAGCGACTCACCCTTGAGTTCGTCGGCGGCGCGCAGGCGCTGCTCGAGCTTTTCCATGCCGGCTTCGGTCAGCGCCACGGTGCGCTGCTTCTCGTCGACCTCGTAGTCGCCCTTGTCGAGTGCCGGGATATAGCTGTCGATGGTGTTGTAGAATTCGGAACGGTCGTCGAGCGGGCCGGAGATGATCAAGGGCGTGCGCGCTTCGTCGACCAGGATCGAATCGACCTCGTCGACGATGGCGTAAGAATGGCCGCGCTGGACCATGTCTTCCATGCGGTACTTCATGTTGTCGCGCAGATAGTCGAAGCCGAGTTCGTTATTGGTGGCGTAGGTGACGTCGCAGTCATACGCCTGCTTGCGCTGGGCATCGTCGAGGCCGTGCACGATGTTGCCGGTGGTGAGGCCGAGGAAGCCGTAGATCTGGCTCATCCATTCGGCGTCGCGCTTGGCGAGGTAGTCGTTGACGGTGACGACATGCACGCCCTTGCCGGCGAGCGCATTGAGATAGACGGCGAGCGTGGCGACGAGGGTCTTGCCTTCGCCGGTCTTCATCTCGGCGATCTTGCCTTCGTGCAGGATCATGCCGCCGATGAGCTGGACGTCGAAATGGCGCTGGCCGATGGTGCGCTTGGCCGCTTCGCGCACGGTGGCGAAAGCCGGCACCAGGATATCGTCGAGGGTGACGTCGCCTTCGAGCTGTTTCTTGAAGTCGGCGGTGCGCGCCTTGAGGGCTTCATCGGACAGCGCGGAAACTTCGGCTTCCAGCGCATTAATCGCGTCCACCCGCGGCTGATAACTGCGAATCCGCCTTTCATTGGCAGATCCGAACAGCTTGCGGGCAACGGCGCCGATCATCGGTCGAACTCCTGAATATAGGCCGGACGCTTCTAACACGCCGCCGCGGCCGGATTTGGCTTCCGGCGCTCCGGAAATAGGCACTTTTCGGGCAAATTTAAGCGCGAACCGCGCCACCGAGCATGGTTATTGGAGAGATAGGAGGGGGTCGGTTTATTGTCAATTGGCGGCCCCGAACGGCCTTAACCACCCCAAGCGCCCTTTCGCGGCCATA
This sequence comes from Rhizobium sp. Q54, assembly GCA_945870035.1. Taxonomy (GTDB): domain Bacteria; phylum Pseudomonadota; class Alphaproteobacteria; order Rhizobiales; family Xanthobacteraceae; genus Pseudolabrys. Next base: position 2,598 of record CAMBQQ010000168.1, on the reverse strand, counting down.
CGACCGGCCCGGTCCGTAACGGTCACGCGGACGTTAGGTTCCCGAAGGCCAACCGCCATTGCAAAGCCGCGATTGTTGGGTGACAAGGACGCCGTCCCCTCAAGGAGCGGACCATACCCTTTCCAAGGACAGCATGATGTCGATGCCCCGCCTGTTTTCCGGCCTTCTGGCCGTCTCTTTGACCGCCTTGGCCCTGCTGACCGTTTCGGTCCCCGCTGTCCGCGCTCAGGACAATCCGGTGGTCGCGACCGTCAACGGCACCGAAATCCGCCAGAACGACCTCGCCATTGCCGAGGAAGAGGCCGGCCAGTTGCCGCCGATGTCGCCGGACGCCAAGAAGGACTATCTGGTCCAGTTCATGGCCGACATGATCCTGATCACCAAGGCAGCCGAGGAAAAGAAAATCGGCGAAGACGCCGCTTTCAAGAAGAAGCTCGAATTCGCCCGCAGCAAGCTGATGATGGAAGGCCTGCTGGCCTCTGTTGCCACCACCGCTTTGACCGAGCCCGCCATGCGCGCCGTCTATGACGACGCCGTCGGCAAGCTGCCGGCCGAGGAAGAAGTCCAAGCCCGCCACATCCTGTTCCGCACCAAAGCCGGCGACGAGAAGGCGGACAAGGAAGCCGAAGCCAAGGCCAAGGCCGTGGTGGCGCGGCTCGGCAAAGGCGAAGACTTCCAGAAAATCGCCAACGAATTGACCGAAGACCCGTCCGGCAAGACCAATGGCGGCGATCTGGGATATTTCACCAAAGAGCAGATGGTGCCGGAATTCGCCTCCGTCGCTTTCGCCCAGGACAAGGGCAAGGTCTCGGCCCCGGTGAAAACCCAGTTCGGCTGGCACGTTATCAAGACCGAAGACAAGCGCACCAAGCCGAAGCCGAGCTTCGAGGACGTCAAGCCGCAGATTGAGCAGTTCGTCGCCCGCAAGGCGCAGGCCGACCTGGTCCAGAAACTGCGCGCAGACGCCAAGATCGTGAAGAACTACACCGTCGAAGCGCCGAAGGCCGATGCCCCGGCGGCGCCGGCCCCGGCGAAGTAAACGCCTCCGACCGACGACGACTTCTGCAAATGCCCGGCCTTGTGCCGGGCATTTCGTTTTTGTGACAATCCCCAATTCGTCATGGCCGGGCTTGTCCCGGCCATCCACGTCTTTTATGCCGACTACAAGCAAGACGTGGATGCCCGGCACAAGGCCGGGCATGACGCCGGAGAGAATGTCATGTCATCAGCCGTCTCCCCCCTCGCCCCGACCAACGTGCCCGACATGCCGGAGATCGCCGGCGTGCGCCTGGCGACCGCCGAGGCCGGCATCCGCTACAAGAACCGCACCGACGTGCTGCTGGTGCTGTTCGAGCCGGGCACCACCGTCGCCGGCGTATTCACCAAATCGAAGTGCCCGTCGGCGCCGGTCGAATGGTGTCGCGCCAACTTGAAGTCGGGAAAGGCGCGCGCGCTGGTGGTCAATTCCGGCAACGCCAATGCCTTCACCGGCAAGAACGGCCGCGCCTCGACCAAGCTGACTGCCGACACCACGGCAAAAGCGGTCGGCTGCAAGGCCGGCGAAATCTTCCTCGCCTCGACCGGCGTCATTGGCGAGCCGCTCGACGCCTCGAAATTCGCGCCGGTAATGGCGAGCCTGAACGAACGCGCGCAAGCCGGCGACTTCGCCGCCGCCGCCAAGGCAATCATGACCACCGATACGTTTCCGAAGGTCGCCACCGCGACCGCGAAAATCGGCAAGGCCAAAGTGACGATCAACGGCATCGCCAAAGGCGCCGGCATGATCGCGCCCGACATGGCGACGATGCTGTCCTTCATCTTCACCGACGCCGCGATCTCGGCGCCCGCACTTCAGGCGCTGCTCAAGGACGGCGTCACCGACACGTTCAACGCCGTCACCATCGATGGCGATACGTCCACGTCTGATACGCTGATGATGTTCGCCACCGGCAAGGCGAAAGACTGCCCGAAGATCGCGCGCGCCAGCGACCCACATCTCAAGGCGTTCAAGAAGGCGTTGCAGGCGGTGTTGGCCGATCTGTCCGAACAGGTGGCGCGCGATGGCGAAGGCGCCCGCAAGCTGGTCGAGATCGTTGTCGAAGGTGCGGCGTCGAAAGCCTCGGCGCGCAAGATTGCCATGTCGATCGCCAATTCGCCTCTGGTGAAAACCGCCATTGCCGGCGAAGACGCCAACTGGGGCCGCGTCGTCATGGCTGTCGGCAAGGCCGGCGAGCCGGCCGACCGCGATAAACTGTCGATCTGGTTTGCCGGCATCCGCGTCGCGCACAAAGGCATGCGCGATCCGTCCTATGACGAGGCCAAGGTGAGCGCCGAGATGAAGAAGCCGGAAATCTTTCTCAAAGTCGCGCTCGGCATGGGCAAAGGCCGCGACCGCGTGCTGACCTGCGATCTGACCAAGGAATACATCGCCATCAACGGCGACTACCGCTCTTAAGGGCACCTCGAACAATAGCGTTTTTGCTGCGTGATCGTTAGCCCGCGCGGATCGGCGGGCAATTGGCAGATGATCTGACGCCGGTGCGGCTCCGCCGTATGCACCCGGCGTCCTGTTGAGGGTGGCACAAGCTGCCTTTTCCC
>CAMBQQ010000167.1 GCA_945870035.1 Rhizobium sp. Q54 | reverse complement strand
CATGAGGGAAAAGGCAGCTTGTGCCACCCTCAACAGGACGCCGGGTGCATACGGCGGAGCCGCACCGGCGTCAGATCATCTGCCAATTGCCCGCCGATCCGCGCGGGCTAACGATCACGCAGCAAAAACGCTATTGTTCGAGGTGCCCACAACTTGAAGCCAATGCCAAACTCGATGACGACAACCGCAGGGTTCGACAAAAACGAGTAGAAAAAGCAATCGATGAGTTTAGAAGCCTTGTTCAAGAACTCTTATCTGTTGTCGGAAGAAATATGGATAGCATGCAGGCGACTGCGAAGGCGCTGGCCCAGTCCGCCGAAAGTACAGCCGAGCAGGCGAAATACGCCGCGGGGGCATCTGCCGAGGCATCGTCCAAAGTAGAAAACGTAACTCGGGCGGCGGAAAGTCTTTCCGCTTCGATCCACGATATTACGAAGCAAGTCACCGACACGAAGAACATTGTCATTGGAGCAACTACCGGCGCAAGGACTGCGAATAAGTCGGTAACAAATCTCTCCGAGTCGGCAACGAAGATCGGCAATGTGGTCGGTCTCATTCGCGATGTCGCCAACAGAACAAATCTTCTCGCACTCAACGCGACCATCGAAGCAGCTCGGGCGGGAGATATGGGAAAAGGCTTTGCGGTCGTGGCTGCGGAGGTCAATTCATTATCTCAACAGACCGCAAGTTCGACGGATGAGATAGCCGTTCAGATTGGCGCGATACAAAGTGCGACTGGAGTTTCGGCGGACGCGATCCATACACTCGCGGCGAAAATGGAAGAAGTTAATTTGTACGCATCCCTGATCGCGCAGGCTGTGGAGGGGCAGGGGGCTGCAACTTCCGAGATTTCCGAGAATATCAAGAAGACCGCGGCTGAAACCCATAAGGCCGCGGAAAGCATGGCTATTGTAACATCTGCGGTTGCGGTGACTTTGCAGTCGGCGGCTAACGTTCATCAAACTTCGGTCGAAGTATCTGATCGAACCGAGGAATTGCGGTTGGCAATCAGCTCGTTTCTCAATGAAGTTGCGGCGGCATAGTCCGGGACGACCTGGTAACCGATCAATCCCAGGTGACCCGGCCTGGTAGCGCCTTCGTGCTGCGTGAACTTTTACGCATGGCCATAGGCTGCCGGCAGCAAAGCGACGAGCCGTTCACAACAAATCTGTCGACGCCTAATTCGCCCCAAGCCCGCGCGACGGCACCGGCCATTCGGCTGTCGAGACCACAGGCCTCGCGGCGCTGATCAGTCCGCGCACGCTCAGGGGCATTACCAATTCGTGGTGCTTCATGCCCTTGCCGCCTTTGACCGGTCCGAGGTCACGGACTAGACAGAGCGAGCCGTCGCTCATGCGCGCCAGCCGGGCATCCTTGAAATAGTTTCTCACACGCGAAAACATTGCCCGGCATGAATGCATCGCCGGGTGATTCCGTCAATCGCCGTTTGGCCGTAATCCCCTTGTGACTGGACGGTGACGAAGGCGTGAAAATGCCGCCTTTGCGCCATTCTGCGACCTCTTGGCGCGCCCCCTTTGCCGCGGGCGAATCGCCTATAACTCAGCGCGGATCGGACGCCGCGATTATCGCGGAGCGCCGCCAAAGGGGTTATTTCCATGTCGATGTCCGCTGACGATGCGATCCCGCCGAAGGAACTGGCCAAGAAGTTGCGGCCCCTGCCGGCGCTCATCTTCTCGTCGCGCTGGCTGCAACTGCCGCTCTATCTCGGCCTGATCGTTGCTCAAGGCGTCTACGTCGTTCTGTTCCTCAAAGAACTCACCCATCTTGTCGGCGGCGCGATGAAATTTACCGAGCAGGAAATCATGTTGGTGGTTCTCGGCCTCATCGATGTCGTGATGATTTCCAACTTGCTGACCATGGTCATCGTCGGCGGTTACGAGACTTTCGTGTCGCGGCTCGAGCTGGAAAAGCATCCCGATCAGCCGGAATGGCTTAGCCATGTGAATGCTAGCGTATTGAAGATCAAGCTGGCAATGGCGATCATCGGTATCTCGTCGATCCATTTGCTGCGCACCTTCATCTATGCCGGCCAGTTGGGCCAGGAAGGCGGCGGACCGTACACGGAAACCGGCGTGATGTGGCAGGCGATCATCCATGGCCTGTTCGTCGTGTCGGCGATCGGCATCGCTTATGTCGAGAAGCTCGGCCAGTCGAGCTACGGTCATCCGCCGCAACACTAGCTTTGCATTACTCGCGCGACCTTCATCAAAAGAACGCGCCGTTAATCAGCGGTTTACCGGACCCTATCCGTTCTCTGATTCGCGGATGTTCTTCGAACGTTCGGTGTTGTACCCTATGCAGGGGCAGCCGCTCATGGCTCGTCCACATTTAGCGCCCGCTGATAGGAGCAAGTGATGAATTCATCCCAGTTCATGATTCGGCCAGCGGTCGCGGCGTGCCTGGCAATTCTTGTTTCGCTGAATGCAGCGCATGGGCAACCTGCAAAAGAGTATGAGCCGTCGTTCGGGCAACCGGGCAAGGACGTCATGTGGGTTCCAACGCCGCAGTCGCTGGTGGACAAGATGCTGGACGTCGCCAAGGTCACACAGGACGACTTCGTGATCGATCTCGGCTCCGGCGATGGCCGTACGGTCATCACCGCGGCCAAACGCGGCGCCAAGGCGCTGGGTATCGAATACGAGCCGGAACTGGTCGAATTGTCCAAGCGCAATGCCGCCAAGGAAGGCGTTTCCGGCAAGGCGACATTCGTCAAAGCCGACATTTTCGAGAGCGATTTCAGTCAGGCGACCGTCATCACGATGTTCCTGCTCGAAGAGCTTAATCTTCAGCTTCGTCCCAAGATTTTGAATCTGAAGCCCGGCACCCGCATTGTTTCCAATACATTCGACATGGGCGACTGGAAGCCGGACGAGATTGCCCACGCCGAAGGCGTGTGCCAGACGGCATTTTATTGCACGGCGAATTTCTGGATCGTTCCTGCGAAAGTGCAAGGAACCTGGAAACTGCCGCAAGGTGACCTGGTGTTGAAGCAGCAATACCAGATGCTGTCGGGTACGCTGAAAATCGGCAACAGCTCTGTCGCGATCGGCAACGGCCGGATGAGGGGCGACCGGATCGAATTTTCGGTCAATGGCACCGCCTATACCGGCAAGGTGACAGGCGACACGATCGACGGCAATTTGCAGGCAAAGCGCGTTTCGAAATAGAGCGGCGACGATCATGCGATACGCCCTGGTGGTTATGCTTTGCCTGATGTTTACCAGTGCGGCGCGAGCCGATGCGGCGTTCAGCGCGTTTCTCGAATCGCTGTGGCCACGCGCGCAGCAAATGGGTGTGTCACGCGCCGTATTCGACGCCTCGACGCGCGGGCTCGAGCCGGATCTGTCGCTGCCCGATCTCGACATTGCCGGCCGGCCGCAAAAGCCGCCGCCGGGCCAGGCCGAATTCGTGCAGACGCCGTCGCAATATTTGCGGGAGTCGAGCTTCGACCGGCTGGCGGCGCGTGGCCGCGAACTGGCGGCGCGCTACCGCGATACGCTGGCGCGCATCGAAAAGGAGTTCGGCGTGCCCGGCAACGTCGTGCTGGCGATCTGGGCGCGCGAGACCGATTACGGCTCCTACAAATTGCCGCACGATGCGCTGCGCGTTCTGGCGACGCAGGCTTACACCGGCAAGCGCAAGGAATTGTTCCAGAGCGAATTCTTGTACGCGCTGAAAATGATCCAGGACGGGACGCCGCGCGCCGACATGCGCTCGTCCTGGGGCGGGGCGCTCGGCCTCACCCAGTTCCTGCCGTCGGAAGTCTACAAGCTCGGCGTCGATTTCGACGGCGACGGCCGCGCCGATATTTTCCGTTCGGTGCCGGATGCCTTGGCCTCAGCGGCCCGGCAGTTGCAGAGCAAAGGCTGGCAGAGCGGCGAGCGCTGGGCTTACGAAGTCCGCGCGCCGCAGAACGCCGATTGCTCGATCGGCACGCCCGATGTCACCATGCCGGTCGGCGACTGGATCAAGCGCGGCTTTGTGCTGGCGCCGCCGCGCAAGCTATCCGCGCAAGCGCTGGCGCAGCCGGCGTCGCTGTTGCAGCCGGAGGGCAGCTACGGCCCGGCCTTCCTGACGACGAAAAACTATTACGTCATCAAGCAATACAATTTTTCGGATCTTTATGTGCTGTTCGTCGGCCATCTCGCCGACCGCATCGCCGGCGCCAAGTCATTCGAGACGCCGTGGAGCAAAAGCGACCAGCTCAAGACCAGGGACGTCGAGGCGATGCAGCAGCGCCTGGTCGAACTTGGACTGTACAAGGACAAGATCGACGGCAAGGCCGGCATGCTGACGCGCGCGGCGCTCGGCAAATATCAGAAGGCCAATGGCCTGAAGGTCGATTGCTGGCCGACGGCGGCGGTGCTTGGCCATATGCGGCGGTAGAAACGCATCATGCCCGGTTTTTGACCGGGCATGATGGAAATTTCAAACCTGGTGTCAGATCAGTCGCAAACCTCGACGCGGCGGTGACGCCAGCCATAGCCGTCCCAGAAGCGCTGGCGCTCGATGTGGCAGACCGGGCCTTCGATGTATTCCGGCGCGTAATAGACCGGCGGCGGACCATAGGCCGGCTCGACATAGCGCGGCTGGCTGTTGGCGATCGACGAGCCGATGATGGCGCCGAGCGCCAGGCCGCCGACAACGCCGGCGCCGACGGCGCAGCCGCGGCAGCGCGCTTCCGCGGTACCCGGAAGGGCGGCGGCCGACAGCGCGGCGGCCGCGACCAGCGCGATGACCTTGAGGTTCATGTCAGTTCCTTTCGGGCCCGAGGGCCGGGGATGGTTTGCGTCCGAGTTTGCACCGGAGCGGTTACGCGAATCTTAAGGGCAAATGAATCGCGGGCGGCTCCAGCCGCGGACATTGCCCCAGCGGTCATAGACCGGCCGGCGGGCCCAGTAGCCGCCCCGGCACGAATGCGGATAGCGGGCGCGGTAGCCGTCATAGACGACGTAACCCGGCGCCGGCGCGTAATAGCGCGGCTGGCTGTTGGCGGCGATGGCGCCACCGATGATGGCGGCGGCGGCGACACCGCCGATGATGGCGGCGTTACGGCCGTTGCGGGCTTCGGCCTGGTGCGGCGTGGCGAGCGTGCCGGCGACGACAATGGCGGCGGCGGCGATGGCAAGAATGACTTTTCTCATCAGGATCCTCCCAGAGATGACAGTCGCGACGCTCGAGCGGGCGTCCATGGCCTCTATAACTATGCCGGAATCGGGCCGCGGTCTGTGACGGCGATCACAGCCGTGCAGTTAAAAAAGGCCCGGAAAACAAGCGTTTCCGGGCCTTTCGTCGTAAAAGTCGGTCGGCGGCTAGTTACAGACGCGCACGCGGCGCAGCCGCCAGCCGTAGCCGTCCCAGACGCGGTCGCGCTGCCACCAGCAACGCGGGCCGTAATAGACCGGGGCTGGCGCGTAGTAGCGCGGGCCGCCGTAATAGCGCGGGCCGCCGTAATAGCCGTAGCCGCCGTAGGCGTTCGAGGCGAGGCCGCCGATGATGGCGCCTGCGGCGAGGCCGCCGATGATGCCGGCGGCAACGCGGCCGCCGCGGGCTTCGGCCTGTTGCGGCGCGGCAAGCGTCGCGACGGTCAAAGTCGCGGCAGCGGCGAGGGCAGTCAGTGTCTTGCCAAGTCTGGTCATAGCGCACCTCCAGGTTCGCTGATGGGGGATCGTCTGGAATTTAACGATCCGGTTTATAATTTCCTGCGGTGTTTTTTGGCGGTTGAAATCCGCAATAGTAACGCCGCTGTTGCGAACGAGGTTCCGATTTCTACGGTGAACGCAGGCTGAACAAGCGCGCCGCGCGGATCGTTTTGCAGCAATTCCCAGCCGGCAACCGGCGCATTTGCGGAGAAATTGTGGCGCCGACCGGCGACGCTTCATGCGCTTACGCGTTTAGCTCTTCGGTTTGTTCTTCGATTTCTTTTTAGGGCACCTCGAAAAATAGCATGCCCCTCGGCCCCGTGCGAGTCTGCTGCCCTGACGGCATGATTCTAGGAGACTGACGATGGGGCAGCTCGGATTTTTCGATGCGGATAATCGGCTGGCGGCACTATCGGCGAAAGGCGATCCGC
>CAMBQQ010000166.1 GCA_945870035.1 Rhizobium sp. Q54 | reverse complement strand
CCGTGAGACAGAGGGAAAAATGGCTCAATCCGACGCATCTGCGCCTCGGAGAGTAGAAACAAACCATCCATGGCGACGCCTCCTTGCGCCGCCAGTGAATCAATCGACCACCTGATCCGCAAGATATTTAATGGGTCCTGAGCCTAAGTCATAGCGGGACCACTATTTTAGAGATGGCCCCGAAATACTTTAAATGTGACGTGCAAAGTCTATTGAAATCGTCGGGAGGCCCGTTAATGCGCGTAAATGACATCGAAAATAAGTAAAATGGTGACGTGGCAAATAGTCGGCGGCTAAAAGTCGGTTATTTGTGTGCACATATTCTATGCGACGGATCCGCGATTTCTCCCCAGGAAAATCGCCGCCCACTCCGATCAACCGGGCCGCGTCATTTTGCCCGGCCTGACCAACCGGTCGAAATCGGCGCCAGACACGAAGCCCAGCCGCAACGCTTCCTCGCGCAAGGTTGTTCCATTGGCATGCGCCGCCTTGGCCACCTTGGCGGCGTTGTCGTAGCCGATTTTCGGAGCCAGCGCGGTGACCAGCATCAGCGAGCGCTGCATCAGTTCGGCGATGCGCGGTTCGTTCGCCTCGATGCCGACGATGCAGTTGTCGGTGAATGAGGTGACCGCATCGCCGAGCAGCCGGATCGATTGCAGCATGGCGTAGGCCATCACCGGCTTGTAGACGTTGAGTTCGAAATGGCCCTGGCTGCCGGCGACCGTGATCGACGCGTTGTTGCCGAACACCTGGCAGCACACCATGGTCAGCGCCTCGCTCTGCGTCGGGTTGACCTTGCCCGGCATGATCGACGAGCCGGCCTCGTTGCTCGGCAGGATCAGTTCGCCGAGGCCCGAGCGGGGCCCGGAGCCGAGCAGGCGAATGTCGTTGGCGATCTTGAACAGCGCGGTGGCGGCGGCGTTGATGGCGCCGTGTGCGAATACATAGGCGTCGTGCGCTGCCATGTGCTCGAACTTGTTCGGCGCGCTGACGAAGGGCAGCCTGGTCAGCGTGGCAATGCGTTTGGCGAATGCCTTGGCGAATTTCGGTTTGGTGTTGAGGCCGGTGCCAACGGCGGTGCCGCCTTGCGCCAGCGAATAAAGTTCGCGCTGCGCCAGTCTGAGGCGCGCGATCGACGACTTCACCTGCGCGGCGTATCCGGAAAATTCCTGGCCGAGCGTCACAGGCGTCGCATCCATCGTGTGGGTTCGGCCGATCTTGACGATCCGGGCAAACTGTTTGGCCTTCGTGTCGAGCGCTGCTTGCATGGTCGTCAATGCCGGCAGCAGATGGTTGGCGATCCGCAGGGCGGCGGCAATATGCATTGCGGTCGGCAGCGAGTCGTTGGACGACTGGCTCATATTGACATGATCGTTCGGGTGCACCGGCTTCTTGGCGCCGAGTTCGCTGCCCAGCGCCAGATTGGCGATGTTGGCGATCACCTCGTTGACGTTCATGTTGGATTGGGTGCCGGAGCCGGTCTGCCAGACCAGCAGCGGAAACTCATCGTCCAGTTTGCCGTCGGCGATGTCCTGCGCCGCGGCGACGATGGCGTTGGCGCGTTTGCTGTCGAGCGAGCCGAGCTCGCGATTCACTTCCGCTGCGGCGCGCTTGACCAGGCCGAGCGCATGCACGACCTCGATCGGCATGCGTTCGGTGCCGATTTTGAAGTTGCGCAGCGAGCGTTCGGTTTGCGCTCCCCACAACCGGTCGGCGTCAATATCGAGCGCGCCGAAGGAGTCGGTTTCGCTGCGGGTTCGGGACGAGGATTTTTTCGTTTTGGCCATAGGGAAAACCTAAGCCAATTGGGCCCGCATACAAGCCTTGCGCATACGCGCTATTTCTTGCGGAACCGGTCGAGCCGCACGACCTCGCCGCCGCCGGACGGCTTGTCGGGATTGGGATCAGTCGGTTCTGTGTCGGCGGCCGGTGCCGCCGGCGTCATCGGTGTCACCGTGGGCACGCTTGCCGCGGGTTGCGGCGCGACCGGCAGGCGAGTCGTCGGCGCCGCTTTTTTCGACGGCGCCTTGCTGGCGTTTTCCGCCGCGTTGACCGAGGTCAGTTGGGTCTTTTTGCCATCCGACTTTTTGCCGTCCGGTTTCTGCGTGTCCTGCTTGAGGTTGGCTTCGGCGATCTGTTCGAACTGCAAACCGAACTGCACCGACGGGTCGAAGAAGCCGGTGATGGCGTCGAACGGAATCGCGAGTTTCTCCGGGATGCCGCCGAACGACATGCCGACCTCGAAGCCGTGCTCGGTCACCCCCAGGTCCCAGAACTGGTGCTGGAGGATCACCGTCATCTCTTCCGGGTATTGGGCGCGCAGGCGGTCGGACATGCGCACGCCCTCGGCCTGCGTGTTGAACGAGATATAGAAGTGATGGTCGCCGGGCAGGCCCTTTTTGGCGGCGTCGGTGAGCACGTTGCGGACCACCCCGCGCAGCGCCTGCTGGGTCAGGAGATCGTAGCGGATATGGTCGGCCATTCGCGTCCTGCGGTCGAAAGAGAGCGGTTTTTTACATAGTAGCGTGTCGGCGGGCGAAATTCATCCCGTCCGTGCATCGAATAATGGCTCTTTGAAAGGAAAGTGGAGGCTTCTGTTGCCAGGTGCCTCCGGACCCCGCCTGACGGAGCTTAACCCGCCAGGACTTCTAGTCTTGGTTTTTCAAACCGCTTACGCAGCCTGAGCAACCGGAGCATAGTTGTCGTTTGCAACTACGATTTGGCCCGATAACGGCGGAACCATGCCGAGCAAAAGTAGGTCCTTTACGCCCTCGTCGATCCTAGTTCGCCCCCGCCGAAGCCCTGGTTTCTGACCTTTAGATCGAAGGGCAGGACCCTTCATGACCGAGGTTCAGGACTTGGGTGGAGGCGCCGGGTACTGCCCCCGGGTCCGAAAGGTTTATTACGACTTCCGTTTATCGCCATAGCCGGGTTGCCCCGGCCTCCAGAATATAGGGGCTAAATGTCGATGAGTTAAGAGGCGAGGGCGTGGATTTCCGGGTTCCCAGCGCATAAAAAGCGCGCCATTGTCCGATAAGTCGTTGATTGCGCGTCAATTTTATTAACTTGTCTGAGGGAAAACTGCACTCCGGCCCGTTTTGCCCGACTGGTGAGCCTGGAGTCCCTATGTCTTCGCGCGATTTTTCCGTCCCGATGCCAGAACTGCGTCTGGCCGAGTTGCTCGGCGCGCTGAGCTACGCGCTCGACATGGTGGAAGGGCAGCCGGCCGGACATTGCGTGCGCAGCTGCTGGATCGGCATTCATATCGGCCGCGAACTGGGCCTCAGCGAAGCCGAGTTGTCCGAACTCTATTACACGTTGCTGATGAAAGACGTCGGTTGCAGCAGCAACGCGGCGCGCATCTGCCAGCTCTATATGACCGACGATATTTCGTTCAAGCGCGATTTCATGACGGTCAATGGCAGCCTGCCGCAGGTGCTGCGCTTTGTATTGTCGCATACCGGCATGAATGCGCCGCTCGCCGAACGCTTCCGCGCGCTGGTTAATGTCTTTCAGAACGGCGGCCAGATCGCGCATGAATTGATGGAGACACGGTGCGATCGCGGCGCCGAGATCGCACGGAAGATGCGGTTCTCGGAAAACGTTGTCGAGGCGATCCGCAAATTCGACGAGCACTGGGACGGCGGCGGAATGCCAACCGGAATCGGCGGCGACGCCATACCGCTTTATTCGCGCATCGCGCTTGTGGCGCAGGTGGTTGACGTGTTCCAGAAGGCGAACGGCTCCGAGGCTGCGCGGCGTGAGGTACAGCACCGCACCGGCACATGGTTCGATCCAAAGGTCGCCTGGGCCTTCGACCGCGCCGCGGCGAAACCCGAATTCTGGGCGATGCTGCAATCGGACGACCTGCAAACCGCGATTTTCGACCTGGAGCCGGCGCAGCGACGCATCCTGGTCGACGAAGACTATCTGGACGACATTGCGACCGCCTTCGCCGAGGTGATCGACTCCAAGAGTCCCTTCACCAAAGGCCACAGCGAGCGCGTCACTCTGTTCGCCGACCTGATTGCCGAACAGCTCGATGTTCCGCTGCCCCGCCGCCGTTGGCTCAAGCGCGCCGCGTTGCTGCACGACATCGGCAAGCTCGGCGTCAGCAACTCCATTCTCGACAAGCCGGCCAAGCTCGACCCCGAGGAATGGACCGCGATGCAAAAACATTCCGCGCTCGGAGAGACCATCCTGTCGCGCATCGGCGCGTTCAAGGATCTCGCCTTCATTGCCGGTGCGCATCACGAGCGGCTGGATGGCGCGGGCTATCCGCGCGCGATTGCAGGCGACAGCCTGCCGCTCGAAGTCCGCATCGTGACCACCGCCGATATTTTCGACGCGCTTACTGCCGACCGGCCGTACCGCGCCGCGATACAGGTGACAAAAGCACTGGCGATCATGGACGAAATGGTCGATACGCAATCGATCCGGTGTGTTTCGATGCGCTGCGGCGCGCGCTCAAGCGTGTCGATGCAACGCTTGCAGCCTAGCGTTTTGCCAGCGCGCTAACGCGGCGTTTATATTGGTCGCGCGCCTGTCGCCCGAAGCGGTCTTTTGCAACCGCGAAATCTTCCCGCCTGACCAAATTTCAAGCAACACGGACTGTCGCGCTTCCGGTCGACGCGGAAGCTGTGCTAGGGATCGGTCAGGTATTGTTTGGGGGCGGCAAATAGCCGCAAGGGAGAGAGAATATGGCCGAGGGGGCGAATTCCTCCGAAACGGAGGGCGGACTGCTTGCGAAAATTCGCGGGCCTCGCGATTTTTTCGGCGGCCTGGCGCTGATCCTGGTGGCTGCGCTTGCGTTCTGGGCATCCAGTAATTTGCCCGGCCAGCAAGGCTTTGCTTTCGGCCCCGGCACCGCCCCGAGAATGTTCGCTGGCCTGCTGATGTTCATCGGCGTGGTGGTTGCGCTGACCGGAATTTTTGTCAAAGGCCCGCCGCTTGAAGGGTTCGCTATTCGCGGCCCGGCTTTTGTCGTTCTCGCCATTCTGATCTTTGCCGCCACCATTCGCGGCATCCGCGTCGATCTCGCGGGAATTCCAATCCGCGTGCCGGCCTTCGGCATGGTGTTTTCGACATTCGTCGCCTTCATGGTTTCGCTATTCGGTTCGACGGAATTTCGTTGGATCGAAAGCCTGATCGCGGCGGTCGGTATGACGGTTTTCTGCGTCTTGTTGTTTGTTTATCTGCTGGGCCTGCCGTTCCAGCTTTGGCCCATGTTCTAGAGCGAGTGCGACTATGACCGATCTTCTAGCCAATCTCGCGCTCGGCTTTTCCGTTGCCGCGGCTCCGATGAACATTGCCTTCTGTCTGCTTGGCGCGCTGGTAGGCACGCTGGTCGGCGTGCTGCCGGGCATCGGCACGGTCGCGACGGTGGCGATGCTGCTGCCGATCACCTTCGGTCTGCCGCCGGTCGGAGCGCTGATTATGCTCGCCGGCATCTATTACGGCGCGCAATATGGCGGCTCGACGACGTCGATCCTGGTCAACATTCCAGGCGAGGCGACATCGGTCGTGACCTGTCTCGACGGCCACCAGATGGCCCGACAAGGCCGCGCCGGCGCGGCGCTGTCGATCGCAGCGCTCGGTTCGTTCTTTGCCGGTTGCGTGGCCACTGTGCTTGTGGCGGCTTTGGGCGCGCCGCTGACGTATCTGGCCTTGCTGTTTGGCCCGGCGGAATATTTCGCGCTGATGGTGCTCGGCCTGATTTTCGCGGTCGTGCTGGCAAAGGGCTCCGTCCTCAAAGCCGTCGCCATGATCGTTCTCGGCCTGCTGCTGTCGATGGTTGGCTCCGACCTCGAAACAGGCGCCGGCCGCATGACCTTCGATATCGCCGAATTGTCCGACGGCATCGGATTCACCAACGTGGCGATGGGGCTGTTCGGCTTTGCCGAGATTATCCGTAACCTGGAAATGTCGCAGGAGAGCCGCGACATCGTGAACGCGAAGATCTCCGGCTTGATGCCGACGCGGCAGGATCTGGTGGATTCGTCCGGCTCAATCGCGCGCGGCACTATTATCGGTTCGATCCTCGGCATTCTGCCCGGCGGCGGCGCCATCGTCTCGTCGTTCGCCGCTTACACTTTTGAAAAGCGCATCTCCAAGCATCCGGAGCGTTTCGGCCACGGCGCCATTCAGGGCGTGGCCGCGCCGGAAGCCGCCAACAATGCGGCGTCGCAAACCTCCTTCATCCCGCTGCTCACCCTCGGCATCCCGCCGAACGCGGT
>CAMBQQ010000165.1 GCA_945870035.1 Rhizobium sp. Q54 | reverse complement strand
TATCGTGCTTTGGCGGCGACGCGTTGCGCATGTCGCGGTGCGGCCCGGCGTAAACCAGCCGGTGCGTCTCGCCGCAGGCGCAGGCAAACAGTACCGTCTTGTTGTTCGGCCCGGCGACGTCCTCATAAGCAAAGTTGCTGATGACGGTGACGCCGGTTTGCGGACAGGTGATGACGATGTGTGGCTTTCCCATGCAGGCAAAAACGCGCAAGCCCGGCGAACGGTTGACAAATCGCGCCAGCATGACGAACGCGCGGTTTCGGCGCGCGGCAAACTTCGATTCAATTGTCAAACAGCGGATGGCTTCTTCACCCTCCCCTGGAGGGGGAGGGTCGAACGCTTGAACGAAAGTGAAAGCGTTCGGGGTGGGGTGAACTCTTTGGCGCCGCAAGATCACCCCACCCCGCTCACTTCGTTCGCGACCCTCCCCCTCCAGGGAAGGGTAAAGAGTAGCACACGCGATTCATCGCCCGTATTGTTTGAGGCCCCGGGCAGGCCGCCTTCGATCTCCTCCCGCCTTCGCCCTTTGGGCTTTGGCGGACGAGCCCCCCGAAAACATCGAGGGTGTGGCGCGCCAAAAGGCGCTCCAGTGTAGGTGGCACCCTGGTTTACCAAGGTGCCCGCGCCCTTCGGCGCGCCACGGCGGCGTCTTCCGGCAGCCGGGCCGCGCTTCTGGCGGCTGTTGGCCTTCCCGAAGAACCCAGCGATCCATCGCTTGTGGCGGGACCGGTCCGAGCATCGGGCAAAGCCAAGGGCTTCGCACCATCAGCGAGCTCCTCGCAGGAGGTCCTATTGCCCCCGGGCGGAGCCCCGGCGCCGCCCGAGCGCGAAGGCTGCGTTTGCCTCCGCCCGCGGGCGCCGCGCCCTGCTCCACCATCCTGACGCCTCATGACAGCGCCCTCGATAAGCAGGACAAAAACGGTATATAATCAAGAGGATTTAATGTCAATATAGGATTGATTGATTTCTTAAGACGGGAGCCCGATACCATCCCGGCGTTTGGTTCCACCGCCGCGAAAATACATATCGCTCGCTATCGGCCCGCTTTAGGCGCACACCCATGTGCGGCTGAGGCTATTTCGTGCTCAATCCGCCCTTCATTTCAAAGAGCGGCGCACCACCATGTCCGAACCGATTTCCGCAATCCCGAATGTCCTCGTCGTCGAAGACGAAATGGTGCTGAGGATGAAGGCCATCGACATCGTCGAAGATGCCGGCTTCACCGCGATCGAGGCGGTCAATGCCGACGAGGCGATGACTATCCTGGAGGGGCGCTCCGACATCTCGCTGCTGTTCACCGACATCCAGATGCCCGGCAGCCTCGACGGGCTGAAGCTGGCGCATGCCGTGCACAAGCGCTGGCCCGAGATCAAGATCCTGCTGGTCTCCGGCCAGGTGAAGGTCACCGACGCCGACAAGCCGGAAAACAGCCGCTTCTTTCCCAAGCCGCTGGCCACCAAGGACATGATTTCCGAACTCCAGCACATGATCGGCGCCGGCGCGCTCAAGATCGAGCCGCTCAGCCGCGCCGAAGAAACCCTGAGCGCCGAGAACGACAGCCTTCGCCTGCTGCTCGAACAGGCCGGCATCGACGCCAAGGCGCTGCTCGCGCAAGCCGGCATCGACGCCAAGGAGCGCGAGGCCGCCGACAAATTGCAGCAGCTTGTTCTCGACGAGTTGCACCACCGCATCAAGAACACGCTCGCCATTGTCGGCGCGATTGCCTCGCAAAGCCTGCGCAACGCGACCAGCGCGGCGCATGGACTGGAAGCGATCGACGGCCGGCTCGGCGCGCTCGGCCGCGCCCACGATCTGCTAATGCATGTCAGTTGGTCCAAGGCCGATCTCGCGCATACCTTGCGCGGCGCCACCGAGCCTTACGATCAGGGCGGCGGACGCTTCCGGATCACAGGCCCGGAAATCAAAATGGCTTCAGGCGCCGTGATCGCGCTGGCGATGACGGTCAACGAACTGTGCACCAACACCACCAAGTTCGGCGCGCTGTCGGTGCCGAACGGCCACGTCGATATCGTCTGGACGGTCGGAGAGCCGGACCAGCGGCTGCGCCTGGTGTGGAGCGAAAAGAACGGCCCGCCGGTGGCGCCGCCGAACCGCCGCAGCTTCGGCACGCGGCTGATGGGTTCGCTCGGCCAGCAACTGCAAGGCCATGTCAATCTGGCCTACGACCCGGCCGGCTTCGTCTATACGCTCGACGTGCCGCTGAGTTCGGTGGTTTAGAGCAAAGTCGTTCAGGCCTGAAACCGCGTGGAGTGCCTTCTTCACCTCTCCCATGGGGAGAGGTCGACGCGCGAAGCGCGGCGGGTGAGGGGTTATGGACTCGATTGAGTCACTTGCCCCCTCACCCCAACCCTCTCCCCCAAGGGGAGAGGGAGCGCACTGAGCTTGCAGCGGTTTCTTCAAAAATCAGCTGAAGCTTACGCGCAATCCAGATGTGCCGCGGAAAGCGCTTCCCTCGCGGGCGCGACGTGGCATAAGGGCGCCGCAAACTCATTCGCGGAAGCCCCTCGTCCATGATCCGTCTCGATAACGTCAGCAAGCAGAACGGCCACCAGATCATCTTCATCGAGGCCTCGGTCGCCCTTCACAAAGGCGAAAAAGTCGGCCTCGTCGGTCCCAACGGCTCCGGCAAGACCACTCTGTTCCGCCTGATCACCGGCGAAGAAGCGCCCGACGAGGGCCAGGTGGCGATCGATCGCGGCATCACCATCGGCTATTTCAGCCAGGACGTCGGCGAGATGGCCGGACGCTCGGCGGTCGCCGAAGTGATGGACGGGGTCGGCCCGGTCAGCGAGGTCGCGGCCGAGTTGAAAGAACTGGAAACCGCTATGTCGGACCCGGCGCTGGCCGAGCCCGAGCGCGCCGACGAGATGACGGAAATCATCGAGCGCTATGGCGAAGTGCAGCACCGCTTCCAGGAACTCGACGGCTACGGCTTAGAGGGCAAGGCGCGCGAAGTGCTCGCCGGCCTCTCGTTCACGCAGGAGATGATGGACGGCGACGTCGGCGCTCTATCCGGCGGCTGGAAGATGCGCGTGGCGCTGGCGCGCATTCTGTTAATGCGGCCCGACGCCATGCTGCTCGACGAGCCGTCGAACCATCTCGATCTCGAAAGTCTGATCTGGCTCGAGCAGTTCCTCAAGGGCTATGACGGCATGCTGCTAATGACCTCGCATGACCGCGAGTTCATGAACCGCATCGTCAACGAGATCGTCGAGATCGACGGCGGCACGCTGACGACCTATGGCGGCAATTATGAATTCTACGAACAGCAGCGCGCGCTCAACGAGAAGCAGCAGCAGGCGCAGTTCGAGCGGCAGCAGGCGATGCTGGCGAAGGAGATCAAGTTCATCGAGCGCTTCAAGGCGCGCGCCTCGCATGCCGCGCAGGTGCAGAGCCGCGTCAAGAAGCTCGACAAGATCGAGCGCGTCGAGCCGCCGAAGCGGCGGCAATCGGTGGCGTTTGAATTCTTGCCGGCGCCGCGTTCCGGCGAGGACGTGGTCAGCCTGAAGAACGTACAGAAGGGCTACGGCACGCGCAGCATCTATGACGGGCTGGATTTTTCGGTGCGCCGCAAGGAGCGCTGGTGCGTGATGGGCATCAACGGCGCCGGCAAATCGACGCTGCTCAAGCTGGTCGCCGGCGCGACAACGCCGGACGACGGCACGGTGGCGCTCGGCGGCAGCGTCAAGATGGGTTATTTCGCGCAGCACGCCATGGATCTGCTCGACGGCGAGCGCACGGTGTTCGAGGAGCTGGAATATTCATTTCCGCAAGCGGGACAGGGTTCGTTGCGCGCGCTGGCGGGGTGCTTCGGCTTTTCCGGCGACGATGTCGAGAAGCGCTGCCGTGTTCTCTCCGGCGGCGAGAAGGCGCGGCTGGTGATGGCCAAGATGCTGTTCGATCCGCCGAACTTCCTGGTGCTCGACGAGCCGACCAACCATCTCGACATCGCGACGAAGGAAATGCTGATCGCGGCTTTGTCGGAATACGAAGGCACCATGCTGTTCGTGTCGCATGACCGGCATTTCCTCGCCGCTCTGTCGAACCGCGTGCTGGAGGTGACGCCCGAGGGCATCCACCAGTATGGCGGCGGCTATTCGGAATATGTCGAGCGCACGGGGTATGAAGCGCCGGGGTTGAAGAAGAGCGCGTGAGGCGGGGCTTGGGCGGACTTGTAGCCGTAAGTCGGTAAGTTACACGACCGGACATGAACCGGCCTACCCGCCGGCCCGCCGCTTTCTAAGCTCTCGCTGCGTTCGATGTTGTCGTCATGCCTATATCGATCGGCTGGCCGAAAAGCGCCGCCCTGCGCTTATTGTAACCGGACAAAGCTCGCAACTTACGATCTGGTTCGGCACGCCGTAGCAACGCGCTGAACGCACCCGCAACCATAAGTTGACAAACAGCCACCCACAATTGTCAAATGCGGGCGCGGTCACGCATTGGGGGGCAACATGGCGAAGGCGAGCCAGAGGTCGGCAAAAGCAAGGGCGCGCGGCAAATCCACCAACGTCGTGAAGACGGCGCCACGCACCACGGCCGACGCGCGCGCCACGCGCACGGCGGTTGCCAGTTCAACACCGACAGACGCTCTCGGCGGCACTGCGCCAAGACTGAACGTGATCCAAGTCGGCAATCGCCAGTTTCCCAGCAAGCCGTCGCATCTCGACAATCGCAAGCTGGATATTCTCCCAGACATGCCGGACATCCGGGACCTGATATACATCCCGCATCTTCGAGCCTTGCATCCGGCGATCAGTCCTCGCATTGCGTTCTCGGTGCGCAATCAAGGCGAGGATTCCAGTTGCACAGGTTTCTCATTGGCGCATGTCATCGACTTTCTGCGCTTCCGCGAGGTCAGTCCCGAAACGCCGGAGCGTGTCAGCGCACGCATGCTTTACGAGATGGCGAAGCGCAACGACGAGTGGACCGGCAGCGCCTATGAAGGATCAAGTCTGCGCGGCGCCATCAAGGGATTCTATCGCAACGGTGTTTGCACCGAGACGGCGGCGCCGGACAGTCCGGGAATCAAGAACTGGTCACTGAGCTACGACATGGCGAAGAGCGCGCGCGAAACCCGGTTGGGCGTTTATTTTCGCCTCAAGCCGGACATCAGCGATTATCACGCCGCACTGAACGAGATTGGCGTCATCTATGTATCGGCGCAAATTCATTCCAATTGGGACAAGCCCGACAAGGGCATCATCGCAGCCGGCGGCAGGCCAGCCGGCGGCCATGCTTTCGCAATCGTCGGCTATGACGACAAGGGATTCTGGGTTCTCAACTCCTGGGGGGCGGAATGGGGCACCGACGGAATCGCGCATTGGAGCTATGGCGACTGGGCCGCCACCGTTATGGACGCATGGGTGCTGCAACTCGGCGTACGTGCGCCGGAAGCATTCGGCGCAACGCCCCGCGTCAGCCTGTCGAGCGCATCAGGGCTGTTCGGCATCGGCGACCCGAACCGCAGCGACATTATCGGGCATTTCATCAATGTCGATGATGGCCGTCTTGTCACCGACGGCAAATACGGATCGCCGAACGACGCGGAAATGCAGGAAACCGTCAAACGGCTGGTGTCGTCCTCAGCCAACGACGGCAAAGGCTACGACCATCTGATCATCTATGCGCATGGCGGTCTGAATTCACTGACCGACGAAGCCAAACGCATTGCGACCTGGCGGCGCGCCAACATATTCGGCCGCAACAACTTATATAATTTTCACCTTATGTGGGGATCGGGTTTTATCGACGAGGTATTCGGCGCGCTGTCCGAATCCCCAGCGGCAGGCCGCGCCGCCGGGAGATTTTCTGACTGGCTGTTCGAAGCCGGACTGGGCAAGGAGAGCGGCGCCTATGCTTGGCGCAACATGAAACAGGATGCCCGGGTGGCCTTTGACGGCGAGCAGAATTACGACGGCGGCGTCAAAGGTCTGCTGCCGTTGTTGCGCGGCCTCGACAAAGCGGATAATCGCCCGAAACTGCATCTCGTCGGGCACAGCGCCGGAGCAATCGTGCTGGGAAATTTCCTGTCCGCGCTTGGACGATTCAAACTCAAAGATCTCGAATTGGGCAGCATTCACCTGATGGCGCCGGCCTGTACCTTGGATTTCTTCAAGGAGAACTACGGGCCCTATCTCAACGGCAAAGGCGCACGTAAACTTGTCGACAAAATCTATCTTTATAATCTCACCGACAGACTAGAGGGCACCTCGAAAAATAGCATGCCCCTCGGCCCCGTGCGAGTCTGCTGCCCTGACGGCATGATTCTAGGAGACTGACGATGGGGCAGCTCGGATTTTTCGATGCGGATAATCGGCTGGCGGCACTATCGGCGAAAGGCGATCCGC
>CAMBQQ010000164.1 GCA_945870035.1 Rhizobium sp. Q54 | reverse complement strand
GGATCGCCTTTCGCCGATAGTGCCGCCAGCCGATTATCCGCATCGAAAAATCCGAGCTGCCCCATCGTCAGTCTCCTAGAATCATGCCGTCAGGGCAGCAGACTCGCACGGGGCCGAGGGGCATGCTATTTTTCGAGGTGCCCATTAGTGCTTTCCGCTGGGTGCCTCCCTTCGCGCAGGGGCTGGTGCGCGACCTGCGCGTTCGCTGGGCACTGGAAGAGGCAGGCCTGCCCTATAAGGTTCGGTTGCTCCGCGACGGAGAAAAGAACTCGCCCGAGTACCGCGCGCTGCAGCCTTTCGGCCAGGTGCCTGTCTATGAGGAAGACGGTCTCGTTCTCTTCGAGTCCGGCGCGATCCTGCAGCACATTGCCGAAAAGTCGGAAGCCCTGATGCCGCGTGACGCGGCGTCGCGCGCCCGCGTGATCGCATGGATGTACAGCGCGCTCAATACCGTCGAGCCCCCGGTATTGAACGTCACCACCATCGACCTGTTCAATGCCGATCAGGACTGGGCCAAAATGCGCCGCCCGGCCGAACTGGCCAAGGTCGAAACCCGCTTTACCGCACTCAACGAGCGGCTGGCCCTGCAGGACTATCTCGAAGCCGGCCGTTTCACCGCCGCCGAAATCCTGATGGTGACAGTGCTGCGCAACCTGCGTCACTGCGACCTGGTCGCGCAATATCCGGCGATCGACGCCTATATGAAACGCTGCGAGGCGCGGCCCGCATTTCAACGGGCGCTCGCGGCGCAGATGGCGGATTTCGCCAACGAAGCCGCCTGACGCCAACTGCACGCTTCAAAAAGAAAGGCCGGGCGAAAAGCCCGGCCTTTTGCTTTGCCTTGCCGTTATACGCTCAGCGCGTCGGCACCGGCTTTTCGCCACGATAGTCGTAGAAGCCACGCTGCGTCTTGCGGCCGAGCCAACCGGCCTCGACATATTTAACAAGCAGCGGGCACGGCCGGTACTTCGAGTCGGCCAAGCCCTCGTGCAGCACCTGCATCACCGACAGACAGGTATCGAGACCGATAAAGTCGGCCAGTTCGAGCGGGCCCATCGGATGGTGCGCGCCGAGCCGCATCGCCATGTCGATGGCCTCGACGTTGCCGACGCCTTCATACAGCGTGTAGATCGCCTCGTTGATCATCGGCAGCAGGATGCGGTTGACGATGAAGGCCGGGAAATCTTCCGAGACGGCGATCTGCTTGCCGAGCTTGCGGACGAAAACCTTGCTCGACTCGAATGTCGGATCGTCGGTGGCGATGCCGCGAATGACCTCGACCAGCTCCATCAGCGGCACCGGGTTCATGAAATGAATACCGATGAAACGCTCCGGGCGGTCGGTCGATGATGCCAGCCGCGTGATCGAGATCGACGAGGTGTTGGTGGCGATGATGGCTTCCGGCTTCAGCGAAGCGCACAGATCGGAAAAGATCTTGCGCTTGGCTTCTTCCTTTTCGATCGCGGTCTCGATCACCAGATCGCATGACGCGAGGTCATCATACTTTTCCGCCGCCTTGATATGCGACAGGCCGGCCTTGCGCTGCTCTTCGGTAATCGTCTTCTTGGCAACCTGCTTGGCCATGTTGCCGTTGATGGTGGCGAGCGCCGCCTTGATGCGGTCGGGCGCCACGTCGTTCAACATCACGTCGAACCCGGCCAGCGCGCAGACATGGGCGATGCCGCCGCCCATTTGCCCGGCGCCGATCACGCCAACCGTCTGAATATTAGCCGCCATCATTTTATCCAATCGAAACTGCTTCGCTGCTCTTTTACGCCGAACCGCAAGACGGCGCCACTGTGGCGCGGCCGTTTAATTTAGTTGCAGTTCGACGACCATTCACTTGCCGTTCACTTGCCGATCTTGCCCAACTCGTCGGCCAGTTCCGGCAGCGCCGTGTACAGATCGGCAACCAGGCCGTAATCGGCCACCGCAAAAATTGGCGCTTCCTCGTCCTTGTTGATCGCGACGATCACCTTGGAGTCCTTCATGCCGGCGAGATGCTGGATGGCGCCGGAAATGCCGACCGCGATGTAGAGATCGGGCGCGACCACCTTGCCGGTCTGCCCGACCTGCCAGTCGTTCGGCGCGTAGCCGGCATCGACCGCGGCGCGCGAGGCGCCCATCGCGGCGCCTAACTTGTCGGCCACCGGCTCGATATATTTGGTGAAGTTCTCGCGGTTCTGCATGGCGCGGCCGCCGGAGATGATGATCTTGGCCGAGGTCAGTTCGGGGCGATCCGACTTCGACAATTCCTCACCGACGAAAGACGACAAAGCCGGATCGGCCGCGGCCGTCGCGTTCTCGACCGAAGCCGAACCGCCCGTCCCGGCGGCCTGGAAGGTCGAGGTGCGCACGGTGATGACTTTCTTCGCGTCCGTGGACTTCACGGTCTGGATGGCGTTGCCGGCATAGATCGGCCGCTCGAACGTGTCGGGCGCAATCACCTTGGTGATTTCGGAAATCTGCATAACGTCGAGCAACGCGGCGACACGCGGCATGACGTTCTTGCCGTTGGTGGTCGCGGCCGCGACGAGATTGTCATAGGGGCCTGCGAGCGAGACGATCAAAGCGGCCAGCGGTTCGGCGAGATGATGCTCGTAAGCGGCGCCATCGGCGAGCAGCACCTTGGCGACGCCATCGAGCTTGGCTGCGGCATCGGCCGCCGCCTTGGCATCCTTGCCGGCGACCAGAATGTGGACGTCGCCGCCCAGCGCCTTGGCGGCCGTCAGCGCCTTGTGGGTGGCGTCCTTGAGCGACTTGTTGTCGTGCTCGGCGAGAAGAAGCGTGGCCATGATCAGATTACTCCCGCTTCGTCTTTGAGTTTGGCGACCAGCTCGGCCACCGACCCAACCTTGACGCCGGATTTGCGGCCGGCCGGCTCGCTGGTCTTGACGATCTCAAGCCGCGGCTTGGTATCGACGCCGTAGTCTGCCGCCGACTTTTCCTCGATCGGCTTCTTCTTCGCCTTCATGATGTTCGGCAAGCTCGCATAGCGCGGCTCGTTGAGGCGCAGATCGGTGGTGACGATGACCGGCGCTTTCAGCTTCACCGTCTGCAGACCGCCGTCGACTTCGCGCGTCACCGAGACGCTGTCGCCGTCGATGGCGATCTTCGAGGCGAATGTGCCCTGAGCCCAGCCGAGCAGCGCGGCGAGCATCTGGCCGGTCTGGTTAGAATCGTCGTCGATCGCCTGCTTGCCGAGAATGACGAGGCCTGGCGTTTCCGCCTCGACGATACCCTTGAGAATCTTGGCGACCGCCAGCGGCTCGACGATGCCTTCGGCCTTCACCAGAATGCCGCGGTCGGCGCCCATGGCCAGCGCAGTGCGGATGGTTTCCGACGCCTGCTGCGGTCCAATCGACACCACGACGATCTCGGTCGCCTTGCCGGCCTCTTTCAGACGGATCGCCTCTTCGACGGCAATTTCGTCGAACGGGTTCATCGCCATCTTGATGTTGGCCAGTTCGACGCCGGAACCGTCGGCTTTGACGCGAATTTTGACGTTGTAATCGACGACCCGCTTCACGGGCACCAGAATCTTCATCGTTTCATTCCCCGCCGGGTCGTTTTCAAGTTGAGCGGCCGGTAGCTAAAGGCCGCACCATTGGCATGTCAACGTTTGTGCTGCGGCGCAGCGCCGCGAAATGTCAGCGATTTTGTCCCGGCGCCCACAGCACGTCGTCGGCGCCTTTGCCGTTAGCATAACGGCCGGCGACGAACAGATAATCGGACAGCCGGTTGACGTACTTAAGTGAGGGTGCGGATACCGTCTCGCCGGGCTGGTCCATCAGCGCGACCATGATGCGCTCGGCGCGGCGGCACACGGTGCGCGCCAGATGCATATAGGCGGAGGCTGAGCTGCCGCCGGGCAGGATGAAGGATTTCAGCGGCGCGAGGTCGGCATTGAGCCGGTCGATCTCGCCCTCGAGCCAGGTTACCTGGGCATCGGTGACGGTCAGCCGTGCGCCGCCGGGACCCTTCTCCGACAGGCAGAGGTCGGCCTCGACGTCGAAAAGGTCGTTCTGGATGCGGGAAAGGGCCTTATCCAGCGCCGGATCGGCCGCCGTGTGCAGGCGCACCAGGCCCATCACCGCATTGACCTCGTCGAGCGTGCCGTAGGCATCGACCCGCAGGTCATACTTTTTACGCCGATCCCCCGACCCCAGCGCAGTGGTGCCGTCGTCGCCGGTGCGGGTATAGATTCGGTTGAGGACGACCATAGTACCCCGTTCTCCTAACCGCGCATCACCCAGATCGCCGCCATAATGACGATAATGGCGACAAATTGCAGCAGGACGCGCAGCCGCATCAGTTTTTGCGACGTATTGGGCGAGCCGCCACGCATCATATTGACGAGACCGAAAACGAGCACAACGGCGACCGCAATGACGGCGGCCGGGACGAGGTAGGTCGAGAACAGGTTTGCCATGAGCGGCCTATTAGCACCCTCCGGGGCGGCGGGCCAACGGCGGCGGCCATGCCCCTGCCCGCCGATTTCAGCATAGCTTTGACTCGCCTTCAGGTTGCAGACTGGCTATATTGAGTTGCAGGGCTGTGGAGAAGGTGGGGAATGAGGTCTGACGTGCATGCCAGAGTGGCCTCGGGCCGCTCCGGAAGCGCTTTTGGCGCTGCCGCCGGCAGCCCGTCCCTCGACCCATTTGCAGAGACGTCCCTGGCACTCGGCCATCGGCCGAAGATGGACGGTCCCGCCGGCGACGACGGCTGCCGCGAAATCGACTGCGTCCGCCAGCGACTCTCCGGCAAAATCATCGCCGACGCCGAACTGAGGGCCACAAGTCTCGGCATCGGCGCCGACCGCGTCCTGATCGCCTCCGGCGCGCTCGACGAGGAAACCTACTTGCGGGCGCTTGGCGAAGCCTGCGGCGTGCCGTTCGAACCCCTCGAGGGCATTCCGCGCGCGCAATGTCCACTGGACGACGATCGGCTCGGCGAAGCCGCTGGCCTTGGTCTGTTGCCGTTGCAGGCCGACGGCGGCATTGCCTATGTGGTCGCGCCGCGTGGCACCGCAGCGCGAAAGATTTTGGCGATGATCGAAGAAGCCCCGGCCATCGCGGCGCGCTTCCGCTTCACCAGCAGCGCATGCTTCAACCGCTTCGTCATGCGCGGCGCCGGCGCGCGGCTGGCGGCAAATGCCACGGATAAGTTGAAACAGAAATGGCCGGCGCTGTCGGCCGCCTCGCCTTACAGGCTGGCCGATATCTCGACCTTGACGCCAATATTGCTGTCGATCGCCACCGCGGTCTACTTCGTCCCGTCGATGACGGCTCATGCCGTTGAGGTTCTCCTGGCGGCTGTCTTCATTGCCTGGCTGGCGCTGCGGCTAACCGGCGCCTGCGTGCGCCGGCCGCGCGCGGCGCTCGAACGCGAAGAACGCAACGATGCCTTGCCGGTCTATACGATCATCTGCGCGCTTTATCAGGAGGCGTCGTCGGTGAACGGGCTTTTGTCGGCTATCGAGCGGCTCGACTACCCGCGCGAAAAGCTCGACGTTATCCTCGCCGTCGAACAAGACGACCGCGATACGCGCGCCGCTATCGCCGCATGCAAGAGCCGCCTGCCGGTCACCGTCATTCCTGTCCCACCCATGGGGCCGCGCACCAAGCCGAAGGCGCTCAATGTCGCGCTGCCTTTCGCACGCGGCGCGTTCACCGTTGTCTTCGACGCCGAAGACCGGCCGGAGCCAGATCAACTGCGCCGCGCCATGCAGGCGTTCCGCGCTGGCGGCGAAGATCTCGCCTGCGTCCAGGCGAGGCTGTGCATCGACAATACCGCGGACAGCCTGATCGCGCGTTATTTCACCGCCGAATATGCCGGGCAGTTCGACGTCTTCCTGCCCGGACTGACGGCAATGCATTTGCCGCTGCCGCTCGGCGGATCGTCCAATCATTTCTACACCGCGGTCTTGCGCAAGATCGGCGCCTGGGACGCCTACAACGTTACCGAGGACGCCGACCTCGGCATGCGGTTGGTGCGCTTCGGCTATCGCGCCGACATGATCGATTCGACGACCTATGTGTGAAGAAGCACCGGCCGACGCCGGTCCCTGGCTGCGCCAGCGCACGCGCTGGTTCAAAGGCTGGATGCGCCTTGTCAAGAAAACGATTTTCCATTGCAACACCAGTGACTTAATCGCTTGCTTAAAGCAAAGACACTCACTATCGCAACAGGGTCGCAACAATTTATAGCTCTCGAACCGATGGCGAACTAGCCTACACCGACCTCAACGGTGTGAGCGACATGGATAACCCAGACGATATAGCCGACCAATTTACGCGCCAGAGAGCGACCATGTCTGCCCTAAGGGCGATTGAAGAACTCGTATTGGACGGAACGGATTTTTCCGGGCTGGGTGAGGACAAGCGCGAGGAACTGATAAACAACTGGCTGCGAGAAAACGGGAAGCAGACCGTATCCCTGACGCGCGCGATTTTTCTAACCGGTTTCATTTTCGGTGCTTTTCTCATGTCTCTCTCTGTGTTGAGAAGTGTGTGCAAGGCGTGCACGTAGAATCGCGTGCACGGCGTGCACACGAGTTTCAGGCGTGAGGCCATCGGCTGGCCAACTGCCGGTTAGTGGATATCTGAGTTGAACGGTTTCCCGAGAAAACCGCTTGCTACCAATTGGGCGT
>CAMBQQ010000163.1 GCA_945870035.1 Rhizobium sp. Q54 | reverse complement strand
CATGAGGGAAAAGGCAGATTGTGCCACCCTCAACAGGACGCCGGGTGCATACGGCGGAGCCGCACCGGCGTCAGATCATCTGCCAATTGCCCGCCGATCCGCGCGGGCTAACGATCACGCAGCAAAAACGCTATTGTTCGAGGTGCCCTTTAGCTAATTTGTCTCGGTCAACGTCTGCTTGACGATGGCGACCAGTTGCTTGAGCGTGAAAGGCTTGGCCAGGAACGCATACTGCTCGTTGGTCGGCAGGTTCTTGGCAAACGCTTCTTCGGCATAGCCCGAGACGAAAATGATTTTAACTTTCGGATCGCGTGCCCGCAATTCCTTAAGCAAAGTCGGGCCGTCCATTTCCGGCATCACCACGTCCGACACGACGAGATCGACATGGCCATGTTCGGCCAAAACTTCCAGCGCTTCGACGCCGTTGCCGGCTTCAAGCACGGTATAGCCGCGCGATTTCAGGCCGCGTCCGTTGAGTGCGCGCAGGCCCTCTTCATCCTCGACCAGCAAAATGACGCCCTGCCCGGTCAGGTCGCTCGCCGCCGACTTCGCCAGATTGGCCGCCGCCGTGGCGGCGCTGTCGAGCGCGGGCGCTGTCGTCGCAAGCGGCGCCGGCGCATCCTCGATGCCGGGCACATGGCGCGGCAGGAAAATCCGAAACGAGGTGCGGCCCGGTTCTGAATCGGCATAAACAAAACCGCCAGTCTGCTTGACGATGCCGTACACCGTCGACAGGCCGAGCCCCGTGCCTTTGCCGACTTCCTTGGTCGAGAAAAACGGCTCGAAAATCTTTTCAATGATGTCGGGCGGGATGCCGGTGCCGGTATCGCTGACCTCGACCAGAACATAATCGGCGACCGGCATGCCCTTGTAGCCGAACTTGACGCCCTCGGCCGCCGTCACATTGGCGGTGCGTACGGTGAGCTTGCCGCCGTCCGGCATGGCGTCGCGCGCATTGACCGCGAGATTGACCACAACCTGTTCGAGTTGCGACAGGTCGACCTTCACCGGCCACAGGTCGCGGGCAAAAGCCGGAATGAGCGTGACGCGCTCGCCGATCAGGCGGCGCAGCAGCATGGTCAGGTCGCTCAAGGTCTCGTTGAGATCGAGCACCTGCGGCCGCAAGGTCTGCTTGCGCGAGAAGGCCAGCAACTGCCGCACCAATGCCGCGGCGCGGTTGGCGTTCTGCTTGATCTGGATGATATCCTGGAACGACGGATCGGTCGGCTTGTGCGCATTGAGCAGGAAGCCGGTCGCCATCATGATGGCGGACAGCACGTTGTTGAAGTCGTGCGCGATGCCGCCGGCCAGTTGCCCGACCGACTCCATCTTCTGCTGCTGATAGACGCGGTTCTCCAGCGTGCGCTCGGCCGTCGTCTCCAGCGCATAGACAATGGCCGCTTCGCCATCGCGGTCCTCGTCCTCGACCGACGAGACGAAGAAATTCGCCCAGCGCTCGCTTGTGCCGGCCAGTGCCGCCTCGACCGGCGCAATGTCGCCCTGCCCCGAGGCCGCCTTGGCGATAGCCGCTTCCAGCGCCGGCCGGTCGCGCTCGCCGACCACCGATAGGATCGAACGGTTCTCGCTCAACATGCCTTCGAAGGCGGCGGCGAAGCGCGCATTGCTGCGCGCGATGCCGCCGTTCTTGTCGACCGTGGCAATCGCCATAGGCGTGTTCTGGAAGAAGCGCATGAAGCGCACTTCCGCCGCGCGCTGCGGATCGGTGCCGTCGTCGCGGGCGCGGTTGAGCACCAGCGTGCGCGACACGCCCGGCGCGCCGTCGGCGCCGAACGCCACTTTATGAAACAGCCGCACCGGCACCGGCTTGCCGGAGCGCGTGCGCAGGTCGAGATCGATCACCTCGGTTTTCACATCGCCCGGCGTGGCATTGAGCGTGGTCAGCAGCGCCGCGCCCTCGCCGGCGACGATATCGGCAAGCTTGAGCGACCCGGCGCCGACCTGCGCCAGATCGTGATCGAGCCAGGCCGCGAGTGTCGCGTTGAGATAGACAATGTCGCCCTTGCCATCGACCGAGAAGAAGCCGGCCGGCGCGTGGTCGAGATAATCGATGGCGTGCTGCAACTCCTGAAACACATTCTCCTGCCGCTCGCGCTCGCGCGTCACGTCGGCGACCGACCACACCGTCATCTTCGAGTCATGCCGGTCGGCGCCCAAAGGCCGCACGCGCAGCCGCAGCCAGCGCGCCGGCTCGCCAGCAGGTCCGGCGATGCGCACTTCTTCCATCAGCCGGCGGCCTTCGCGCGCCGCTTTGAGCAGGCGATAAATCGATTCCGACACATCCGGATCGCCGATGAACACCCGCTCGATCGGCCGCACGTCATGGCCGCCGCTGGCGCCGATCAGATCGAGGTAAGTGGCATTGGCATAAAAGATGCGGCCGGCCTGGTCGGTGACCAGCAGGCCGTCGAAGGCATTGTCGGCCACCGCCTTGAGCAGCGGATTGCCCTGATCCTTGGCCGACAGCCGCATAATGCCGGAGGCCATGGCGAACAGCGCAAAGACGCCGATGGTGCCCAATACCGCCAGCAGCGCCAGGATATAGGTCTCGGCGTGGTCGGGGCCGATATAAATGAGCCCGGCGGCGGCGGCGACCAGGATCAGGGCCACCAGCAGCACCTTGCCGACCGAGCCGGAACGCGGCGCGCTGGCGCTCTTGTCAAAGGCCGGCCGGCTGGCCGCGCGCTCTGACGTCTGTCGCTGTGCTGCCGGGTCGGGTTGGCCTGCCATGCTCTTTGAGTGCCTTAAGCCGCCGGACCGTTCAAGGGCCGCACGGCGGCAATCCAGTTCTTTGTCGATTTTTCGGCATGTTTAAGCGGAAACCGCCGCTAGTTGCGGATCGCGCATCCGATCTCGGGTTTACCCGAGATCGGCATTTTATTTTGTCAAAGTCGGCTAGAGCCGACTTTGCGCAGTTTCATGACGTAGCTGATGACCTCGGCGACCGCCTTGTAATGTTCCGCCGGCACCGGTTCGTCGATCTCGACGGTGGCGTGCAGCGCGCGGGCGAGCGGCGGGTTCTCGACGATCGGGATCGAATGCTGGCCGCCGACTTCGCGGATCTTCAAGGCGATGGCATCCATGCCCTTGGCGACGCAGATCGGCGCTTCCATGCCGCGCTCGTAATGCAGCGCCACGGCGTAATGCGTCGGGTTGGTGATAATGACCGAAGCTTTCGGCACCGCCGCCATCATGCGTTGGCGCGAACGCTGCAGGCGGATGTTGCGCAGCTTGCCCTTGACGGTTGGATCGCCTTCGGTCTGCTTGAACTCTTCCTTGATCTCGTGCAGCGACATCTTCTGCTTGTTGAACCAGGTGCGGTACTGGAAGAAATAGTCGGCCGCGGCGACAACGAAGAGCAGCGCCACCACCGCGCCCATCATCTTCAGCGCCAAAGTCTGGGTGAACGGCAACAGCGCCATCACATCGGTGCGGATCAAGCCTTCCATGCGGTCCTGCTCGGGCCACATCAGCACCACCAGGATGGTGCCGAGCAGCACCAGCTTGACGATACCCTTGAGGAAATTGGCCAGCGACTGTTTCGAAAACAGCCGTTTGAAGCCGGCCATCGGCGACACTTTGGATAACTTCGGGGTCAGCCCCTGGGTCGTCCAAACCAATTTATGTTGCACCATATTGCCGATCAGCGCGGCGAGCGTCAGCACCAGGAACGGCATCGCCATCGCCGCCAGCATCTCGCCGCCGAGCTTCTGGAACAGTCCCGGCAGCGCCGGTCCATCGACATTGATCTTGTAGGAGTTGGCGATCAGCCCGCGCAAGGTTGCGGTGAGGCCTTCGCTCATGCTGCCGGCGAATGTCATCAGCACCAATGTGGCGCCGGCGATGATGAACCAGTTGTTGACTTCCTGACTCTTGGCAACGTCGCCCTTTAATAGCGCATCGTCCAGCTTCTTTTGTGTTGGGTCTTCTGTTTTGTCTGTTGTGTCTGCTTCTTCGGCCATATCGGTCTGTCCTCAGCGTCGCGGCGCGAGATCGTTGAGGACATTTTCGATATAGCCGGTGAAGGTGCCCATCATGGCGGTTATCACCAGAAGCAGCAGCAACAGACCGAGCAGGATCGACAACGGCATGCCGATGAAGAACACCTGCATCTGCGGCATCAGCCGCGACAGAACGCCCAGTCCCAGATTGAACAACAGGCCGAACACCAGAAACGGCGCCGACAATTGGATGCCGATCTTGAACGAACCGGCCACGACATTGGTGATGTGCTTGGCGATATCGCCGACGATCGGCACTTCACCCGGCGCGAAAATGAAATAGCTGTCGTTCAGCGCCACGATCACCAGATGATGCATGTCGGTGGCGAAGATCAACGTGACGCCAAGGATGGCGAGAAAGTTGCCGACCAGCAGACCCTGCTGGTTCTGCGTCGGATCGACGGCAGTGACAAAGCCCAAGCCCAACTGCTGCGCGATCACCGAACCGGCCACCTGCAGGCCGGAGATCGACAACCGCGCGGTCAGGCCCAGCACCGCGCCGATCAGGATTTCCTGAAACAGCATCATCAGCACCGGGCCGAGCGCACTGAGATCGACGGCATAGGCCGCCTGATGCGCCGGCATCAGAATCGCCGTCAGCACCAGCGCAATGGTCAACCGGACGCGGGCCGGCATGTTCATTTCGCCGATACCCGGCATCATCATCACCATGGTACCGACGCGCGCGAACGTCAGCAGAAACGCCGCCGCCAGGACCGGTAACATGGAAACGTCGATTTTCATCGCCAGCTATTTGTATCGCCAGAAACTCGAAAAGAATCAGCCCCGGCGATCATATCCTCAACCGCTGACGATTCGCGCCGCGATCCGCATCATTTCAGCGTTGAGTTTTTCCGCCATGAACGGCAGCGCCAACAGAAGCGACACGAAGATCGCCAGAATCTTCGGCACGAAGGCGAGCGTCATTTCCTGGATTTGCGTCAGCGCCTGCAACAGCGACACCGCGACGCCGACGATCAGGCCGACCAGCATGACCGGCGCCGCCACGATGACCAGCGTGTAGATCGCGTCGCGCGCGACATCCATAACTTCGGGACCGGTCATTTCATTCTCCGTCATCCCCGCGAAAGCGGGGATCCAGTAAACA
This sequence comes from Rhizobium sp. Q54, assembly GCA_945870035.1. Lineage (GTDB taxonomy): Bacteria > Pseudomonadota > Alphaproteobacteria > Rhizobiales > Xanthobacteraceae > Pseudolabrys. Next base: position 1,624 of record CAMBQQ010000163.1, on the reverse strand, counting down.
CAAGCTTGAGTTTCTATCTCGTCGTCGGCGATTACTGGATGCCCGCATGCGCGGGCATGACAGCAATGCCTAAATCGGCATCCGCATGATTTCCTCGTAAGCCGCGATCACCTTGTCGCGCACCGCGACCACCGCATCGATCGCCACTTCGGTCTCGGCCACCGCGGTGACGACATCGACCATGTTCGACTTGCCATTGACCATGGCTTGCGACTGCACGTCGGACTTCTTGCCGGTCTCGTGCACGGCGTTGAGCGCTTCCTTGAGCACCGAGGTGAAACTGGTTTCCGGCTTTCCCTGCCCGCCGGCAATGCCGGCCATGGCGGAAGCCGGGTTGGCGCCGAGCTTGGCGATATTGGCATAGGCGCCGGCGGCGGAAAGCGGTGAGGCCATGATGACGAAATCCTTGTCGGTTTAAGCTTCAGGCGGGCTGATTTAAGCGCGGAGAATGTCGAGCGTGCGCTGGAGCATGCGGCGCGTCGCGCTGATGACGTTGATGTTGGCCTCATAGGAACGCTGCGCTTCGCGCATATCGGTCATTTCAACCAGTGAATTGACGTTGGGATATTTAACGTTGCCGTTGGCGTCGGCCGACGGATGGCCGGGCTCGTATTTCAGGCGGAAGTCCGATTTGTCGGTGCCGACTTTGCCGAGGCTGACGACGCGGGCTTCCAGCGTGCGGTCGAGTTCGGTGTTGAAGGTCGGCACCTTGCGGCGATACGGATCGGCGCCGGGATTGGCCGGCGTCGAGTCGGCATTGGCGATGTTCTCCGAGATAATGCGCATGCGCCCGGCCTGCGCGCGCAGGCCCGACGTTGCGATCGACATCGTCTTGAGAAAATCCACCTTCGTCTCTCCTTAAAGCTTGTCCATATCGGTCAGCGTCTGCCGAGCGCGGTCTTGAGCAGATTGAGACTGCGCGAATAGAGCGCGGTCGCCGCCTGGTAATCCATCTGGTTGGCCGCCACGCTCATCATCTCGCTTTCGAGATTGACCGAATTGCCGGTCGGCCGGATTTCGTAATTGCCCTTGCTCTCGGTGCTGAACTTCGTCCCGGTCAGGCTCATGCCGCCGATATGCGTGCCTTCGGTCGTCGCCAGAACGACCGGCGCCACACCGCGAGATACCAGCGCGCCCGATTCCTGAAATTTCGGCGCCACCAGATCGCGCTGGCGGAAATTAGGCGTATCGGAATTGGCGACGTTCTCGGCCAGAACCTTCTGGCGCTCTTGGTTCCAGTTCATCTTGGTGCGCAGCATCGAGAGGATGGGTACGTCGGTGATCGCCATGGGGCCTGCCGTTTTTTCCAAAACCGGGGCCGAATCCTTGAAAGACGGCCCAGCCAGCTAGGCAAACCTTGCCGGGTTTATGGTTAACGGCTGGTAAACAGCCCTGTTGACGGGCGCGGCGGCGCGCCGTTTACCATGCTTGAAATAAGGGAATCAGGCCCCAGATGCGCAACGCCGCCTTATTTGTTAAGGGCACCTCGAACAATAGCGTTTTTGCTGCGTGATCGTTAGCCCGCGCGGATCGGCGGGCAATTGGCAGATGATCTGACGCCGGTGCGGCTCCGCCGTATGCACCCGGCGTCCTGTTGAGGGTGGCACAATCTGCCTTTTCCCTC
>CAMBQQ010000162.1 GCA_945870035.1 Rhizobium sp. Q54 | reverse complement strand
AGGGAAAAGGCAGCTTGTGCCACCCTCAACAGGACGCCGGGTGCATACGGCGGAGCCGCACCGGCGTCAGATCATCTGCCAATTGCCCGCCGATCCGCGCGGGCTAACGATCACGCAGCAAAAACGCTATTGTTCGAGGTGCCCATATGACTTTTTGCGTGAAGCGGGCGCGGGTGGGCGGCGTCCGCGGCGGTTCGCGGCCTTGACGGCCTGGCGTGGAGACAATACGCAAAAGCATTCGCCAATGGCGGCTGTCGCGTTCGCCCTTGTGCTTTTTAACAAAAACGTCTCCGGGAGAAAACATGACCAAACTCCGCTCATCACTGTTGGCCGTTCTCGGTCTTGCCGCGCTGGCGCTGCCGGTTGCGTCCGCCTCGGCGCAAACTTCAGCTTGGCCGTCGCGCACTGTGCGTTTCGTTATTCCGCTTGGCCCCGGTTCCGGCGTCGATATCACCGCGCGCCTGATCGGCGACAAGCTGTCGGCGAAATGGGGCCAGCCGGTGGTGATCGAGAACAAGCCGGGCGGCGACGCCATTGTCGCGATCAATACCGTCATCGGCGCGGCTGACGATCATATTCTTTTGTTCGCGCCGGCCTCGACCTTCACCGCGCATCCGCTGCTGCACGAAAAGCTGCCCTACAAGCCCGACGACATGGTGCCGATCGCGCGCGTCACCAACACCTTGATTGCGCTCGGCGTGCCGGCTGAACTCGGCGTGTCGACGGTCAAGGAACTGGCGGCCAAGATCAAGGCGCAGCCGGGCAAGTTGAACTATGCTTCGGTCACCGGCGCCAACGACCTGTTGTTCGCGGCGTTCCTCAAGACCGAAAATCTCGACATGGCGAAAGTGCCGTACAAGAATCCGGTCGAGGCCATCAACGATCTCGCCGAGAACCGCATCCAGTCCTTTGTCGGCGCCTATGCGATCATGCGTCCGCGCGTGCAGGCCGGCAAGGTCAAGGTCATCGCGCTGACCAATGCGGAGCCGGCGGATTCGCTGAAGGGTATTCCGACCGCAACGCAGGCCGGCTTCAAGTCGCTGCAGCTCGACGGCCTCGTCGGCCTGCTCGGGCCGAAGGGCATGCCGCTTTCGGTTCGCCAGAAGATTGCCGCTGACATCAAGGCGGTCGTCACCGATCCGGAGATCAACGCCAAGCTCGACGCCACCGGCCACGTGGTCAATCCGGGCACGCCGGATGAGTTTGCCGCGGCGCTCAAGGATCAGTCCGAGAAGGTCGCCGACATCGGCAAGGTGCTCGGCATCAAGGCCGCGCAGTAGTTGCTGCGCCATGGCCGGGCCAAGCCCGGCCATGACGTCTTTGGGTCTATCAGGCAATCCGCTTCATGATGGTGTCGGTCAGGCGGCGCGCCGCCGGCATGATGGCGAAGGCGGTCGCCGCTGCGATCGGCCAGGAGATGATATAGGCCTTGGCCCATTGCTCCACGAAGTCGCCGCGCAGGCCGAGATTGATGAAGGTGACGACGAAGGTCACCACGAAAACCATCACCGCGGTCATCAGGACGGCGAGAACAAGCCTGGCCAGCATTTGAAAATCTCTCCCCGCCGCGCGTCAAAACAAGAATCGAGAGCCCCGTCTTTGGTTCTATTAAAGACGGAAAAAGGCTCTCGGCGATGTGGCCCATGCGCTGGCTGACGTCAACGATTTCTTATCCTTAACAAATTCCTCCGCGACAGCATTGATGCCTCGTTAAAGATACTGGCGGCATTTTAAACGGCATGAACAGCCGTGGTTTTTTCCTGATTTGCGGGATGACGGTGCTGCTGGCGCTGGCCGGCTGCGGCCGCAGCATGCTGCAAAGCGAGCGCGCGGCGTGGCGCATCCAGGCCGAAGCGCAGTGCATGCAGTCCGGCGCGGTCAAGCTCGGCGGCGGCATCGTGCAGGCCAAGCCGATCGAAGGCCCCGGCATGTGCGGCGCCGATTTCCCGCTCAAGGTCGCGGCGCTCGGCGAAAGCACGCGCCTTGGCTATTCCGATATTCCGCGCCCGCCCGGCGGCGTCGGCAACGGTTCGCAGCCGAACTGGCCGCCGACGCAGGCGCGCTACACGCAGCCTGTATCGTCGCAACCAATGCCCGCGCCGCAAGGCCATCAGTTGCACTGGACGCCGGGTGCGCCGTCGATCGGCGCCCCCGAGGTCACCGCGCCAAGCAATGCTGGCGCGCCGCCATCGCGACCGATGTCGATCTACGCGCCCGGCGTCGCCATGCCCGACGACATTCCCGACGACGCCATCTTGCCGCAAGGACGCGCCGCGCCGCCGCAGCGCATGCAGGACGCCTATAACCCGCCGACCTATGCCCCGTCGCCGCAACAGCAGCGCCAGTTGCCGGCGCTTGGCCCCATGCGCGGACCGATGTCGACCGGCGCGATCATGCCAGCCACCGTGCAGCCCGCGGCGACTTTGTCGTGTCCGATCGTGTCGGCGCTCGACAAATGGGTCAGCGAAGGTGTGCAGCCGGCGGCGATGCGCTGGTTCGGATCGCAGGTCACGGAGATCAAGCAGATCTCGGCCTATTCATGTCGGCAGATGAACGGCGCCGGCGGCCGCGGCATTTCCGAACACGCTTTCGGCAATGCACTCGATATCGCCGGCTTTACACTCGCTGACGGCCGCAAGGTCGTCATCAAGAACGCCTGGCGCAACGGCACGCCGGAAGAGCAGGGCTTCCTGCACGACGTGCAGCTCTATGCCTGCGAAACGTTCACCACCGTTCTGGCGCCCGGCTACAACGCCGCGCACTACGATCACATCCATGTCGACCTGATGCGGCGCAAGAACGGCCGTCGGCCGTGCCGGCCCACGGCAATCCCCGGCGAAGTGGTCGCCGCCAAGGCGCGCGCGGTCTATGCGGCGCGGCGCGGCACCACCTACACCGGATCGATCGGCGGCAGAGCGGGCAGCGCCAGCGTGACGCCCGGACAAATTCCGTCCGCCGTTCCCGGCGCCGACGGACTCGATGACGACGAGGATGCCGAGGATACAGTGACCGGTTCGATCGCGGGCAAGCCCGCAAAACCGATCAACAGGGTGGCGCCCGGCGACGACGGCGAGTTCGACGACGACGATGTCACGGGCTCGATCCCGGCGTCTGGAAATCTCGGCTGGCCACGGCTGGCGCCGGCTCCGCCGCGTATCGACGGCATCCCCAACCGTTGATTTGACTGCCATTGCCGTCGTGCGCGAGGCGGCGACGGCAAATCGCTAGAGCGCCGCCTCGATCAGCATCGCGCCGAACAGAATAAGACCGGCGTCGCGGTTGGCGCGAAACAGCATCAGGCAATGCGCCGGATCGTCGATGTCGAGCCGCACGATCTGCCACGCCAGATGCGCGGCGAAGGCCGCGACGCCCAGCATGAAGATGACGCCGCCGCCGGCCATCCAGCCTGCGATGCCGATCAGCACGACGGCGAGCGAATAGAACACCGCCAGCATCGTGGCCGTGTTCTTGCCGAACAGCAGCGCCGTCGACTTGATGCCGATCATCATGTCGTCTTCGCGGTCCTGGTGCGCGTAGATCGTGTCGTAGCCGATCACCCAGGAGATCGAGCCGGCATAGAGCACGAGCGCTGGCCAATCGAGCCGGCCGAACGCCGCCGGCCAGCCCATCAGCGCGCCCCAGGAAAAGGCGAGGCCGAGAAAGATCTGCGGCCAGTAGGTGACGCGCTTCATGAACGGATAGATCGCGACGACGCCGAGCGAGGCCAAGCCCGTGAACACCGTGAACCAGTTGAATTGCAGCAGCACCGCCAGGCCCACCAGCGCCTGCGCCGCCATGAAAACGGCGGCCTGGCGCGCGGTGACCTGTCCCGATGGAATCGGCCGCGAGCGCGTGCGCTCGACCTTGCCGTCGAGATCGCGGTCGACCAGATCGTTCCAGGTGCAGCCGGCGCCGCGCATGGCGAAAGCGCCGATGAAAAACAGCGCGATATGCGTGAGGCTCGGCAGCGTGTCGGCGGCGATGCCGGCAAGGCCGGCCGACCACCAGCACGGCATCAGCAACAGCCAGGAGCCGATCGGCCGGTCGAGACGGGCGAGGCGGAGATAAGGCCGCGTGACAGCGGGGGCATGGCCATCGACCCAGTTGCCGGTCGCATCGGCGACGCGCCCGCTGGCTTCGCTCATCGGCCGAGCGGGCTGCCGGTCAGCGTGTCGAACGTGCCGCGGCCGGTCTTGATGTTGTTTGAATTGGGAACGGGCGCGTTGAGCGCATCGCTCAGGCTCGGTGCCGCAGGGCGCGGCGGACCGGCGGCGGCGGCCTGACAGACGCGGGCGCGAACGTCGTCCGATTGGGCGCGCGACTTTTTCATGTTGTCGATGATCTGTTGCGGAATGCCGCACGTCGCCTGGTTCTTGGCGGCGTAGTCGTACATTTTCTTTTCCGCCGCCGTGAACGAATTGAACAGCCCGCACGCTTCCTTCGGCGACGGCTTTTGCTTGCGCTGGCCGGCGGCCTGAATGGCGCTGCCGCGTTTTTCCACATCCTTGCGCAGTTCCAGGAACTGGTCGACGCAGCGCGTATCCTGCTGTTGCGGCGGTCCGGCAAGGCCGCGCTGCGGCGGTTGCGACCACGGGTCCGGGCCGCTCGGTTGCGCCGGCGCCGCGCTTTGCGCCGGTCTGTCCCAGGGTGACGGCCCGGCTTGCGCCGGCGGCGCGGCCGGCTGCGGTTGGGCCTGCGGCCAGGCCGAAGGCGCGGCCTGCTGCTGGGGCGCGGGCCATGGGGATTGCGCCAAAGCCGGGCCGGCGGCGCACAGGCCGCTCGCTGCAATGACAATGGCCCAACCGAACTTCATGGACAGTTCCTTATTTCTTAGAGCCCGCACGCGTGTAGCACTGGCTCCCGGCGGATGGCATATAACAACCTGCCGAATGCGTCGGGAAGGCGGCAAATGGCGCCAAATTGACCGCCGGCGACCATTCGCGGCAACCCGCCAAAATCCAAGGTTACCATGCCCCGCTACGATTTCCGCACCCCGCGCATTTATCTCGACAGGCCGCTGGCCGCCGGCCAGGCGGTTCCGCTCAACCGCGACCAGGCCAATTACCTGCTCAACGTGCTGCGGCTCTCATCCGGCGACGGCGTGCTGCTGTTCAACGGCCGCGACGGCGAATGGCGCGCGGTGCTCGCCAGCGCCGGCAAGAAGACTTTGGCCGCGGAGGTCCAGGACCAGTCCCGCGAACAGCCGCAGCCCGCCGACCTGCATTTCCTGTTCGCGCCGCTCAAGCATGCGCGGCTCGATTATACGGTGCAGAAGGCGGTCGAACTCGGCGTCTCGCGCATCCAGCCGGTGATGACCAAGCACACGCAGGTGTCGCGCCTCAATCTCGACCGGATGCAGGCCAACGCCATCGAGGCGGCGCAGCAATGCGGCGTGCTGGCGGTGCCGGAGATCGCCGACGCCGTGCCGTTCAAATCGATCGTCAGCGGCGACAGCGGCCGGCTGCTGGTGTTTTGCGACGAGGATGCCGAGGTCAAGGACCCGGTGGCGGCCCTGGCCGCGGCGCGGCCGCAACCGAGCGCGCTGCTGCCGGCGGGCGTCACTGACGCGGCGCAGCCGATCGCGGTTTTGATCGGGCCGGAAGGCGGCTTTGCCGAGGAGGAGCGCGAGATGCTGCTGAAGCGGCCGAATGTGGTGCGGTTGTCGCTCGGGCCGCTGATCTTGCGTGCCGACACCGCGGCGGTCGCGGCGCTGACCTTGGTGCAGGCGGTGCTTGGTGATTGGAAGTGATTGGCGGCTGGAAATGATACTCGGTGCGGCTGCCGGCACTGCGCCGGCAGCCAACACCGTGAACGCAAATAACGTGGACAAACAACCGGCGCCACGCAAACGCTAAAAACACGCGAACGCTTTACCGCGCCGACGCTACGCAACGATTGAAAAGAATCGGCCAACGCGCCGATTCGCTTGCTAGAATGATGCAGCGCCGCAAGCGGAGTCACGAGTCCCAAAGCCCGCGAATCTGTGGTCAACTTGTCATGCCGCCAAAAAATCTGTGCTAAAGTTGGAATCTGTTTCAAGGAGTGCCCCGATGTTGCGTGTCCCTGGTCGCATGCGAGCCATGGCTTTCGGTGTTCTGGCCACTTTTGTTTTCGGATTGTCCGGCGCGCCCGTACAGGCGGCGAATGTCCTGGAAAAGCTGGTCTACATGAGCGGCGCCAATTTCGACGGCGACTTGCCGGCGTGCGAGGCTGCGCTCGGCAAAATCGCGTCGCGCTTCGCGCACAAGGAAAGCCGGTACTGGAATTCCAATCTGGAAATTCTCGGCTTCGAGAAAGTGCGCCAGACCGCGTTCAGCCCGTGGGCCAAGAACACCATTCCGCGCCGCTTCTGCAGCGCGGTGGCCTTTGTCAGCGATGGCCGTAAGCACCGCGTCGATTACTGGATCGGCGAAGACACCGGCACGATCGGCTTGGGCTGGGGCGTCGAATGGTGCGTCGCCGGTCTCGACCGCAACTGGGCCTATAACCCGGCCTGCAAAATGGCGCGGCCTTAAAGCAAACGCCTATCCAGCGGCGTTCTGCATTTGCTTTTGCAGAACGCCTATTCAGCGGCGTTGTGCAGGGCGACATCATGCGAGCGGCCGGACAGCCAGTCGGCATTGTCGGCCAGCGCCAGCAGGGCTTCTTTGATTTTCAGGAGACGTTCGCGCTCGGAGAGGGGCAATACAATCTGCTCGGCCTTCTCCGCGCATTGCTTCGCCCAGCGGCGAAGTTCTTCGGCGTTCAACGGGTCAAGCATGATGTCCTCTGTTGAGGACACCCCCTCTTTGA
>CAMBQQ010000161.1 GCA_945870035.1 Rhizobium sp. Q54 | reverse complement strand
CGGATCGCCTTTCGCCGATAGTGCCGCCAGCCGATTATCCGCATCGAAAAATCCGAGCTGCCCCATCGTCAGTCTCCTAGAATCATGCCGTCAGGGCAGCAGACTCGCACGGGGCCGAGGGGCATGCTATTTTTCGAGGTGCCCTTAAGCCTTCTGTCGTGCTGACGGCGCTTCAGCAGCGGCCGGATCGAACGCACGTCCTGCTTCTCGCAGGCGGCCCATACAAACGTCTCGGCATCGATCGACGCGATGGCCTTCTCGGCTTCTGACGCAAGGACGCCCGTCGTTCCGGCCGGATAACTCCTGCGGTGCAGCCAGCGGACATCGAGATTGCCGGCTGTGGGAAGCGGCTGTTCCTCAGCGGCATCGAGAACCTCGATGATGGCTTTGATGTTGGTGCCCGCCGGCACTTCTGCGGCAATGCGCGCGATGGCCGGAAGCGCGCTTTCATCGCCGATCATCAGGATGGTGCGGGCCTGCGGAAGGCTACCGCTCCCGGGACCGATCAGCCCCACCACATCGCCGGCCTCGGCGTCGCGGGCGAAGTCTCCACCCGGAGTCTTTTCGTCCAGAGACGTGTGCTGGAAAAAATCGATCCACAGCTCGCCGCGCTCGGCATCGACGGTGCGGATCGTATAGATACGCACCACGAGTTTATCGTCGCCCTCGGGCCACAACAGGCGGCCGTCGGTTCTATAACTCGGCCAGACCGGCTTCCTGCCTTTCGGCGGGATCAGAACGCGGACGTGCATGTCTCCGTCAATAAACGGCGCGATATTGGAGCAGCGGAACTTCACCCGCCGCATCAACGGCGTCACGTCCTCGGCGCCGACGACCGTCGCTTCGTGCAGATTCGGAACCGCGGTGCGCGTTTCGGGTGTTGACCATGTCAGTTCTAGCGAATCATTGCCGGCGAAATAAAACATGTGCTCGGCAAGACTCGTTCGCGATTCCTGCAAAGCGTGTTCCGACGGACAGGCGAGCTCGATCAAGAGCTTCTTTTCGGCCATGCGGATGCTTGCCGTTCCGTGCTTGCTGGTAAACAGCGCGAATTCCGCTTCCCGGCTCACGTCGGCGTGCTCGACGAAATGTTCGCAGATGTCGTCGAGCATGCGCCCGGCGTTGGCGAGCATTGCGATGCCTGACAGTTTGAATTCTTGTCCTTCGCTCATCTGCGCCCTCTCTCACTCAGTCATTTGATCAATCATCCGGTGGCGGCCGATCGGCATCATGATCGGCCTCCCGGACGTCGGATCGGTCAGAATGCGGCTTGCCACGCCGAAAACGGCCTGGACGTTGGTTTCCGTGAGCACCTGCTCCGGTGAGCCCGAGACATGCACTTTGCCATCGGCCAGCGCGATCAGATGATCGGCATAGCGGGCGCCGAGATTGAGGTCGTGCAGCACCATAGCGACCGTCGTGCCGCGCGATTGATTGAGATCGACCAGAAGATCGAGAATTTCAACCTGATGATTGATGTCCAGGAAAGTGGTCGGTTCGTCCAGCAGCAGGATATTGGTGTCCTGCGCCAGCGCCATGGCAATCCAGACGCGCTGACGTTGGCCGCCCGACAGTTCATCGACCGGCCTGTCGGCAAGCTCGAACGTCCTGGTCGCTATCAGCGCATTTTCCACGGCCTGTTCGTCCCTGGCGCTCCAGCTGGAGAAAAGACTGCGGTGCGGATGCCGGCCCCGCCGGACCAGGTCGTCCACCGGTATGCCTTCCGGCGCGATCGGCGATTGCGGCAGCAAGCCGATCTTGCGCGCAAGCTCACGGGTCGGCTCCTGATGGATCGACTTGCCGTCGAGCAGGACATGCCCCCGGCTCGGCTTGATCAGCCGGGACATGGTCCGCAGCAGCGTGGATTTGCCCGATGCATTGGCGCCGACGATCACGGTGATCTTGCCGGCCGGAACATCGAGATCGAGCCCTTGCAGGATGTCGGTTTCACCGTATCCCGCTGAAAGATCGTTGACCGTCAGCCGATGACCCATATGAGCCGTCATAACGATCTCCCGCTCCGGTTAACGCGCACGATCAGGTAGAGCAGATACGGGGCGCCGAGCGCGCCCGTCACCACGCCGACGGGAAAGCGGCTCGGCAGCAGGAATTGTCCGATGTAATCGCCGCCCAGCGTCAGCACGGCGCCAACAAGGGCGGACGGGATCAGCAAGGAGCCGCTGTTGCCGACGAGGCGGGCGGCGATCGGTCCGGACAAAAAAGAAACAAAGGCGATCGGACCTGCAATCGCCGTCACCGATGCGATCATCCCGACCGCGGCAAAGACAACCACGATCCTGGTCTTCGCAATCTTTACGCCAAGGGCGGCGGCTGTATCGTCACCCAGCCTGAGCGCGTCGAGGTCCCGATGCTGGCTGAACAGCAGTCCGCCGAACACGATAAGAACCAGCACCAACGGCGCCGTGTCGGACAGCTGCGCTCCGTTGACGCTGCCGGTCATCCAGCGCATCGCTTCCTGCAGGCTCCAGGCCGGCGCGGTCGATAAAACATAGGCGATCACGCTGTGCAGCATGGCGGCGACGCCGATACCGACGAGAATGAGGCGCGTTCCGGCGACACCATTCCGTGCCGCCAGCCCGTAGACGATCAAAGCGACGGAAAGGCCGCCAACGACCGCCATGACGGACACCATCGGTCCGCTGATCGCGAGGACGACGATGGCGAAGACCGCGGCGGCGCTCGCACCGAACGTGATGCCGATAATATCGGGACTGGCGAGCGGATTGCGCAGCATGATCTGGAACACGACGCCGCCGAGGCCGAAGCTGAACCCGGCCAGAAGCGACAGCAGCGCGCGCGGCAGCCGCAACGTACCAACCAGAAAGCTTGCTCCTTCAACCGACTCGCCGAGCAGGACACGAATGACGTCGGCAACAGGCGTGACCGTTTGGCCGACAGTCAATGTCAGCACAAACAAGAACAGCACCAGAGCGATGAGGATGGCCACCATGACGCGCTGGCGGTGAGTGCGCACGCGCCGGCCGGTCGCAAGAGCGTTCAGGGGAAGCGTCACTGTCGTCACAATTCGCGAATCCGCTGCCGTCTCACGATCCAGATGAAGATCGGTGAACCGAGTAACGCCATGATGATCGAGACCTGGATTTCAGCGGGTCTGGCGACAATGCGCCCGACGATGTCGCCGGTCAGGACCAGGCACGACCCTGCGAGAACGCTAAAAGGCAGCAGCCAGCGATAATCGAGGCCGATCAGAAGCCTGCACAAGTGAGGCACGACCAAGCCCACGAAACCGATCGGCCCGCACATCGCCGTCGTTGCGCCGCACAGGAGAACACCTCCCACCGAAGCAACGATGCGCGCCATTGCGACGTTTTCGCCAAGCCCGGCGGCCAGATCGTCGCCGAGCGCAAGGGAATTCAACTTGCGAGCGGACAGCAGGCTGATGGCAAAACCCGCCGCGAGGAACGGCAGCACCGGAACGATTCTGTCGAACGTCGCGCCACCGACGCCGCCAACGGTCCACAGCTGAATGCCGCCGGCGATATCGTTTCGCGGCAGCACAACCGCGATGATCAGCGAGGCGCAGGCGACGGATGTGGCGGCGCCGGCCAAAGTGAGCTTCAACGGCGTCGCGCCGCCGGGCCCGAGCGAGCCGACTTTGTAGACAAAAAGCGTCGCGCAGCCCGCACCGAAAATAGCGCTCCAGAGGAACCCTTCCGAAGACGACATATCGAACCACGCGACGCCAATGACAACGGCGAGCGCAGCTCCCGCATTGACGCCGAGAATTCCGGGATCGGACAGCGGATTGCGGGTGACGCCTTGCATCACCGCGCCGGCAAGCGCGAGGGCGGCGCCGGCCAGCAAAGCCAGAAAGGTCCGGGGAATGCGGACATTGACGGCCGCCTGACCGATGTTGTCGGTCTGCCCCCTGACCCCCGCCACGATATCGGCCCATGACACATCGCGCGTGCCGACGGTGACCGACAGTGCGACGAGCAACGCCAGAACCGCCAGCAGTCCGAGAAACGAAATACTGCGGAACCCTTGCGCTCGATTTCTTCTGGCCGGGCCGGCTAACGTCTGGCTACCTTGTCCGATCATTTTTGCTTGCGGGCTGCCTCGGCCAGGAGAGCCACGTAATCCTTCAAAACCCACGAGATCGACAATGGAGTCGGGCTCGCGGCCGTGCCCAGCGGGTTATTACTCAAGATGACCACCGAATCCCTGGCGATGGCCGGCAGCTTCGAAGACAACGGGTTGGTCGCGAGTGCCTGACGCAGTTGCGGACCGCCGTAAGTGACGAAGATATCGACATCGTTGAACAAATCGATCTTCTCCGCGCTCACCGAACCCGAATACTTCCCTGGCAATGACGCATCGACGACGCCTTTGGGCGACTTCAGGCCGAGATCGGTGAAGAAGCGCACGCGCGTGTCGATGGTCGAATAGAAACTGATCTTGCTCAGATCCCTCGCGTTCAGATGGGTGATGAACATCGCCGACTTGCCGCGGAGTTCCGGATATTTGGCGACCGTCGCGGCGATTTCGCCCTCGATCCTGGCGACAAGAGCATCGCCTTCAGCGGCCATGCCCATACCCGCCGCATTGAAGCGGATCGTATCGCGCCAATCGGTCGACCACGGCGCTACGGGATAGGCGACCACCGGAGCGATCTGGCTCAGCGTTTCGTAGGCTTTCTGCGTAAGGCCGGAGTGAGCGGCCAGGATGACGTCGGGTTTTGTCGCTGCAACCGCCTCGAAATCGATGCCGTCGCCTTCATTGAACAGCACCGGCCTGGCACCGCCGAGTTCCTTCAGCTTTGCCGCGACCCACGGCAACATTCCGTCGCCGTCGTCATCCCCGAAGTTGGCTTTAGCCATGCCGACGGGAACGACGCCAAGCGCGAGCGCCGCTTCGTGGTTCGCCCAGGACACCGCCGCGACGCGCTCGGGCTTCTTCTTGATGACCGTCGTACCCAGCGCATGCTTGATAGCGATCGGATAGGTCGTTGCATCATCGGCAGAAGCGGCAGTCGCAGCGATGAAGGTCAGGCCAATGATGGCCAGGCACCTCAAGGACAAAATATTCAACATCGCAAAACCTCCAGCGGCCACCGCAAGAGACTACTGCCAGTATGAATGAAGCCGCGCAAGCGATCCGATCGAATCTTCGCGCCGGCGCAACGCGCCAAAGACGTTAAACGCATTTCCAGTTTTTAAGTATTCTAATTCGGATGTGACGCAGAGACGCCGAAGTCGATCTGACGCGCCCTGCTCTCTGCACGTTGCGATGCTTAGCAAAAATTCCACAAGCAAAAAACAGCAGCAAACATCAACACGACTGTCGTGTTTAAAGTCATTCCAGAACATCGTCGTTGCATCAACGCTTTCAACTGCGCTAGTCAAAAATCTGGAAGAAAACATGGGGGCGTAACAGTGCGTACTTTAGAAAATTATAAATATCGCTTGAGCCTGGGCGTCGCAACAAGCGTCCTTTCACTGTGCATCACAGGCGTGACAACATTTGAAACGCACGCGCAGCAAAGCGCGGCGCCGCGCGTGCTGCCTCCTGTGTCGGTCGATGCGCCGCGGCAGCGAACGCGCACGACGCGCACCGTCAGGCCTCGCAGCACCGCGCAACGGGCCGCTCCCGTCGTACCGCGCCAGGCCGAACAGCCGGCCACGACCGTCGGCACCACCCGCACGATCGGCACTCCCGCGCCGGCCTATGCCGGCGGGCAAGTCGCCACTGGCGGCACGCTTGGCCTGCTCGGAAGCACCAATGTCCTGAACACGCCGTTCAGCACCGTCAATTACACCGCGAAACTGATCGAAGACCAGCAAGCGCGCACCGCGGCGGACACTTTGATCAATGACGCATCGGTTCGCCTCGCGACCGGCGCCAATGGCTATGACGACACCTTCCTGGTCCGCGGCTTTCCGGTCGACGGCAAGGACGTCGGCTTCAATGGCCTCTACGGCCTGGTATCGACCTTCCATGTGCCCGCGCAGATCATCGAGCGCATCGAACTGCTCAAAGGGCCCGGCGCTCTTGTCAATGGCATCGCGCCGGCGAATACGATCGGCGGCGGCATCAACATCGTCAGCAAGCGCGCCAGCGAAGTCGATTTCAACCGCATCACGCCGAGCTTCATCAGCGCGGGCAATTACGGCGCGCATCTCGAAACCAGCAAGCGCTTCGGAGCGAACAAAGAGTGGGGCATGCGCTTCAACGGCGTCTTGCGCAATGGCGAAGCCTCGATCAAGGACAGCAACGACCAACTCAGTGTCGGCGCCTTGGCGCTCGACTATCGCGCCGACCGGTTTCGCTGGACCCTCGACGCCATCCTGCAGAACGATGACGTCAAGAATTTCCGGCCGCAGGTCAGTATTCTGACGACCAACCCTTACGTGCCGGCGGCACCCGACGGCCGGACCAACTGGTATCCGGGCACAAAGCTCAAGCAGCGCGACAAGACCATCGCCTCGAGCGTTGAATACGACTTGACCAACTGGCTGACGGCCTATGCGGCGATCGGCGGCCGGAAAGAGCTTGTCGAGCAGAATCTGGCCTTTAGCGGCGGCGTCAATCAGTTCGGCAATTTCACCGTCACTAACGCGTATTATGACCAGTACATCAACACGCTCACCGCCAATGCCGGATTTCGCTCGAAATTCGACACCGGCGAGCTATCGCCTAAAGTTGGTGACGGCCTGATCTTTTAGGCGGCGTTTTCGTCCTGAAGGTCGCTCGCCTTGGCGATGACCTCCAACCCGTTAGTGAACTTTACCCCCAGGATAAGTTTTGGCAAGAGTGCGTGGCCATCAAGGCGA
>CAMBQQ010000160.1 GCA_945870035.1 Rhizobium sp. Q54 | reverse complement strand
TCAAAATTGAGCCGAGCAGCGTCCGATTCCGTTTCACCCGCTGGGTGTGCCATGATCGCCTCCCTATATCCAGGATAAGGTGCTGATACCTATATCTGAATCGGCGTGAGCATTGCGAAAATCAGAGCGTCATCCGGGGAATGCGGGCTATATTTCTCTTGTCCATCAACAACCGAAAGGAGGTGATCCAGTGTCTCATTGTCTATCGCCGCGGTCGCCGGCATTCGTGAACTGGGTCCTTGCCTCTCATGGGGTTCAGTGCAGCTGATCTAGGACGGTCAGTTGGTCACGGCGCGGGGCGCGTTGAAAGCCTCACGCAATCGGGGCCACGGTTTCGACAATGGAAGGGCCGCTCGACAAGGGCGGCCCTTCTTTGCATTGCGGTGCGGGCAGGCCCGGGGTGGTATTGTTTTCCATTGCGCCAAATCAAGGCGGGGCTGGCGGGAATGGTCCATTCTGCAACCATGAACGCGCCCCTGAAACGAATCGAAACCGCTCTTGCCTCGCGCTACCCGGCCCGCAACTTGGCCGAGATGAGCCGGAGTCTGGGCATTGTCCCTGTAGAGGCGCAGGCTGCGGCTTGGCCGACCGGCGTGTCGCTGTTGGCGCAGATGATCGATGCCTGCCAGCGCTGCGATGCCGAGCCGGTGTGCAATGACTGGCTAGCCCGTGCGCCGGGCCGGATCGCTTCGCCGCCAGCGTTTTGCCCGAACGCGGATGCGCTGAAGCGCTAATTTCCAGATTTACACCGCCACCGAATGGCGCTTCTGGCTCTCGGCCAGATAGCTGTCGAAAGCCGCCGCGGCGATGCGGATATAGGGCCGGCCGGCTTCGGTGATCGTGATCTTCGCGCCATCAATGGTCAGCAGGCCTTGCGCCGCCAAGCCTTGCAGCGCCTCCATCTCCTCGGCAAAGCGCGCTACGCCGCCAAACGCACCGAGGTCAAGTTTGAGGTCGCACATCAGCCGCTCGATGATCGCGGCGCGCAGGCGGTCGTCATCGGAGAGCGCCAGGCCCTTCACAGTCGCAAAGGTGCCGGCGGCAACGCTGCGCGCATAGTGGCCCATGTCCGGCGCGTTCTGCACATAGCCTTGCGGCAGCCGGCCGATGGAAGACGCCCCGATGCCGATCAGAGCGTTGGCATCGTCGGTGGTGTAGCCCTGGAAATTCCGGTGCAGGCGGCCTTCGCGTGCGGCGATGCACAGCTCATCATCGGGCAGGGCGAAGTGGTCGAGCCCGATCGCCTGGTAGCCGAAGCTCGCCAGGGTCTCGGCGGCAATGCGAGCCTGTTCGATGCGCTCGGTTGCGCCCGGCAAAGTCGTCTCATCGATCAGCCGTTGATGCGTTTTGAACCACGGCACATGGGCGTAGCCGAACAGCGCTAACCGTTGCGGATTGAGCGAGGCGGCCAATTCGGCGCTGCGTGCGACATCGCGGTCGGTTTGCGTCGGCAGGCCGTACATCAGATCGAGGTTGAGGTTGGCGATGCCGGCTTCGCGCAGCCATTGCGCAGCGCGCTCGACCAGCTCGAACGGCTGCACGCGGCCGATGGCGTGCTGCACATGCGGCGAGGCATCCTGCATGCCGAGGCTGGCCCGGTTGATGCCGATGGCCTTGAGCGTGCGCACCAGCGGCTGGTCGATGCGGCGCGGATCGAGTTCGATGGCGTGCTCTTTCAGGCTGCTGAGATCAAAGCGCGAGGCAATCGCGCCGGAAATGGTCTCCAGCCATTGTGGCCCGAGGATCGACGGCGTGCCGCCGCCCCAATGGATATGTGTCAGACGCGCGCCGTTGAGATCGCCGAGGAGGGCGATTTCCTCCAACAAATGTTCGGCATAGGTGTCGACCGGCGTGCGCTTGCGCACCGCGCGGGTGTTGCAGCCGCAATAGTGGCAAAGTTCCGTGCAGAATGGCACATGGATATAGAGCGAGACGCGCGCGGCATGCGGCAGCGCGGCAAGCCATTCGCGGTAGGTGTCCGGCCCGACTTTGGAAAAATGCGGCGCCGACGGATAGGACGTATAGCGCGGCACATTGCGCTCGGCGAGCGCCAGCGACACCGCGGGGGGCTGTTGCGTCATGACGACGCCGATTGCCGGCGCGGAACCCATTGGTCCCCGGCCTTGGCATAGACGCGCTTGACCGCGGCCCAGGCCATCATGTGCGCTCGCTTGTCGCGTTCGGCATCGCCGGCATAAGCAGCATAGGCATAATTGAAGGCCTCGCGATAAACGTCCTGCCCATGGTCGGGCAAATGCAATCGGATGGCCGGGGGCAATTCAACATTATTTCGATAGGGCATTTACGGAACTCAGGGCGCGCGCCCCGCCATTGGAGGCCAGATTAACGCGGCCCCTTCCGGCAGCGCCTTGCGGTAAATCAATGAGTTGCCGTTCGGTTCACCCGCCGCCCATTAAAAAAATCGCCGGGCTTTGGGCCCGGCGATGCCGTATTTCATTATTCGCTGAGAATTAGCCGCTAGGCAGCGTTGGCGGCATTCAACGGCGCCGGTTCCTCCGCGGCCTGCTGGATTCGTTGCAGGCTCATCACTTCGCGCATGACGCGGGCGAAGTCTTTGCGGCCGGCCTCGAGCGCGCCTTCGACCACGGCGCGGTCGAGCTTCTCGCGCTGCAAGGCGGCTTTGAGTTCCTCGATCGCCTGTTCGGCCAGCATTTTGTCGTTGGCGCGTTCGCGGCCGAGCGCGTCGAGCTGTCCGCCGAGCGCGGCGATTTGATCTTCGGCGCGGGCCAGTGCCGCTTCCTTGGCGGTATAGGCACGGGTCAGCGCGCCGCCGCGTTCCATCAAGGTCGAGCGGGCGTGGTCCATTTCCTTGATCTCGGATTCGCGCCGGATGCGATCGGCTTCCAGATCGGCGAGCCGGGCATGCAGATTATCGCGCTCGTTGCTGACATCGTTCAAGCGGCGGTCGAAGTCGCGGATTTCCTCGGCGCGGGCGAGCAGATGTTCGCGCGCCTCGACGAGCAGATTGTCGGTGGCGGAAGCCCGCGCTTGCAGCGCGTCGAAGCGCATGCGCTGGCTGGTCAGTTCGTGGTCGTGACGCTCGTTGCTTTCGTCGAGCGCGCTGACCAGGCGGGCGCGTTCATTGCTCAGTTCGGCGAAGTTGCCCTCGACATGGCGCAGGCGGCCCTGGGCGGCGCTGAGGCTGGCTTCGGTCTCGGTCAGCTTGCGCGACAGCCGGGCGCTGTCGGTGCTCAGCCGGTCGAGGGTGGCCGCTTGCGCGCGCTTCTCGTCGTCGGCCATCAACAGGCGCTGGCGCGCCGCGTTGAGGTCGGATTCGAGCGCGATGACGCGCTTGTTCATGGCGGTCAGCCGCTCGTCGAGCCGGCGATTTTCCTCGCGCAGCGCGTTGCTTTCGCCGGTTTCCTGGGCGAGGCGGCCTTCAAGGTCGGCGATCTGGGCGCGGCGGGCGGCGATGTCGATGGCGATCTCGGCCTTGGTGGCTTCGACCGCGCGCAGCACGCTCTGCGTCGTCGTCAGTTCCTGGCGCAGCGCGCCGCATTCCTGTTCGGACAGCGCCGCCTTTTTCTCGACCTCGGCGATTTCGTTGCGCAGCTTGCCGTAGGCGGTGCGGGTATTGTTGAGGACGGTCTGGAGGCTGAGCTTTTCCGACTTCTCGGCCTCGTAGGCGCGCAACGCCTTCTGGACCGGATCGGCCAGTTTGCCGACCGCGGCCTTGATGGCGTCGAGTTCGCCGATCTTGGCGTTGGCGTCGAGCAGGAGGTTGCGGAGCGTTTCGTTGTCGCCGCCAACCTGGGCGCCGAGGGTCGAGAACAACTCCTCGTCGATCTCAAGCGGGTTTTCGCTCGGCGGGTTGACGACGAAGGAATTCATCGGGAGGACCGTGCCGGTCGGTGACGGTTGCGCCAGCGTGTCCAGAACGCTCGGCTTGGGGGCGAAGAGGCCCCCGAATTTGCTCATAAACGTGATCCCTTTGAAACGCCGATCCGCCCGGCCGAAGCGACGCCGAATCACATTGGCCATTATCCTAACGGAATGTGAACGGGCGTGGTTAACGAGGCGTTAACGGCTCCCCGTTCGGTAAACGAATATGCTGTTTTATCAGAACCTTGCCGGCTATTGCCGGGCTTTGGCCGGGATCGGTATTTAGCGCGCGGCGGCACCGGCAACGCCGCCTTTTGCCCTGTTAATAATTCTGGAACCGGCATTCGTGCGCTCTCGACTTGGGAACCGAAGCAGTGGACAAGTGACCGCGCTTTTTCAGATTCATGCCGTACCGGGAGATTTTTCGATGAAACGTAGCTTTGCGCTGGCCGCTGCCTTGATCGCGGCCTTTGTGTTCACGATGCCGACCGCCGAAGCCGGCGGGCGCGGTCATCGCGGTTATGTCGCGAAAGAGGTCAAGGCCGCAGCGCTCATCACCGGCGTCGCGGCGACCGCGACCTGGTTTTCGCTCAACGCCTGGAACTGGCGCTGGGATAATCCGCATGGCCTGACCAGCCTGGCCGCCTACGGCGCCACCACGATGGGCTGCATGGCGGTCGCGCCGATGGTCGGCACCGTGCTGGCCAAGCGTTCGATGACCATGCGCGAAGGCCACATCCTGGCCGGCTCCTGCGTGCTGCCGATCATCGGCGGCTATCTGGTCAATGCCGCCTATGACAACAACCCGCAGTGGGAAGGCAGCGCCGCGCCGGTGAAAAAGGTCAAGAAGGCCAAGAAGAAGTAAGCGCTCAAGCGCCAACGTCGTTCCGTTAATAGAAACGCCGGCGTCGATGCAAATCGACGCCGGCTTTTTTATGGGCAAAGACTAATCGCGCTTGGCGATAAACAATCCCTCGCATAGGCTGAACGTCAGCGCGTCGCCGTCGCCTTTCGGCTCCAGCAGCGCCTTCACCTCGGACGTTGCCTGGGTCAGCAGCGCGCTCAACAGCCGCTTCATGACATCGTCATAGCGCGACGCCCAGCTCTTGAAGACCATCGGCTTGAACAACTGCTCTTCATGGCCGATGGCAAAGCCGGCGGCTTTGATGGCCGCGCGCCATTCTTCCATGGTCCAGGCGCGCAGATGGCTCGGATCGCGCAGCCGTTCGAACGCATTGACGTAATCGCCGACCGGCCCCTCCGGCACGACATTGTCGACCACGGCCAGAGTACCGCCCGGTTTCAAGACGCGGTGCGCCTCCGTGAGATAATCGGGGATCGAATCGAAGTGGTGCGGTGCGATGCGGCAGGTGACGAGATCGAAACTCTCATCCTCGAACGGCAGCGCCTCGGCCTTGGCGTAGGTGGTGCGCAGGTTTCCGAGCCCGCGTTTGGCGGCCTCAGCTTTGACCATGTCGAGCATTTCCTGGGTGATGTCGGTGGCCCAGACACGCGCGACATGCGGGGCAAAAGTGTAGGCGACATGGCCGCCGCCGGTGGCGATGTCGAGCACGCGCCATGTTTTTTGCGGCGCGGTGAGATCGACCAGGCGCTGCAAGCTCTTTCCCGTCGCATGCGGAGTCGAGGTGAGATAAAAGGCCGAGTTCTGGCCGAACTGTTGCTGCGACGGCGTCTTGTTCATGGCGTCTCTGCCTTAAAGTCAGACCTTGGTCACGTCGGATTTGTCGCCGTCGCCGCGGGACAGATCATCATAACCGTGCCGGCTCGAATAAAACACCAGCGCCATCAGCCCGCCGCCGACCAGCAGCGACATCACCACGCCGCCGGCGATCGCCATATAGCCGTAGAACGGGATTTCGACCTCCGCGGCATCGAAATGACTCCAAGTTTTCGCCGCATACCACAACGATACGGCGAGCAGGGCGAACAGGGGAACGAGCCAGAGAGCTTTTCGCATAGCCAAGATATAGGCTTCTGCCGGCGGTTTGTCACAAGTCCAGACGCATGGCGGCTGTGAAAAACTGGCGCACGCCAAAAAAGGCGCCCGGTGGTGACACCGGGCGCCCAAAGATACTCTTCCAATCGCTAGCGCTCTTACTTGGCGGGAGCGCTCGGCGTGGTGCTGCCGGCCGGGGCGGTGGCGCCCATCGGCGTGGTGCCGCGCGGACGTTCCGTAGTGTTCGCGCCGGTCGTCGACGGCTTCGACGCGTCATAGAACGCATAGGTCGGCGCGTTCTTCAGCTCATCCTTGGTGAAGGAGACCGTGATCTTGTCGATCGCGGCGCTGTCGGCCTTGCGCGTCACGTTCAGCTTTTCGAACGGCACGGCGACGTTCTTCTCACCGACGCCGAGGAAGCCGCCGACGCCGATAACGACGCCATTGATCTTACCGTCGTTGGCGAGGACCAGGTCGTTCACTTCACCGATCGACGAGTTGTCCGAGCCGTAAACCGTGGCGCCGATCAGCTTCGAGCCGCGCCAGTCGGTCGCCTGCTGGTTTTGGATGAAGGTGGCGCCGCTCATGCCGCTCTGGGAAGCAGTCGTGGTGCTCTGGGCGGGCATGGAGTTCTGCGCCGCCGGCGAGGTGGCGGCAGGCGGGGTCGCGGTCTGGGCGAAGGCCGGCGCGGCCAGAACGGTGGCAAGCGCAGCGGCGGTCAAGGTGCGTTTCATCATGGAGAATTCTCCTGGGTGTGGGATTTTCAAATAGGCAATACTGACAAGCGGCGTTTCGAGGCCGCATAAAGAAAGAACGCGGGACCAGGGCCCCGCGTTCCAATATGACAAAAGGTTTAAATGTGGCGGAGCCGCGCAGCTCTATCGATTGAGGTATCCGCGCGCCGCTTTGGAACTCGAACTATTTAAGGGCACCTCGAACAATAGCGTTTTTGCTGCGTGATCGTTAGCCCGCGCGGATCGGCGGGCAATTGGCAGATGATCTGACGCCGGTGCGGCTCCGCCGTATGCACCCGGCGTCCTGTTGAGGGTGGCACAAGCTGCCTTTTCC
>CAMBQQ010000159.1 GCA_945870035.1 Rhizobium sp. Q54 | reverse complement strand
TGTTTCGATCCCGCGCGAGCGCCTTCAGACGGCGGCGGTCGGCAGGCTTGAGAGTGATGAAAATTCCTGTTCGCATGCGCCAGACTCGCATGCATCAAGTGAGTTTGGAATCCCTTCCCGGATTCAAATGTCAGACGCCATCCACTAGAGGGCGGTTGTATCGTTATTTCGCCGACGCAGCCGGGCCGCACCGGACACGTCGGTATTGTCGGCGAAGTTGCCGCGAATGTGAGTGCCACGAAAATTTATTCGAACAGCTCAAGCAAACGGCTTTTCTGCGACAACTACACCATCGCATCTTGGAAGAGCTATTTCCAAGGCCGGGGCCTGCCGGTTCTGTTTTTTAAACTGGTTGGCTGACAGGTGCGATCTCGCGGCGCGGTGGCGGAAGGGCTAGTCCAGCTTGGTCCTTCCCCCGCCCCCCTGTGAATAACGAGCAAAACACCCCAAATACCCGGCTCAGCCCGGCGCCCCGCGCTAAGCCCCATTCAAGCCGCTCTCGCCGGCCTATGATGGGTCATCCGATTCGCAAAAACCGGCCGCCGGACGCTTCTCTGCGCCAAGGATTCAATGCGCTTCACGCCACAATTCCTCGATGAACTGAAAGCCCGGCTTCCGGTCTCGGAAGTCGTCGGCAAGCGCGTCAAGCTCATCCGCTCGGGCCGCGAATACAAAGGCCTGTCGCCGTTCAACAAGGAGAAAACTCCGTCCTTCTTCGTCAACGACCAGAAGGAAGCCTGGTTCGATTTCTCCTCCGGCAAGAACGGCTCGATCTTCGATTTCGTCATGCTGACCGAGGGCGTCGCCTTCCCGGAAGCCGTCGAGCGCCTGGCGCAAATGGCCGGCGTCGCGCTGCCGAAAGTCTCGCCCGAGGAGCAGCAGCGCGATGCGCGCCGCAAGAGCCTGTACGACGTCATGGACCTCGCGGCGAAATTCTTCGAGACGACCTTGGCCTCGCGTCTCGGCGCCAAGGCGCGCGGCTATCTCGCCGACCGCGGCTTGACCGCGGCGACGCAGGTGCAATTCCGCCTCGGTTACGCGCCGAGCGAACGCTTCGCGCTCAAGGAGCATCTCGGCTCGCATGGCATTCCGGTCGATGACATGATCGAGGCCGGCCTGCTGGTCGCCGGTGACGACATTCCGGTGCCGTTCGATCGTTTCCGCGACCGCGTCATGTTCCCGATTACCGATATTCGCGGCCGCGTCATCGCCTTCGGCGGCCGCGCCATGGACAAGGAAGTCGCGGCGAAATATCTCAATTCGCCGGAAACGCCGCTCTTTCACAAAGGCCACACGCTCTACAACATCGCCACCGCGCGCCAGGCCGTGCACGACGGCGCGAAAAACCGCGGCGAGCCCGGCGTCCCGGTGATCGCGGTCGAAGGCTATGTCGATGTCATCGCCATGGTCACCGCCGGTTTCCCGGCGAGCGTCGCGCCGCTCGGCACCGCGCTGACCGAGGATCAACTCGGCCTGTTGTGGAAACTGGCCGACGAGCCGGTGCTGTGTTTCGACGGCGATGGCGCGGGCGTCCGCGCCGCCTATCGCGCCATGGATCTGGCGCTGCCGCGCCTGAAGCCCGGCAAGAGCATGAAGTTCGCGCTGCTGCCGCAGGGGCAGGACCCCGACGATCTGCTGCGTTCGGCCGGCCGCGAAGCGGTCGCCGACGTCATCAATGCGGCGCGTCCGCTCGGCCAGATGCTGTGGGCGCGCGAGACCGAGGGACATACGTTCGATACGCCGGAGCGCCGCGCCGCGTTAGAGGCGCGCGTCAACGAAGTCACCGCCTCGATCGCCGATGAATCTGTGCGGAAATATTACCGGCAGGATTTCAACGACCGGCTGCGTACGTTCTTCGCGCCGGCCGGCGGGCCGCGCGGCAATTTCCCGCCACGCGGGCAAGGTGCTTCTCAAGGCAACTGGCGCGACCGCCAGGGCATGGCCGGCTCAGGCCCGGGCCGCTTCGGCGTCAAGCGCCCGGAAGTCGGCTCGCGCAACACGCCTTATGTCGTCGTCTCGCAGCAAATGGCGGCGAGCCCGCTGCACCGCGGCTTCCGGACCTCGGTGCCGACCCGCGAGGCGCTCATCCTCCAGGCGGCGCTGAATTATCCCTGGCTGCTGCACGATCACCTCGAGGAACTGGCCTCGCTCGAGTTCCGCCATCTCGGCGCCGAGCAGGTCAAGGCCGCTTTGATCGACATCGCCGCCCATGCCGAGGACCATGCTTCCGGCCTGGATTCGGAGACTTTGCGGCTTGAGCTGAAATACCGGCAGCTCGGCGAGGTGCTGGAGCGCATCGAGGCGGCGATCACCACCCATTCGGTGTGGGGCGCGCGGCCTGATGCGGCGCCGGACGACGTTTTGGTGACATGGCAGCAGCTTGTTGCCTTGCATCGCCAGTGGCATTCACTAACTAAGGAGCTCAAGGACGCCGAACAGGCTCTGGGCCAGGACACCAGCGAAACCAACTATTTGCGGCTGCGGGACGTCAAGGACCGGCTGTCCCGGATGGATGGAACCGAGGCCCTGATCGAGGGTTTTGGCGCTTCTTCCGGGCGGGGTGCGCGTAGTCTCTAGAATCGGGTCTTTTAAATCGAGGTTTCTGGCGCCCCTAAACACTTGACCGAGGCCGCTCTAGACGGCACGGACTACCGGACCGGGCGGGGGCCCAGCAAAGTTTCAGGCAGGCGTGGAATTCAGGTCTTTCGCGCTGGCCTTTTCGTGAAGGTTAATCGAGGCTTAAGCGGGCTTCGACGAGACTGACGGCCTGATTCGGGGCGCGCTTGTCACAAAAGCGCGGCCCTTTTGGCCATTGCGCCCGGCTGTACCTGGGCGCGGCAAAGCGGGAAAGAGTGCGACATGGCTGGGAAGGTCCAGGAGAAGCAAATGGCGGCGAAGGCGAAGGCCACCCAGGCTAAAGGTGAAGAAGCGCCGGAAAAGGAAGCCGAAGGCGCGCCCGATACGCCGCTGCCGCTGCTCGATTTATCCGACGCCGCCGTCAAGAAGATGATCAAGGCCGCCAAGAAGCGCGGCTATGTCACCTATGAGCAGCTCAATGCCGTGATGCCGTCGGAGGAGGTCAACTCCGAGCAGATCGAAGACACGCTCGCCATGCTGTCCGAAATGGGCATCAACGTGGTCGAGACCGAGGACGCCGACGGCGACGAGGAAGGCGAGAAAGCCACCGACGAGCAGGACGACGACGACGATGACGACACCGGCCGCGAAGTGGTCGAGGCCAAGTCGAAGTCGCTGGCCACCGTCGAGAAGAAAGAGCCGTCCGAGCGCACCGACGATCCGGTGCGCATGTATCTGCGTGAAATGGGCTCGGTCGAACTGTTGTCGCGCGAAGGCGAAATCGCCATCGCCAAGCGCATCGAGGCCGGCCGCGAAGCCATGATCTCCGGCCTGTGCGAAAGTCCGCTGACCTTCCAGGCCGTCATCATCTGGCGCGACGAACTCAATGAAGGCAAAGTCTTCCTCCGCGACATCATCGATCTCGAAGCGACCTATGCCGGCCCCGACGCCAAGCAGATGCAGACGCCGCTCGGCCCCGACGGCAAGCCGATGAATGGCGGCGCCGCGGTGCCCGGCGCGCCGCATCTCCAGGTCGTGCAGCCGGTGGCGCCGACCGCGCCGGCCGGCGCCACGCCGTTCAAGGCGCCCGGCGACGAAACCGAAGAGAAAGACCCGGCCGAGTCCGCCGCCGAGGGCGACTATGACGAAGACGACATGGAAGGCTCGCTGTCGCTCGCTGCGATCGAGGCCGAGCTGAAGCCGAAGGTCGTCGAGACCTTCGACAACATCGCCGACTCATTCAAGCGCCTGCGCCGCCTTCAGGAGCAGGACATCGAGTTCCGGCTCAAGAACACCTCGCTGTCGCCGGCCCAGGAGCGCAAGTACAAGAAGCTCAAGGACGAAATCATCACCGAGGTGAAGTCGCTGCGCCTCAACCAGGCGCGCATCGACTCGCTGGTCGAACAGCTGTACTCGATCAACAAGAGCCTCGTGTCGAACGAAGGCCGCCTGATGCGGCTGGCCGAATCCTACGGCGTGTCGCGCGACGATTTCCTGAAAAATTATATGGGTTCGGAGCTCGATCCGCGCTGGCTCAACCGCATTTCCAAGCTCTCGGCCAAGGGCTGGAAGGGGCTGGTCGCCAAGGAAAAGGACCGGATCAAGGACATCCGCTCGCTGGTGCATGACCTGGCGGCGCAGACCGGCGTCGAGATCGCCGAATTCCGCAAGATCGTGCAGATGGTGCAGAAGGGCGAGCGCGAAGCCCGCCAGGCCAAGAAGGAAATGGTCGAGGCCAATTTGCGCCTCGTCATCTCCATCGCCAAGAAATACACCAACCGCGGTTTGCAGTTCCTCGATCTGATTCAGGAAGGCAATATCGGCCTGATGAAGGCGGTCGATAAATTCGAATACCGCCGCGGCTACAAGTTCTCGACCTACGCCACCTGGTGGATCCGCCAGGCGATCACCCGTTCGATCGCCGATCAGGCGCGCACCATTCGTATTCCGGTGCACATGATCGAGACCATCAACAAGATCGTGCGCACGAGCCGCCAGATGCTCAACGAGATCGGCCGCGAGCCGACGCCGGAAGAGCTCGCCGAAAAGCTCGGCATGCCGCTGGAGAAGGTGCGCAAGGTTCTCAAAATCGCCAAGGAGCCGCTCTCTCTTGAAACGCCGATCGGCGACGAGGAAGACTCGCATCTCGGCGATTTCATCGAGGACAAGAACGCGATCCTGCCGATCGACGCGGCGATCCAGTCGAACCTGCGCGAGACGACGACGCGCGTGCTCGCCTCGCTCACCCCGCGCGAGGAACGCGTGCTGCGCATGCGCTTCGGCATCGGCATGAACACCGACCATACGCTGGAAGAAGTCGGCCAGCAGTTCTCGGTGACGCGCGAACGCATTCGTCAGATCGAGGCGAAGGCTTTGCGCAAGCTGAAGCATCCGAGCCGGTCGCGTAAATTGCGCAGCTTCCTCGACAACTGACCCGTCACCCTGAGGTGCGCGCCAAAGGCGCGCCTCGAAGGGCGACGGCCCGGGACCATCAAATCAAAAAAAACGGCGGGCCCCAAAGCCCGCCGTTTTTTTAATCGCAAACCGTCCTGCCGCCGTCATTCCAGCATGGCGATGGAACGGTCATTGTCGGCATGGACCTTCGCCACCTCGGCGCGCGGCGCCGGCCCGTAATAGCCGGGGCGCTGGATGATCGGGCTCGGATTGGTCAAGACCGCGATCAGCCGGTCCTGCAACGCATGCGCCGACACCGGCTTGAGCAGATATTCGTTGACGCCGAGCTGCATCGCCTCGAGCACGCGCGAGCGCTCGCCGTGGCCGGTCAGCATGATCAGCGGCACGTCGGGATAGGAGAAGGCCGCGGGCGAACGCACCAGCCGCACGAAGCCGGGGCCGTCCAGTTGCGGCATGTTCCAGTCGACGATGACGACATCGGGCCGCTCGCGGCGAATTTGTTCGAGGCCGTCCAGCCCGTCCGCCGCCTCATAGACGGTGCCGATGCCGATGCTCATCAGCAAGGTGCGCACGACCTTGCGCATGAAATGCTCGTCGTCCACCACCAGAACCTTGGTGGCGGCGAATTTGGCGGCCATTCGCATATCGATCGGCATTGGCGCTCCTGACAGTCGTCGAGCGGGCGGTTGTCCTAGCCGTAGAGCACAAGTGTCAACAATACGGAAATAACCGGACGGTTTTACCTTGCCGTCCGCGTTAACGCTTCGTTCACCATGCGGGGCTCAAGGCCGCAGGTGCCGCGCTATTCCAGCCCCTCGATCAGCGCCGGCGCGCCGAGCTTGGCGTAAGCCGCGACTTTGTCGGGGTCCTTGATCTCGCGATAGACGGTGATCCAGTAGGCTTTGGGCATGGCGGCTCCGGCGGTGGGGGGTGTGATTAAGGTGAGGCGCGGGAGTGTACCGAGGCTGGGACGGGTTGGACAGGGACCAACCCATCAAGCTAGTCCCATTTTATCATCGTACTGCGGTTCTTCGTGCCCTCTACAATAGCCAGTTCGTTTTTCGACCCAATGTTCGCAAGCTCAATTGGACCGTTTGGTGTCTTCCAAAACAGCAGCCTTAAGGCTTCGTGTGACTTAAAGATGTGCGTCCGCTTCGCTGCCGCTTCGTCAGATGATCGCTTAACATTTGCGCTGCTTTTTCGCCGCCCTTTTCTCAAATCTGTAATCTCATACTTTGGCGTGCCATTTATTAATCGAGCGCAAGCCTCCAGAACCACGGTTCCGTATCGGCCCTTTTGCGCAGCTTCCCAAGATATCAAGGAGTCATAAAATCCGAGCCCGATACTGAAGTTTGGGACATTCTTTAATCCTGCAGTCTGCCCAGAAGACTTTCTAAGTTCGCTCGCTCTGACGCGACGAAGAATTGGTGAATGTAACTTGTAGACTCAGCAACGGAGCGTGTGATCGATGCGTCAAGCGCTATCCTAGGTTCTTCGTTTTCTAATAGAAGTTTTTCAAGTTCTTGGCGAAATTCTGCTAAGTCAAATGTAGATACCGAGTCCGGTCGCACGGTCCGTCGCCGCGCCCGAGAAATTTTATAGAGCTGAGCCAGTCGTTCGATAGAGACGTCTGAGGCATTCTCATCTTCCGGAAATAGCTCAAGCCCTTCAGAGGGGTTTTCACCAAGGAGCTTTCTCTCTATCTCCTTCGCGATATGCGCAGGCAAAACTGCCTTACTTGGCCTGCACCCGGTTTGGATGACACCGACTTAAGCGAACCCGGCCCTTCGCTCGAACTCCATAGGGCTTAGATAACCGATCGTCGAGTGCCGCCGCTTCGCATTATAGAAGCGCTCGATGTAGTCGAACACATCAGCCTTCGCCTCA
>CAMBQQ010000158.1 GCA_945870035.1 Rhizobium sp. Q54 | reverse complement strand
CCGCCCGCACCTTCGGCGTCGTCGTTGCTTGGCTGTGAAGTTGGATCAACATGCCCGAACCCCGCTTCGAATGTCCCTCAGGATCGATCTTGCCATGAAAAAAGCAGAGCGACGAGGGTCTATGTGATCATCCGGGATGGAACAGCTACCTATCTCCGAGACGCCGACAACGGTTACCGCGCCGGTTATGTCTATGGCCGCACTGATAACGCCTCGGTGCAGCAGGCCGAGCGCATGATCGCCGCGCTTGAAGGCGCCGACGAGGCCTTGCTGTTCGGCTCCGGCATGGCGGCGGCGACCTCGGTGCTGCTGGCGCTCGACAAGCCAACGCATATCGTCGCCTCGCAGGTCATGTATTATGGTTTCCGCGAATGGCTGAGCGGCATCGGCCGCTACGGCCACAGCGTCACCTTCGTTGACACGTCCGATCTCGATGCCGTGCGCGCCGCGGTGCGGCCGGGCGAGACCGGCCTGTTCTGGATCGAGACGCCGAGCAATCCGCTGTGGACGATCACCGACATTGCCGCTGTGTCTGATATCGCACATGCCGCCGGCGCCATTCTGTGCGTCGACTCGACAGTGGCGACGCCGATTTTCACCCGGCCCTTGGCGTTGGGCGCGGACATCGTCATGCATTCGGCGACCAAATATCTCAACGGCCATTCCGATGTCGTCGCCGGCGCGCTCGCCACCGTCGGCCACAATCCGTTATGGGAGCGCATCGCCAAGATTCGCAGCAAGTTCGGCAGCGCCTTGAGCCCGTTCGATTCATGGCTGCTGATGCGCGGCATGCGCACGCTCGACGTCCGCGTCCGCACCCAGGCGCAGACTGCGGCGACGCTGGCGGAAAAACTCGTCGGCCACCCGGCGCTGGCCGAGGTGCTTTACCCGGGCCTGGCCACGCATGTTGGTCACGACGTGGCGCTGCGCCAGATGAAAGGCGGCTTCGGCGGCATGCTGTCGATCCGTATCAGGAACGGCGCCAAGGCGGCGGTCGCGGTCGCCGCCTGTGTCGAGTTGTGGAATCGCGCGACGTCGCTCGGCGGCATCGAAAGCCTGATCGAGCATCGCTCGTCGATCGAGGGCGAGGGGTCGCCCTGTCCCTGCGATCTGTTGAGGCTGTCCTGCGGCTTGGAAGACGCCGACGAACTGTATTACGATTTGACCCGCGCCCTGTCCGTTGCATCCTGACGAAAGCATTTGAGATGCTGGCCATGAAACCTGTCGCCGTTGCGATCGTCTGCAAGACTCCCGCGCCCGGCAAGTCGAAGACGCGGCTGTCGCCGCCGTTGCGGCCGGAAGAATGCGCGGCGATTTCGTCGTGCTTCATCCGCGATTTGTCGCAGACCATTCACGCGCTGGCGGCCGATGGCGATGTCGCTGGCGTCGCGGTCTATACGCCGTTCGGCACCGAGCCGGCGTTGCGCAAACTGCTGCCGGACGGATTTCATCTGACCTTGCAGGGCGAAGGCGATCTCGGCGCCCGCCTGCTCAAGGGCACCGCCGATCTGATCGATGCCGGTTTCGCCGGCGCCATTCTGGTCAATTCCGATTCGCCGACCTTGCCGAAGGCGATCCTGCGCGCCGCGGTCGATGCGGTGCGCGCCGGCGATAATGTCGTGCTCAGCCCGGCGCTGGATGGCGGCTATACCTTGATCGGATTGTCGAAGCCGGAGCCGCGCCTGTTCGTCGATATGCCGTGGAGCACGCCGAAAGTTTATGAATTGACTTTGCAGCGCGCGCAGGAGATCGGCCTTGCCGTGGCCAATGTGCCGGGCTGGTACGATGTCGACGATGCGGCATCGTTCGCCATGCTGGAAGACGAGTGGCGTGGCGTCGCGCCGGCCTTCGCCGATCCGCGCCTGGTCGCCGCCGATGCGCCGGCGACGTTTGCGTTCCTGCGCGAGCGCGAACGTGCGCTGATGCGGGCTTGAACGATGCAGTTTGTTTCCGGCCAGCGGTTTGTCAGCGTCGTCATTCCTTGTCTCAATGAAGAAGTGCCGATCGGTGAGGTGGTGCGCGAGGTGCTGGCGCAACGAGTCGACGAGGTCATCGTGGTCGATAACGGCTCGACCGACCGCACTGCGGAGTTTGCCGCCAAGGCTGGCGCCCGCGTCGTTCGCGTGCCGCAACGCGGCTATGGCCGCGCCTGCGCCGCCGGCGCCAAAGCGGTGGACGAACGCTGCGATATCGTTTGTTTTCTCGATGGCGACGGCAGCGATGTGCCTGCTTTCATGAACGATGTTGTTGGACCGGTGGCGGCCGACGAAGCCGATTTCGTCATGGGCTCGCGCCTGCGCGGCAAGCGTGAAGACGGCAGCATGACGCCGCAGCAGGTAATGGCCGGCTGGCTTTCCGGGCTGTTGCTGCGCATAACGTATGGCGTGCGCTACACGGACATGTCGCCGTTCCGCGCCTTGCGCGCCGACCGGCTTCGCGCGCTCGGCATGAGCGAGATGACCTATGGCTGGAATCTGGAGATGCAGATGCGCGTCGCCGCCGCGCGCTATCGCATTCTCGAAGTGCCGGTCGATCATCGTTGCCGCCAGGGCGGCGTGTCGAAAGTGTCCGGTAATCTTGTCGCCGGCATGAGCGCGGCCTGGAAGATCGTCACGACATTCCTGCGGCTCGCTGTCACGCTGCGTCGCGAACCGCCGCCGCAATTGCGCCTGCGCGACAAGAAGGCATAACCCATGCATGTGTTGCTGACGGGCGGGGCGGGGTTCATCGGTCGCCACGTTCTGGCTGAATTGCTGACACGCGGTCATGACGTGCGCGTGCTGGATTCGCTGCGTCCCGATGTTCATGCCGATGGCAAGACCGCGTCGCTCGATGGCGCCGAACTGATCGTCGCCGATGTCCGCGACCCTGCCGCCGTTGACAACGCGTTGAAAGGCGTTGAGGCGGTGCTGCATCTCGCCGCCAAGGTCGGTCTCGGCGTCGCGGTCAGCGATCTGCCGGATTATGCCTCGTCGAACGATGCCGGCACCGCCGAACTTTTGGCTGGGATGGCGCGCGCCAGGGTGACGCGGCTGACCCTGGCGAGTTCGATGGTGGTTTATGGCGAGGGCGTGGGCCTTTGCGCGGAGCATGGCGCGGTGCGGTCGGGCCCGCGCGTTGAGAGCGAATTGAAGCAGGCCAATTTCGAGCCGCCCTGCCCGTATTGCGGCAAGCCGCTCGACACGGCTCTGGTCGGCGAAGACGTGCCATTCGATCCTCGCAACGCCTATGCCAGCAGCAAGGTGGCGCAGGAATTCTATGCCGCGAACTGGGCGCGCGTGACGGCCGGTTCGGCCGGCGTGCTGCGCTATCATAATGTCTACGGGCCCGGCATGCCGCGCGACACGCCCCATGCCGGCGTCGCCTCGATTTTCACCTCGGCCTTGCGCAATGGCGAAGCGCCGCGCGTGTTCGAGGACGGCCGGATGCGCCGCGATTTTGTCCATGTGCGCGATATCGCGGCGGCGACCGTTGCGGTATGCGAGGCGCATACGAATGGCGTGCGCGCCTTCAATGTCGGTTCCGGCACGCCGCGCACGGTCGGTGACATGGCTTTGGCGCTGGCACAGGCGCTGAAGGGACCGCTGCCGATCGTCACCGGCGCCTACCGGCTCGGCGATGTGCGGCACATCACGGCGGATGTGTCGCGCTTGCGCAACGAGCTGGGCTGGGCGCCGCAAGTCTCGTTTGAAGACGGCATGGCCGAACTGGCGCAGGGTTAGAGCGGGTTCGTCGCGCCACGCGCAATCGCAGCGTTGTGCGGCAGGACGAAGGGCAGGCCGGACTGCGGCACGGCATTGACCGCGCCGGATACGCCGAAAACATTTTCCAGGAGCGTGTTGGTGATAGTGTCGATCGGCGTGCCGTCGCCGGCCAGTTTTCCGTTGGCCAGCACGACGATACGGCGGGCGAACAAGGCCGCCAGGTTCAGGTCATGCATAATGGTGACGATAGTCGTCCCGGTCGCATTGTAGCGTTGCACGATCTTTAACAAATCGAGCTGGTGGCACAGGTCGAGCGCGGCGGTCGGCTCGTCGAGCAGCAGGATTCCGGGGCCGTATTCGGCCTCGCCGCTCTGCAATTGCACCAGCACGCGGGCCAGATGCGCACGCTGCTGCTCGCCGCCCGACAATGTGCCGATGATGCGGTCGCGGAAATCAAGCAGATCGACCTCGGCCAGAGCCGCCTCGGCCATGGCATCGACAGCCGGACCGGCGCGCTCGCCGGCTCCCATGCGTATGACGTCGGCGACCGAAAACGGAAAGGCGACGGTGACGTGCTGCGACAGCACGGCGCGGTGCAGCGCCAGCGCGCGGGGACCGTAATGATGCGGCGCGCGGCCTTTCAGCGTCACCGCACCCGCGCTCGGAGCGATTTCGCCGGAGATGGCGCGCAGCAGCGTCGATTTGCCGGCGCCGTTCGGCCCGACCAGAGCGACGCTTTCGCCGGGCGCAATCGACAGCGACACCGCATCGAGCAGGGCCTTGGTCCCGATGCGTACGCTGAGCGCTGTCGTCTCGATGGCCGGTGTCATAGGCCGACCAGCGAGCGCTGCCGCAGCAGGATAACGAGAAAGAATGGCGCGCCGACAATGGCGGTCAGTACGCCGATCGGCACTTCCGCCGGCGCGGCGATGGTACGAGCGCAGGTATCGGCCGCCAATAGCAGGATGGCGCCGGCGCAGGCCGAGGCCGGCAACAGACGGCGGTGACCGGGCCCGATAATCAGCCGCAGCAGATGCGGCACAACAATGCCGACAAAGCCGATGACGCCGGCAAAGGCGACGGCCGCGCCGGTCATCGCCGACACCAGCACGATCGACAGCAATTTGAGGCGCTCCACCTCGACGCCCATGTGGAAGGCTTCGGCCTCGCCGAGCACCAGGAGGTCGAGCCCGCGGGCGATAGACGGAATGGATAGCAAGAGCGCCAGCAGAAATGGCGCGACAATGGCGACCTTCTCCCACGTTGCGCCGCCGAGCGAGCCGAGCAGCCAGAAGGTGATGTCGCGCAGTTGGCGGTCGTCGGCGGCGAAGACCAGAAGGCCGATGCCGGCATTGGCCAGAGCCGCGATGGCCAGGCCGCCGAGCAAAAAAACGGCAATGGAGGTACGGTTCTCGCGCGTGGCGATGCGGTGCAGAATAAACGTGGTGGCGAGCGAGCCGACGAAGGCCGCGGCGGGCAGCATCTCGAAAGGCAGCGTGGCCTTGCCGGCGGCCAGCAGACGATCGCCAACGACGATGGTCGCCGCCGCGGCCAAAGCGCCGCCGCTGGACACGCCGACCAGCGCCGGATCGGCCAGCGGATTGCGAAACAGGCCCTGCATGATGGCGCCGCTCGCCGCCAGCAAGGCGCCGATGACGACGGCGATGGCGATGCGCGGCAGGCGTACCGACCACAGCACCAGTTGATCGCGCGACAGCGTCGACGGGTCCGCATGGCTCGGCCAAAGCCCGAGGGCCGCGGGCAGCCGCGACAGCGGAATGCCGGCGGCGCCGATTGACGCGGCGATCAGCACGGTTGCCGCGAGCATCAATAACAGCAGCGTCACAAGCATGACGCCGCCTGGCGCCGAGCGCCACCACACGCTGCCCCAGCGTGGGGGCGGTGCTATCGCTTCCGCATGGCTCATTCCGTGCACGCCGTCGCGGGCGCGTTGCTTTGTTGCGGCGAGGCGGCTTTCAGTTCGGGATAAAACGAAACCGCCAGATCGCGGGCGGCCTGCGCGCTGCGCGGGCCGAAGCCGAGCGCGTAAAGCCCATCCAGCGGCAGGAAGGCGCGGCTGGCGGCGGCTTGCGTCGCAGCGAAAGCTGGATGCGCGAAGACCGCGTCGGAGGTGAGGGTGGCGGGGCCGCCGGGACCGCTGCGCTCCAAAGTCATCACCACATCGGGATTGGCGGCGATGATGGCCTCGTCGCTGAGCTGCTTGTAGCCGTCATAGGCGGTGATGGCGTTTTCGGCGCCGGCCATGCGGATGACGCCGTCGGCGGCGGTCTTCGATCCGCTGACCATCGCCTTGCCGCTGACGAAAGACAAAACGAACATCACGCGCTTGCGTTTGGCGATGCCGGTTTCCAGCTTCTCCAGCGTGGCGAGATCGGCGCGCACGCGCGCGGCGATGCATTCGCCGCGCTCTTTGGCGCCGGTGGCGAGCGCGATGGTCTGGATTTTCTCGACGATGCCGGCGCCGGTGTAGGACTCGGGGACGACCACCATCGGCACGCCGGCCGCTTGCAGCACGGACAAGGTTTCTTTCGGTCCCGCGCCTTCGATGGCGATGATGATGCTGGGCTTGAGGCCAAGCACGCCTTCGGCCGACAACTGGCGCATATAACCGACGCTCGGTTTTTCGGCCGCGGCGCGCGGCGGATAAAGACTCGTCGTGTCGATGCCGACGATATTTTTTTCCTTGCCGAGCGCATACAGGATTTCGGTGACGGCGCCGCCGACCGAGACGATACGGCTTGCGTCTTTGACTTCAACAGTGCGTCCTGCTGCGTCTTTCAAAGTCGCATCGGCCTGAGCCGGGATGGCGCACAAGAGTCCAACGCATGCGGCGGCCGCGATATTGCATGCGTAGCGATGAAGGCCGGAACGATTCATAATTGGCGCTCTCACTTGGTCAGGATGAGTTTGTTCTGGGCCGTCAGGCGCAGCCGATAGGTTTCGTCGCCATGGGCGATGGTGATCTCGCGGACGCCGGCGAACAGATCGCGGCTGTCCATGCGATTATCCGTCAGCAGAACTTGACGTTTCGCCGCGCCAACACTCGGCGTCGCGCCGCTGTTCTTAGGGTCAGGACCCATTAAATATCTTGCGGATCAGATGATCGGTTGATTCAATGGCGGCGCGAGGAGGCGTCGCCATGACTGATTTATTCTTGTTGTCCGAGGCGCAGATGCGCCGGATCGAGCCGTTTTTCCCACTGTCTCATGGCG
>CAMBQQ010000157.1 GCA_945870035.1 Rhizobium sp. Q54 | reverse complement strand
CTGCATCGTTACGTGCTGCTTTACAACCAGCAGCTTCCGCAATCAGCCTTGGGCAGCAAGACACCCTTGCAGGCCATGAAGGACTGGCATAGCCTGAAACCGGAGTTGTTCAGAAAACAGCCATATCACCTACCGGGATGTGACAGATAGCGACGTCGCCACCATGCAGCCGGCGAAAACGGCAAAGCCCTGCGCGGTGGCGGCCTCCGCCATGGCCAGCGCTTCGGTCAAGCCGCCGGTCTTGTCCAGTTTGATGTTCACGGCGTCGTATTTGCCGGCCAGCGCATTCAGCGACGCGCGGTCATGAACGCTCTCGTCGGCGCAGATCGGGATAGGGCGCTCGATGTCGGCGAGCGCATGGTCGCGGCCCTCCGGCAAAGGCTGCTCGACCAGCACGACGCCGGCCTCCGCGCAGGCGGCGAGATGGGCGGCGAGATTGTCCTCGCGCCAGCCCTCATTGGCATCGACAATCAACGTCGCTTTGGGCGCTGCGGCGCGCACCGCCGCAATGCGGGCCGGATCGTTGCCGTCGCTGCCGCCGAGCTTGATCTTCAACAGCGGACGGGACGCGGCTTTTTGCGAAGCGGCGGCCATGCTGGCTGGATCGGCGAGCGAAATCGTGAAGGCGGTTGTCAGCGGGCGCAAGCCGGGCAGGCCGGCCAGCTCGCTGGCTGGGCGTCCGCTGCGCTTGGCCTCAAAGTCCCAGAAGGCGCAATCGAGCGCGTTGCGCGCGGCGCCCGGTGGCATCGCCGCCTGCAACGCCATGCGGGTAAGGCCGTTGCCGAGGGGGCCGCGCATAGCCTCGATCGCCGCCATGACGCTATCGACGCTCTCGCCGTAGCGGGCATAAGGCACGCATTCGCCGCGCCCTGTCACACCCCCGTCACTGAGTTCCACGACGACGACAGCGGCCTCGGTCTTGGCGCCGCGGCTGATCGTGAAAGAACCGGCGATCGGCCACCTTTCAGCCGCGACTTTAAGCGTTATGTGAGGGATGGACGGCAAGTGAGGCCTTTGCGCTTGATCCCGGACATGCGGCACAGCCGGCCGCTGTCTGACGAGGCTGGGGATATCCGCCTCCGGCGGCTGCGGTCAAACGGCCAACAGGCTTACATGGCACGTTATGTAGAATCGCCTGTTTTTTTAAGTGTTTTTCGGGCCGGAGCAAGAAGTGGTCGGTAGTGTGAGCGGCGAGATATTGCTCGAAGACAAGCAGCAAGGCGACCGGCTCGTCCTGGCGGGACGCGGCGCGTGGATTGCCGTCAACGCCAATGGTCTCGAGACGGCGATCGAACGCCTCGTTCGTAAATATCCGTCGGTGCGAAACGTCGCCATCGACATGGCGCAGGTCGAGCGGCTCGACACATTCGGCGCCTGGCTGCTGGAGCGGCTGGTGCGCGCCTTCGCCAAGAGCGGCCGCGAGGCCAATGTCACCGGCCTGAAGGAAGATTACCGCGCGCTGATGGATGAGCTGCGCAACGTCAAGCTCGAGGAGCCGCCGTTGCGCAGCGGCGGGCAGGCGCTGCGCTATGCCCTGAACTCGATCGGCGAAAACGTCGCCTCGGTCGGCGGATCGTTTCTCGCCATCGTCAACATGTTCGGCGCGCTGGTCGTGGCGCTGCTGCGCGTCATCCGCCATCCGCGCCATCTCCGCATCACCTCGGTGGTGCACCAACTCGACAACGTCGCCTGGCGCGCGGTGCCGATCATCCTTCTGATCACCTTCCTGATCGGCTGCATCATCGCCCAGCAAGGCCTGTTCCATTTCCGCAAGTTCGGCGCCGACGTCTATGTCGTCGACATGGTCGGCATTCTGGTGTTGCGCGAACTCGGCGTGCTGATCGTCTGCATCATGGTGGCCGGCCGCTCCGGCTCGGCCTACACCGCCGAACTCGGCTCGATGAAGATGCGCGAGGAAATCGACGCGCTGCAGACCATGGGCTTCGATCCGGTCGAGGTGCTGATCCTGCCGCGCATTCTGGCGCTGATCATCGGCGTGCCGATCCTGACATTCCTCGGCTCGATGGCGGCGCTCTATGGCGGCGGCCTGGTGTGCTGGCTCTATGGCGGCATCGATCCCGATATCTTCCTGTCGCGCCTGAAGGAAGCCATCGCGCTCAACACCTTCCAGGTCGGCATGATCAAGGCGCCGTTCATGGCGCTGGTGATCGGCGCGGTCGCCTGCGTCGAGGGGCTGGCGGTGAAAGGCTCGGCGGAATCGCTCGGCCGCCAGACGACCGCCTCGGTGGTCGAGTCGATCTTCCTCGTCATCGTGCTCGATGGTATTTTCGCCATCTTCTTTGCCTCGATCGGGATGTAGGCGATGGTGTTGTCACCCCACAGCAACGGCGAGAAAGAAGTCGTCATCGAAGCGCGCGACATCGTCGTCGGCTTCGGCAAACATATCGTGCTTAACCACACCGATCTCGACGTCTATCGCGGCGAAATTCTCGGCTTCGTCGGCGGCTCCGGCTCCGGCAAATCGGTGCTGATGCGCACCATTATCGGCCTCATTCACAAGCGCGCCGGCACCATCAAGGTGTTCGGCGTCGATATGGACAAGGCCAGCGACCTCGAACGGCGCGCGGTGGAGCGGCGCTGGGGCGTGCTGTTTCAGCAGGGCGCGCTGTTCTCGTCGCTGACCGTGATGGAGAACCTGCAATTTCCGGTGCGCGAATATCTCAAGCTGTCGCAGCGGCTGCTTGACGATCTGGCGGTGGCCAAGCTGGAAATGGTCGGGCTCGACGCTTCGGTGTGCAGCAAGTTTCCGTCGGAACTGTCGGGCGGAATGACCAAGCGCGTCGCCCTGGCGCGCGCGCTGGCGCTCGATCCGGAGATTGTCTTTCTCGACGAGCCGACTTCCGGCCTCGATCCGATCGGCGCCGGCGATTTCGATACGCTGATCGCGACGCTGCAACGAACTTTAGGCCTGACCGTTTACATGGTAACGCACGATCTCGACAGCCTGCACACGGTCTGCGACCGCATCGCCGTTCTGGCCGAGGGCAAGGTCATCGCCGCGGGCCCGATGGAGACCATGCTCAAATCCGAGCATCCATGGCTGAAATCCTATTTCCGCGGCAAGCGCTCGCGGGCGGGCTACCAGCCGCAAGGCAAGGCAATGACGCCGGACGTTACGATATAAATGGGCTGACCGGCTTTGCCGATTCGAAGCCGGTCCTGGAGCTGCTGAATGGAAACGAGAGCGAACTACACTCTGATCGGCTTGTTCACGCTGGCGGTTATCGTCGGCGTGTTCGGTTTCATCTATTGGTTCCAGAACATCGGCGGCACCGGCGAGCGCGCTTTCTACCGCGTGCAGTTCGACGGCTCGGTGTCCGGGCTGCGCACCGGCGCTTCGGTACTGTTTAATGGCATCCGGGTCGGCGAAGTGACCGATCTCAAGCTCGACGCGAAGCGGCCGAAGCAAGTCATTGCCCGCATTTCCGTCGACAAGCTGGTCGCCATTCGTCCGGATACCGAGATCGGGCTGGAATTCCAGGGCCTCACCGGCATTTCCGCGCTGTCGCTCAAGGGCGGCGATCCCGACAAGGCGCCGGTTGCCGGCGCCACCAACCTCAAGGACGAGGCTCCATTGCTGGTCGCGCCGCCCGGCGCCACGCAAGACTTGACCGCGGCTGCGCGCGATGCGCTGCGCAAGGTGCAGGAGCTCATCGAAGACAATCAGAAGGCCTTGAAAGGCGCGATCGCCAACATCGAAGTCTTTACCGCGTCGCTGTCGCGCAATACCGCGAATATCGACAAGACGTTGGTCAATATCGAGCAGTTTACCGCGGCGCTCGGCCGCAAGTCCGAGAGCATCGACAAGACCTTGGCCAACGTCGAGCAGTTCACCGGCGCGCTCGGCCGCAACGCCGATCGTATCGACCGCATCGCCGAGGGACTTGAGGGCCTGATCGGTGGACCGGACGGCAAGGGCGGCGATATCAACGAGGCGGCGCGCTCGATCAAGCAACTGGCGGACAATCTGGACAAGCGCACCGAGGATTTGACCAAATATATCGGTGGCCTCGCACGCACTGGCACGCGCACTTTGTCGACGATCGACAAGGCGGCGAAGAACTTCGACGCCAATCCGAGCCGCCTCATTTGGGGCGGCGCGCCGCCGGACGCCCAGCCGAAGGAAAAGCTGCGCACGCCGTCGATCCGCTAGAGCGTTTCCGTCACAAAGCAAAACGGGCGCCTGTGAAGGCGCCCGTTTTTTGTCCTGCCTCGAAGGCGATCAGGCGTTGTCGAAGCGCCCGGCCGCGTGCGCCAGCATGGTGTAGACCTTGCCGGTTTCCGACGTCAGATAGGTGCGCGCCACCATCTGGCCGCGGTCGTCACGCGACACTTCTTCCAGCAGCCGTTCGAATTCGCCGATGTAGCGGTCGACGGTCTGCTTGAACTCGCGGTCGGCGCGATACTTCTTGCGGATTTCGTCGAAGGTCTTCTGGCCCTGCAGCGTGTAGAGTCGGCGCGTGAACACGTTGCGTTCGCCGCGCTTGTAGCGGTCCCACAGGTCGGCGGCCGCCTCATGATCGATCAGGCGGGCGATATCGACCGACAGCGAGTCGAGCGATTCGATCGAGTGGCGCGGCGTGCGTTCTTCTGTGCCGCGCGCGGTGTCGCGGGCAGACTCACGCGGGAAGTCGCGGGCCGGCTCGTTGTCGTCGCGCGAGGCGCGGGTCAGCAGGTCGGACAGCCAGCCGCCGCGGGCGCCTGCCGCTGGCTGCACCGGCGACAATGACGGCGCGTCGGCGCGGCGGGTCGCGGCCGGCGCGAAACTGGCAATTTCGGGACGCGGCGCCGGGGCCGGGCGCGGCGGCGGAGTCTCGTTGCGCAAGGGTTCATTGCGCATCGTTTCGTTGCGCGTGGATTCGCTGCGGCCGCCGATCACGGCCAAAGTCGGCTCCTCGCGCATGCGGCGCTGCTGGGCGACCGGTTCGACGGCGTCGAGATTGCGGCCGTGGCGGGCGACGATGCGGTTCAACTCGGCGAGCGCCTCGATCTGGTCGACGATGACGCGGCGCATCTGCGCGGCGCTCTCGGCGGTTTCCTGCGGCAATTCGAACACGCCGCGGCGCAGCTCGGAGCGGGTTGCTTCCAGTTCGCGCTGCATCTCGGCGGCCATCTGCTTCATGTCCTGCACGGTTTCGGCAAAGCGCGCGCCGGCCTCGCGGAACATCGACTGGGTGTCGCCGGCCGACTGCGCGTAGATCGAGCGCATGCCCTGCGCCGCGTCGACGAAGCGTTCGTTGGCGTCGGTGAACAGGCGGTCGGCTTCCGCCGAGGTTTCGGCATAGACCGTGCGCATGGTCTCGACGGTGCGGGCGCGCTCGGCTTCGGCGTTTTCGCGGACGCGTTCGAACTGTTCGCTGATGGCGCGGGTGCCGTCGGCGCTCGATTCGGAGACGAGGCGGGCGACTTCGCGGGCGCGGTTGGAGGCGGCCTCGAGGGATTCGTCGAGCAGGCCGGAGAAGCGCTTGAGGCGCTGCTCGATGTCCTCGGTGCGGATGTCGAGGGTGGCGACCAGCGAGTCGAGCTGGACGCGGCGTTCGCCGACGGCATCCTCGGTGCGCTGGTTGGAGCGGTCGATGAGTTCGGCCGCCTTGCTGAGATCGCGCCCGTGCGCTTCGAAAGCGCCGGCGAGCTGGCCGAGATCGGTGACCACATGCGTGGTGATTTCGCGGAAATTGCTGATCGTGGTCTCGACCCGTTCGGTGGCGTGGGTGGTCGAGCCGGTGACTTCGTGCATCGCGGCGACGAACTCGGAGACGCGCAGCATAAGTGTGTTTTCCAGCGCGCTCATGTTCTCGTGCGAGCCGGACAGCACTTCCTGCAGCATGATGTTGGCCTCGCGCAGCCGCTCGAACAGAGCGGTGGTGTCGGCGCGCAGCATGTTGTGCGTTTCCAGCATTTCGCTGACGGTGGTGGTCGCGGTTTCCTTCGACTTCTCGATCGCCTTGGCGGCGGTGTCCTGGAGGTCGGTGAGGGTGCGGTTGACCGTATTGGCGGCGGCTTCGCCCGCGGTGTTGATCATGCGGGTGATCTCGGCGCCGTTGTCGACGATGGTGCGGCTGAAGACCATGCCCTTCTGTTCGATCGACGCCAGTGCGGTGTCGGTCGCCGTGGTGATATCGAGGGCGAACTTCTCGCCCTTTTCGCTGAGCGCAAGCAGCACGCCGCCGCTCTTGTCGGACAGGATCGCGGCCATGTCATCGGTGCGCTTCGACACTGACGTAGCGATCTCCTCGGCGCGGGAAATGAAGCTCTTGGCGATTTCGTCGCTGACGCCGGTCAAGGTGCGCTCGGCCTCGCTGGCGCTGGAGCGGATCGCGTCGGTGGTCGACAGTGCGAGCGCGCCGAGCGACTTTTCCGCTTCCGAGGCATTGGTCTTGATCGCGGTGCTGAGCTGTTCCATGCGGGCATTGAGCGTTTCAGCGGCGGCCTTGGTGCGGCTTTCGATCTGGTCGGTGACGGTGACGGCGCGGCCGACGAGCAATTCCTCGAAGCGGCTGATGCGGCCGTCGAGCGTATCGGCGACTTCCATGGCGCGGGCGCCAAGCGTCTTGTCCATTTCGCCGATCTTGGCGGAGATCGCGTCGGCCACTTCGGCGCCGCGCGTATTGATGGTGCCGGTG
This sequence comes from Rhizobium sp. Q54, assembly GCA_945870035.1. GTDB lineage: Bacteria > Pseudomonadota > Alphaproteobacteria > Rhizobiales > Xanthobacteraceae > Pseudolabrys. The sequence goes on along the minus strand of CAMBQQ010000157.1, from coordinate 396 downwards.
ACGTCGCTGATGCGCTTGTCGAGCGCGCCGACGACTTCCTCGCCGCCCTTGGTCAAGGTGGTGGCCAGTTCGGTGACGCGGCCGCCGAGCATTTCCTCGAACTTGGTCAGGCGCGCATCGAGCGTGCCGGACAATTCGTTGGAACGGCCGGTGACGCGGCTGTCGAAGGTGTCGAGATAGGCGCGCATCGCCTCGGAGACGTCCTGCGTGCGCTGGCCGAGCCGTTCGACCAGTTCGCCGCCATAGGTCTTCACGGTGTGGTCGAAGTCGGTGATGTGGCGGGTGACGAGGTTGCCGAGATTGGTCGAGTCACGGGCAATCTTCTCGGTCAGTTCGGTACCGCCCTTGTTGAACATGTCTTCGAAAGCCTGGAGGCGCGCCGCCAGCATGTCCTTG
>CAMBQQ010000156.1 GCA_945870035.1 Rhizobium sp. Q54 | reverse complement strand
CATCGTTACGTGCTGCTTTACAACCAGCAGCTTCCGCAATCAGCCTTGGGCAGCAAGACACCCTTGCAGGCCATGAAGGACTGGCATAGCCTGAAACCGGAGTTGTTCAGAAAACAGCCATATCACCTACCGGGATGTGACACCTAGATAAAGTTCTGCACACTGTTTCGGTAACGGAAGGATACGGGGATGACGCCGCAGGAACGCCAACTGGTGACCGACCTGTTCGACCGCCTGGCACGGCTGGAGACTTCACCACGCGATGCCGAGGCCGAGCGCGCGATTGCCGAGGGCAGCCGCCGCGCCCCGCACGCAATCTATGCGCTGGTGCAAACCGTGCTGGTTCAGGACGAAGCGCTCAAGCGCGCCGACGCGCGCATCCGCGAACTCGGCGGCGAAGACGAGCAGCCGGAAGGCGGCGGCTTTCTCGACACGATGCGCAACGCCGTGACCGGCCGCGGTTCGGTGCCGAGCGTGCGCGCCAGCCAGCCCGACAGCCGCTGGAACACCGGCGCCGCCTTGCAGCAGACCGCGCAAGCCCCGGCGCAAGGGCAGTCCCCTGCTCCGGGCACTGGCGGCGGATCGTTCCTCGGCACCGCCGCGGCAACGGCCGCCGGCGTGATCGGCGGCTCGCTGCTGTTCAATTCGATCGGCGGCCTGTTCGGCGGCGGCCAGAACAGCGGCAGCGCCTTCGGCAACACGCGCGACAACGAGCCGTCGGGTTCACCATGGGATAACAACGCCGCCGGCGGCGACCTGTCGCGCGACGCCGGTTTGAACGATGTCGGCGGCACCCGCAGCGCCGGCCTGTTCGACAGCGATACGTCCGATTCAGGCGGCGACTTCGGCGGCGATGATTTCGGTGGTGGCGATTTCGGCGGCAGCGACTAGGCGCACGACGCTACAGGACGAGCACCTTGGCGCCGACTTTCACGCGCCCATAGAGATCGATGACGTCGGCATTGCGCATGCGAATGCAGCCGGATGACACGTTCTGGCCGATGGTCCAGGGTTCGTTCGAGCCGTGGATGCGATAGAGCGTCGAGCCGAGATACAGCGCGCGCGCGCCGAGCGGATTGCTCGGGCCGCCGGCCATGAACTTCGGCAGATAAGGCTGTCGCTCGAGCATCTCCTTCGGCGGCACCCAGTCCGGCCATTCCTTCTTCGCCGTAACCGCGTGTTCGCCTGACCAGGTGAAGCCGGGCCGGCCGACGCCGATGCCGTAGCGCAAGGCGCGGCCGCCGGGCTGCACCAGATACAAGAATTTCTGTGGCGTATCGATGACGATGGTGCCGGGCGCTTCGGGGCCGTGATAGATCACTTCCTGGCGCAGAAAAACCGGGTCGATCGGATAGCCGTCCTGATCGGCTAACGGATCGACCATCGGCCCGGTATCGGCGTAGAGCGGCTGCGGGATGGGCGCGGGTTCGCCGTAAAAATTCTGCTGCGGCGCCATGTATTGCGGCCGGCGGCCATTGTCGCCGAACAGCGCTTCGATAAAGCCGCCACCCAAATTCGTCTGCATGCGCTGCGGCTGGGCGACGACCACCATCGGCGGCGTCATCGATTGCGCCATGACCGGCGTCGCGAGCAAGCCCGCAATGGCCGTGCCGGCAAGCAGACTCGCGGCGGTGCCGATAAGGATTGAACGCTGCATCACGCTACTCACAAAACTTCGTCGCCTGAGCAGTACAGGGGCAAACACACACCGATTGGTAAACCATGCCCGGCGCTGGGCTATATTGCGGCGCGCAGAACGCCGCTTCGTCGGCTTAGCGTTTATTTTGCGTAAAACGCCGCGCGTCGTGGTTAATGCCGTCTTGCGCAACGCCGGATTTTCAACGGGCGGCGGCTCGCCGCAACCCAGCGTTAATGTGCGGCAAGATAAAACTCTGGCGGGGACTGAAAAAGGGGACGGTCGCGTGCAACGCAAGGTTTTCCGCGTCGAGCAGATGATGACGGGCAAGAGGCCAGTGGCGCAGGCCCAGCCCTTTGCTCGGGACGACGCTCCGCACATGAAAGCGGAACTAACGCTCATCCGCGACACGCTGGCCCGGCACAAGCGCGACCTCGGCGAGCTGATCGGGCTTGGCGTTGAGAGTCGCGTGACGCGTGCCACCGACGAACTTGGCGCCGCAATCGATGGCATGGAAAAGGCGACGCAAAAGATTCTGAAATCGGTCGAAGTCATCGACGACAGCGCCAAGGCGCTCGCCGCCTCGCTCAAGGACGACTACAAGCGCGGCCTCGCGCAGGACATTCAAGACAATGTCGTGCGCATTTACGAGTCGTGCAATTTCCAGGACATTGCCGGCCAGCGCATTGCCAAGGCGATGACGACCCTCACGGCAATCGAGGAACAGGTGTCCGACATGCTGTTGCGCTGCAACGGCGTCGCCGCGGCGAAGGCGCAGTCGCGCGCCAGCGTGCCGGAAGAACGCGGCTTGCTCAACGGGCCGAAGCTCGCCGGCGACACCGGCCATGCCAGCCAGGGCGACATCGACAGGATGTTCGGCTGATACCGCTTCAGATCAAGGCCTTCTGATCACGATAAAGCAGATCAAGCCGACCGCGGCGAAACTGCTGGCCAGCGCCAGCGCCGCGAAGTCGGAGGCTTGATCGATCACGAAGGCCATGATCAAGGGCGCAGCCGCCTGCATCAGCAAAAATGGCGCCGCAAGCCGGCCCATCAGCCGGCCGTAGCCTTGCGCGCCGAACAGCGCCAGCGGCACTGCGCCGCGCGTAATGGTGACGAGGCCGTTGGCGCCGCCGAACAACAAGGCGAAGGCCGCCGCCACCGGCACCGAGACGCCGAGTACCGCCAGCATGACGAAAGCGCACAGCAAGGTGCCGAGCGCGAAGCGCACCACCCACAAAGGATGCACATCCTTGCCGAATGAAAATTCGATCAGCCGCGCGCCGACCTGCGCCGGGCCGAACAGCGCGCCGATCCACACCACGGTGCCGGCATCGATGCCGCTGCGCGAAAAGATCGCCAAGAGATGCGCCGACAGGCCGGACGGCACGAAGGCGTAAGCCGTAAAAGCCGAAGCAACCATAATAAACGGCAGGCCCTTCGACGCCAGCAGCTTCGCGGGCGTTTCGACGTCGCCGGATTTCGGCACGACGATTTCGGCGCGGCTGCGCGGCAGCACGAAGGCATGCAACGGCGCGCAGACGAAAGCGAGTAGCGCGGCATAGACGACATAAGTGCCGCGCCAGCCGACGGCTTCAATAAGGAAATGCGTCGCCGGCCAGCCGGCGGTCGAGGCGAACCCGCCGGCGAGCGTCAGGGCCGTGATCGGCCTGCGCGCGGCGGCGCCGAAGATGCGGCCGAGCGTGCCGAAGGCGGCGTCATAGAGGCTGGCCGACAGCGCCGCGCCGAGCACGATCCAGACCGCGAAATAGGCAACCGGATGTTCGGCATAGCCGATCAGCACCAGGCCGAGCGCGCCGGTGAGCGAACCCACGGTCATGACCACATGACCGCCGAAGCGGTCGATCGAGCGTCCGACGAACGGCGCGATCAGGCCGGCGGCAAGCAGCGCCACCGAGAAGCCGGCCATCGACAGCGCCAGCGACCAGGAGCGCTCGGCCGCGATCAGCGGCACGATCAGCACCGGCGTATAAAAGATCGAGCCCCACGCAATAATCTGCGTGACGCCGAGGACCGGCACCGCGCGCCAAGGTCCGTTTATGAAGTCGCGGGGAGAAGGCATTGAGACCTGACGACGCTTCACCTCTCCCATAGGGAGAGGTCGGATCGCGAAGCGATCCGGGTGAGGGGTTATAGCCTATCGAGAGTCACTTGCCCCCTCACCCCAACCCTCTCCCCACAGGGGAGAGGGAGCAGGCAACATCCGCATCGAGTTCGAGAGTGTACCGACTACTGCCGCTGGATCGGCGGTTGCATCGGCGCCGGCGCCGGACGGACCGCCGCTGGCTTCGGCGTCGCGGCGGGTTTGGCCGCCGCTCTCGCTCTCGGCTTTTTCACGCCTTCGGCCGGGCAGCGGACATAAACCATGCTGCCGTAACGGCCATGCACTTCCGGATCGACGAAGCGCAGGATCAAAACGCGGCCGTCGAACTGCACGACCTCGCGGTCGAGCGTACCGCCTGGCGGATCCTCCGCCGGGCCGATGAAGTCCTTGCCGCCGACCGCACCCTTGACGCGCAATTCAGTCGGCGTCGGCTGGTCGGCCAGATGCATCATGACGCCGCCGGTCGGCCCCATGGTGATGACGTAAGGCTGGCGGCACTGGTTGACCGCGGCGGCTTCGGTGCGCGGCCGGTCCTCGTCCTTGTGATAGGCGGCGAGCCCATAACTCCCGACCAGATTCTGCGGCGGGAACGAGGGAGGCAGGGTCTGCGCCACCGGCGGGGGCGGCGGCGGCTCCGGCGACGGACTGGTCGAGGCGCAACCGGCCAGGCCAAAACCGAGCCCGAGAACGGCCAAAACCGTGAATGTCGGCAGCGTGGGGCGTTGGCGGCGGATCATTCGGGCTCCTCGGACTCGTAACATTGAATTTTTATTGGCGGGTCGGCAAGCGCCGCCGCGGGGTTCTCCTGGCCGGGCTTTACGCCATCATTACGGCCAGCCCCGGCGAGGAACGAACCGGTTCGTGCAGCTTGACACCTAACTCTTAAGGCAATATCTCCCGCAGCGATAATTAGCACTCTCTGATAAAGAGTGCTAAGAGACTGCACCCGCGACACTTTCCGTCTCATCGTTCGTCGTCGCCTGTCATATCCAGCGTTTTCAAAAGCCAAGGAAGCCCATGGCCAAGACCAAGTTCCGTCCCCTGCACGACCGCGTCGTCGTCCGCCGCATCAACGCCCAAGAGAAGACCAAGGGCGGCATCATCATTCCCGACACCGCCCAGGAAAAGCCGTCCGAAGGCGAAGTGATCGCCGTCGGCCCCGGTGGCCGCGACGAAAACGGCAAGCTGACCCCCATGGACATCAAGTCCGGCGACCGCGTTTTGTTCGGCAAGTGGTCGGGCACCGAGGTCAAGCTCGACGGCGAAGACCTGCTGATCATGAAAGAGTCCGACATCATGGGCGTGATCGCCTAGCAACCACCCTCGTCCTGAGGAGCGCCCCCTTGGGCGCGTCTCGAAGGACGAGACGATGAAATCCGAGCCTCATCCTTCGAGACGGCGCTTCGCGCCTCCTCAGGATGAGGATTCAGAAAACCCAACTGGAGTTACTCCCTATGTCCGCAAAAGACGTCAAGTTTGCCGGCGACGCGCGCGACCGCATGTTGCGCGGCGTCGATATCCTCGCCAACGCGGTGAAGGTCACCCTCGGCCCCAAGGGCCGTAACGTCGTGCTCGACAAGAGCTACGGTTCGCCGCGCATCACCAAGGACGGCGTCACCGTCGCCAAGGAAATCGAGCTTGAAGACAAGTTCGAGAACATGGGCGCGCAGATGGTGCGTGAAGTCGCATCGCGCACCAACGATTTGGCCGGCGACGGCACCACCACCGCCACCGTTCTCGCCCAGGCGATCGTGCGCGAAGGCGCCAAGTCGGTTGCCGCCGGCATGAACCCGATGGACCTCAAGCGCGGCATCGACATCGCGGTCGCCGCCGTCGTCAAGGACATCGAAAAGCGCGCCAAGAAGGTCGGTTCGTCGGCAGAAGTCGCCCAGGTCGGCACCATCTCCGCCAATGGCGACGCCACCATCGGCTCGATGATCGCCAAGGCGATGCAGAAGGTCGGCAACGAAGGCGTCATCACGGTCGAAGAAGCCAAGGCGATGGAGACCGAGGTCGAGATCGTCGAAGGCATGCAGTTCGACCGCGGCTACATCTCGCCCTACTTCGTCACCAATTCCGAGAAGATGGTGGCCGAGCTGGAAGACGCCTACATCCTGCTGTTCGAAAAGAAGCTGTCCGGCCTGCAGGCGATGCTGCCGGTGTTAGAGGCCGTGGTGCAGTCGAGCAAGCCGCTCGTCATCATCGCGGAAGACGTCGAAGGCGAAGCCATCGCCACGCTCGTCGTCAACAAGCTGCGCGGCGGCCTGAAGGTCGCGGCCGTCAAGGCGCCTGGCTTCGGCGATCGCCGCAAGGCCATGCTGGAAGACATCGCCATCCTGACCGGCGGCCAGCTGATCTCCGACGACCTCGGCATCAAGCTCGAGAACGTCACCGTCGCCATGCTCGGCCGCGCCAAGAAGGTGCTGATCGAGAAGGAAAAGACCACGATCGTCAACGGCGCCGGCAAGAAGGCCGACATCGAGGCGCGCGTTAATCAGATCAAGGCGCAGATCGAGGAAACCACCTCGGACTACGACAAGGAAAAGCTGCAGGGACGTCTGGCCAAGCTGGCCGGCGGCGTTGCCGTGATCCGCGTCGGCGGTGCGACCGAGATCGAAGTGAAGGAAAAGAAGGACCGCGTCGACGACGCGCTCAACGCCACCCGCGCCGCCGTTGAAGAAGGCGTCGTGCCGGGCGGCGGCATTGCTTTGCTGCGCGCCAAGAAGGCGGTCGGCAAGCTGACCTCCGAGAACCACGACGTGCAGGCCGGCATCAACATCGTGCTCAAGGCGCTGGAAGCTCCGATCCGCCAGATCGCCGAGAATGCCGGTGTCGAAGGCTCGATCGTTGTCGGCAAGGTGCTCGAGAACAAGTCCGAGACCTTCGGCTTCGACGCGCAGAACGACGAATACGTCGACATGATCGCCAAGGGCATCATCGACCCGGCCAAGGTGGTGCGTACTGCGCTGCAGGACGCCGGCTCGATCGCGGGCCTCTTGGTGACGACCGAAGCCATGGTCGCCGAGCTGCCGAAGGACGCGGCCCCGGCAATGCCCGGCGGCGGCGGCATGGGCGGTATGGGCGGCATGGGCGGCATGATGTAAGCCGCCCGCACAAGGCAAACCCTTCGAGGGCCCGGCGAGTTGCCGGGCCCTCTTTTTTTTGGTTCCCGCTTACGGTAGGCTACCGAGACAGGGTGGGCTGCGGGCCGAAGGTCGGCCCGAATTTTTCACTGGCAATACGCGTTGGGAATGGAACTGCGAGGAGCAGGCGCCATGCGTACGTTATTGTGGGTCATGTTAAGGGCACCTCGAACAATAGCGTTTTTGCTGCGTGATCGTTAGCCCGCGCGGATCGGCGGGCAATTGGCAGATGATCTGACGCCGGTGCGGCTCCGCCGTATGCACCCGGCGTCCTGTTGAGGGTGGCACAAGCTGCCTTTT
>CAMBQQ010000155.1 GCA_945870035.1 Rhizobium sp. Q54 | reverse complement strand
CGAGTTGGACGGCGACCGCAAGACACCGCCACGGACTGAACTGTCCCGTACATCCTCAGCCATATTTTCCAAGACACCTTCAACTGGAGGCGTAACATCGCCCCCACTGCCCTTTCCGTCCTGAATTCCGTCTTCGGCCTGCCCGCCTTTCGAGGCGCCCAGGAGGAGATCGTCACGCATGTGACGGACGGCGGCGATTGCCTGGTGCTGATGCCGACCGGCGGCGGCAAGTCTCTATGCTATCAATTGCCATCGTTATTGCGCGATGGCTGCGGCATCGTCGTCTCACCGCTGATTGCGCTGATGCGCGACCAGGTAGAGGGGCTCCTCGACACAGGCGTCAAGGCAGCGGTGCTAAACTCCTCACTGTCCTGGGAGGAAGCGTCCGCGATTGAGCAGCGGTTGCTCGCTGGCGACCTTGATCTTCTTTACATCGCCCCGGAGCGATTGCTAACGCCGCGCTGTCTCGAATTGCTGTCGCGCGCTCGCCTTGCGCTATTCGCAATCGACGAGGCCCATTGCGTATCGCAATGGGGCCACGATTTTCGCCCCGAATATATCAAACTATCGATACTCGCGGAGCGCTTTCCAACGGTGCCGCGGATCGCACTCACGGCCACGGCCGATGAGCTGACCCGTAGCGAGATTGTCAGCCGCCTCAAGTTGGACGGAGCGCCCCGCTTTGTCGCCAGCTTTGATCGACCCAATATTCGCTATGAGATCATCGAAAAACAAAACGCAAAATCGCAGCTCCAGACCTTTATCGCCGAGCGCCACGCGGGCGAAGCCGGTATCGTTTATTGTCTGTCGCGCGCCAAGGTCGATGAAACTGCCGCGTCGCTCGCAAGCGCTGGCATCCCAGCGCTTGCCTATCATGCCGGTCTAAACGCAGCCGTGCGCGCCCGCCACCAGGATCGTTTTATCAACGAAGACGGTGTGGTGATCGTCGCAACCATTGCCTTCGGCATGGGGATCGACAAGCCTGACGTGCGATTTGTGGCGCATCTCGATTTACCCAAGAGTATCGAGGCCTATTACCAGGAGACCGGCCGTGCCGGTCGCGACGGCAAACCGGCCGACGCCTGGATGACCTATGGCCTGGCCGATATCGTGCAGCAACGGCGTATGATCGACCAATCGACCGGAAAAGATGCTTACAAGCGTGTCTCGGCCGGCAAGCTCGATGCATTGGTCGGCTTGTGCGAAACCGCCGGCTGCCGGCGCCTGCGTGTGCTTGAGTATTTCGGCGAAGCACCGGGGCAGCCCAACTGCGGCAATTGCGATAATTGTCTCTCCCCACCACGCGTTTGGGATGGCACGATTGTCGCGCAAAAGGCCCTGTCCTGCGTATACCGAACCGGGCAACGTTTCGGCGCGGGGCACTTAATTGATGTACTCATCGGCAATTCCACCGATCGAGTCGCACAGCTTAGTCACGACCAATTATCGGTGTTCGGGGTCGGTGCCGAACTCAACGAGAAACAGTGGCGCACCGTGATCCGCCAGCTGGTGGGTCTAGGCCATCTCCAACCCGATAGCGAAGCCTTTGGGGCGCTAAAGCTTACAGAGTCTGCCCGCAGCGTGTTGAAAGGCGAGCGCAAGGTGATGCTGCGCGAACAGGCCGCTGCGAGCGCAACGCGCAAACGCACCACAAAGGGCAAGACTTCGAAGCGAGATTCGACCTCCGCGCCTGCTTCACCCGCCGTCGCCGGCGGTTATAAAAAACTCAGCGATTCAAACCTTCTGAGTGCGCTACGGTCCTGGCGCACCAGCATCGCCAAACAGCGTAAAGTCCCCGCTTATGTCATTCTTCATGACGCCACGTTGGAAGGCATCGCATCGTCCCGCCCCACAACTCACGACCAACTCCGTACCGTTGCAGGCATCGGCGACAAAAAACTAGAGCGTTATGGTGATGTCCTGCTTTCGCTAGTACGCTCCGCGGCCAGTTGATCCTTGCAGGGCAAATATCAAAATGCTGAATGATTGGTCTGTATTTGCCTTTAAGCAGAGCGTGGGGGTTAAGTGTTGCCCGCCATGACCGCGATCCGTTTTGGTCTGAGGCAATTGATGAAGAAGATAATCATCATCATTGGAGCCTGGCTCGCCTGCTCGCTTGCCCAGGCTGCCAATCTGTCGGGTGTGCCGCGGATCGTCGACGGCGATACACTGGTGATTGGCACAGCCAAAATTCGTCTTGAAGGCATTGACGCGCCCGAAACCGACCAAATCTGTCTCAATGCCCAAGGCCTGCGTTGGGCTTGCGGCATCGACGCCCGCGACAAGCTCGCGGCGCACATCCGGGCTCGGGATATCAGGTGTTCGGCGAGCGGTGTTGACGCCTATCACCGGACGCTTGCGACCTGTTATTTAGGCGGCGAGGACTTGAATGCCTGGATGGTGCGGGAAGGTTGGGCGCTTGCCTATGTGCGGCACTCGTCCGCCTACCGACAGATAGAAAATGATGCACGAACGCAGCGGCGCGGCCTTTGGCAAGGCGCGTTCATCGCGCCGTGGGACTGGCGGCACCGCAACAATAAGACCGAAATTCTCGGCGCTTTCAGCGTGCCGGTTACGACACAGGCGCTGCTGTTAGGGCCGTCTGCAACCGCCGGCGCCCCCTCCCCCGCATGCACCATCAAGGGCAATATCGGGCGCAACGGCGAGCGGATTTATCACCTTCAGAACCAAAGATTTTACGCACGCATCAGCATGAATGTGCACGACGGCAGGCGCTGGTTTTGCAGCGAAGAGGAAGCGCAGACGGCCGGTTGGCGGCGCGCGCTTCGGTAGTGCGCGCCAAGGTCTGCCTGAAAGAAAACCAGTGAAAATGCTTCTACCGCGCCGCCGAGCGTTCACACAACGATTCAAAAACCGGCGCCAATGGCCTGGCTGGACTCATGTTTTTGTCTGAGTGCCGCACATTAGCGGCCACAATATTAGATCATCGCGACAGACATTTTTGGATTCACACTGATTCTTGTTTGTGATTCAATCAGCCGTCCCGATGAATTTGAACGTGCGCTCCGCTACCCGCGAAGGGCCGCAAAGGATTCGGCCCATAGGAGCAGCCCATGACTGATGACGCAGATGAATACGAGGTGATTCTCCCGGCTGAAAGGCCGACGAACGCCGTGGTGTCTCGCACCTCTGCTTTCGCCGCGGCCCTGCGGCGACCCGACACCGGCGGGGTATTTGCTTCAAAAGCCACGCGCTGGCGGATAGAAAATCAAACGCGCGCCCTGAAGGCCATGGCAAAACGCGCCTATGCGGAAGCCGACTATTTCGATGCTCAGGTCCAGCTCATCGACAGTTACATCAGAGCCGCCGGCGCCGCCGACATGCTGCAGGAATTGCCGGCCATTCTCGCACTCGATCGCATCAGGCGAAAAGCCGACCGGGTGGAGGACGGTCTTGAGCTGGCGCATCGGCGAACGCTCGCCAAGCACCGCCGCGCCGTCGAGCTCGCCCGCGCCCGCCAGCAAACGCGCAACGCGGACCAGGCATGGCAAGCTGCGCGCGAGCGCTATGAGCCGGCTTCGCAGCGGGATGGAGAATTCTTCTGTGACCAGTCCCGCCCTCGCCGCGCTTCGACCGATGATGCAGCGCCGAGCGAAGAGCACGTTTTGATGGCGGCAAGAATTCTGCGCCAACGTTAAATCACCCGCTTTTTAACAGGACAGGCGACATGCAAATCATTGGCGGAATATTCGGCTTCATCGTTTTGATGGCGTTCATTTCCTCGGCCGCCCCTGCGGTCGGCCATGCCATCGAGACAATATTCGGTCTCGGCGTGCTGGCCGTTGCCGGCTTTTGCCTATTTCACCTGGCGCGCGCAGGGGCCCGCGCGGTGCACAAGGGCGCCGAACTCGCCGACTATTATCTGGTGCGACATCCGGCCGACTCAATCGTCACCGCGGCGCTGCGCGAGCGACAAGCGCTCGACGCAACCGCCTTGCAGGCGGCGCTGACGCCCGCACCAAGCGCGCTGGCTTTAGCCAAACCGCTCTATCACACCAAAAACCAGACCGAGAAGGCGCGGGCGCTGCGGCAAAAACTCGACGCGGATGCATTGCTCGCACAAGCAGCCGTGCGCCGAGAGCGGGCGCGGGCCGCATGCCAGGAATCCGAAAGGAATTAGCCGGACCTCAGGGGTTACGCCCGTTCCGCCCTTATCCCCGCCGGCCTCTGTCCCTTTCAGCAATTCCAGAAGCTCTCAGCCTTGACTCATATCGGCTCTCACCCGTGCTTAAGCATTGCGCGAAGTGACGTACCAAAAGTGAAGTCGGTTAGCGCGGCAAACGGATAGAGGATAGCTTCCCATACACTGAGATGTGCCGCTGCATTCAGTAAAATCCCGTGCGTGACGACCATGCGAAAAGTAGTAATCACGATAAGGAGCGGAATCACACATATGGCCGCCGTTTGTATGGCATACCGCCACATATAGGGTTCGGTCGCCTTGACGATGGCCCACACTAACTGATCTTTTGGAACGCTTGTGTTCCCAAGGAAAAGCTTAAATGCGCCTTGAATGTACCAGTTCTGTTTCTCAATACCATTTTTGATGGCACGCGCGACGTGTTCCAAGCCGTCGAAAATCGATCGATAAAGAAAAAAGAGACCAAGGCGCCTGACAGGCAAGCGCAGCTGCCACGCAATCCATGCAGCGCGCACGAAGCTGAGCAAATATATGGCCACGTGCAGAATGTAGAGTAGCAAAATAGTGCAGACGACCACAATGGAGGGTTCGGGGTCGATCATTCGCGCGCCGAGCCAGCCGACGATTATTAGTGCCGCGGAGCCGGCGACAACAATGGCCGCCTCCTTACTAGCCCAATTAAGTACCGCGCGTCGCACAAAGAGATCGCCGAGGAAGGCGATATTTTTCGCGACGTCATTCTCGGGCGCGTGGATAATAGCCTCGATCTTGCTAGGTGCCATGCGCTACCTCAATCAATTTAAATCACAGACATGAAGCGGACCAGACTTATGTCCATCGGGCGGGTTATGACGACGAGCTTCGCGATCTGAACTGGAGCAAGCGGGACAAGCGGCCCTTGGCCAAGTCGACCCCTCCCCACACGGCGCTTTTTATGTTGGCGAACCGCCCGTCCGGATCTGGTTTTGAGGGAGGCGGAACCACAGGAGGATCAGATTTCGTGTAATTTTCTTCGGGCAGCTTGAGCCGCAGCCTCAGGGTATGCCGAAGTCGAGCGATCTCGCACGCGACCTCTGCGACATCTTTATTACTTTTGAGACGCGGATCGCTCATCTCGACACCCGGGCCACTGCTCGGGAAGACAGATGCCACTTTATCGGCGAGCTCACCGTCGGAACACTTTTTCGACCACTTAATATCAAGCTGTTTGGCGACGCCCTCAAGACCTGCCCGCCATCCTGCTTTGCCTGCGAGTGCATCAACGCCTTTTGCGATCAAATGAGGCCAGTTCCCAGGTCGTTTCTTTTCCGCCTGATATTGCTCATCTTCTTCAAGTTTTCCTCGATCATCACGAAGGACTAGTTTTACAAGGGCCATCAAGTCTGCATTCCGACACAACAGGAACAGCGACAGATTCCCACCTTCCTCGAGTGCCGCAGCGAACTGTGATTTAAAGGAAAACGATTCCCGACCCATTTTTTGTTTATCCTTCCGAATATACGCAGTCGGCCCTCCGAGCCCCACAAGCTAAGATGGCGAAGATAAAACACCGTACAGGATTGCTCTGATCCTTGGATACTCCTTCGACTTATCAGTCCCGAAAATCAGAGTCAGCTTAACCACCCGTCGGTGTAGGCATGGCCTACAAATAAGCGAGCGCGGTGCGCCGGCGCCACGCTGCCGTGGTCTGGCGCTGAAGCGGGAACGGCCGGGCAGCCAATGCCGCCCGTGAATATAAGATGCATTGCTGACGCTGGTGCGTTATCGACTGCTTGAACCTGCAAAATGTAGGCCTATATTAGTTATGCATCAAGACGAGGGCTGGCGCCCTCCCCAACCTGCCCCGCTGCGGCAAGGTGGTATCCACGAGAAGTGGGATGCGGCCGTTTTCAACGGCAAAAATAGCAGAGGCGCGCCAGCCCTCGCTCGAGTCGGCGGGTTCAATGACCGCTCTGATTGCTCTTCACCAGCACAACGGCCTGATGACGCGTCGACGTATCATCGTGGGTGCCGCCGCTTGCTTTATCACCGCGCCCGCCATCGTTCGGATCGGTGGTCTGATGCCGGTGCGCCGCTTGCCACCGCCAATTGGGCGTCAGTTTGCGGGGTACTGCGAACGTTTGATGTACCAAGCGCTTGAAGCCAACTTGAAATCGGGCCGAATGAGCACGGTTCTCAACGGGAAAATAATTCTTGAAGCCGACGCCCGCCGGCTAGTCGCGCGTGCGCAGGATTATGGCTGGCTACCACCTTACATTTCCATCTACCGTAACGCATGAGGGCTATTGATCAATGAAAGACACTCAGACTGCAAAAATATCGGGATATGACGTCATCGGCGACATTCACGGACATGCCGATGCGCTGCGCCGGTTGCTGACAAAACTGCGCTATCGCGATGTCGGCGGCGTATTTCAGTGCGAAGACCGAAAAGTCATTTTCGTCGGCGACTTTGTCGATCGCGGCCCCGCTCAGAGAGAGGTGCTGCAGATTGCACGCACCATGTGCGAGGCAGGCGTGGCGCATGCCGTGCTCGGCAATCACGAATTCAATGCCATCGGCTGGGCTACGCCGAATAGTGATGGTGGGTTCTTGCGAAAACACTCCGACAAGAACGCCAGCCAGCACGCCGAGTTTTTACGGCAACTCGGCGAAGGGTCACCGGACTATCATGCTGCGATCGATTGGTTTCGGCGGCTGCCGGTCTGGCTTGAGTTGGACGGTCTGCGCGTGGTTCACGCCTGCTGGCACGACGCTTCGCGCGCCGTGCTGGCGCCTTACCTCGATCGGCAAAACTGCTTTACCGAGCAAGGGCTACGTGCGGCTTACGTGCGCGGTTCGCCGGCCTATGTCGCTGCCGAAATTTTGCTGAAAGGACCGGAGCAGCAGTTGCCGGACGGGATGAGTTTTAGGGACAAGAGTGGCGACGAACGTCGGGAAGTCCGTCTGCGCTGGTGGGATCCTGACGCGGTCACCTTCAAGCTGGCAGCGATCGGCATCGACGACCGGCTTCATGAGCTGCCGGACGAGGATATTACGACCGAGTTTCACTACCGCCACGCGACGCCGGTTTTGTTCGGGCATTACTGGATGCCGGGCGAGCCGACGATGACCCATTCGACGGCGGCGTGTCTGGACTTCAGCGTTGCCCGAAAGGGCCACCTCACCGCTTACCGCTGGTCGGGTGAAGCCGAGCTTTTGCCCGACAACCTCGTCTATGT
>CAMBQQ010000154.1 GCA_945870035.1 Rhizobium sp. Q54 | reverse complement strand
GATCGCCTTTCGCCGATAGTGCCGCCAGCCGATTATCCGCATCGAAAAATCCGAGCTGCCCCATCGTCAGTCTCCTAGAATCATGCCGTCAGGGCAGCAGACTCGCACGGGGCCGAGGGGCATGCTATTTTTCGAGGTGCCCTAAAGTTTTACACGTTAACCATGCCGCCTGCTTTGGTTAATGGAACCGGACCCTTTGCATGGACAAACCATTGGTCTGCCGAGTATTTTCAATGCTCTCTATGGTTAATGCGCAAGGGTTTCACGAAGGCGTTTTTCGATGCGGGCGGTCTGTTCAACGCAAACGATAAGAGGCGCGATTGTCGCCGGCGTTGCGCTGGCAATGTCCGCCGTTGCAATGCCGCCGCAACACGCATCCGCGCAAGGCTTTCCGTTTTTCTCCAGCAACAATTCGCGCAGCGTCGTCACGCGAAATGACTCACGCTATCAGCCGCGCATCATTTCGCGCCAGCCGGCACAGACCGCGCGGTCCGCTCCGTCGCTCGATCCGGAGAACGCGCCTCTTCCCATGAAGCCGACCGTGCCGCGTCCGCGCGGCAGCGACGCGCAGATCTGCGCCAATCAAACGGAAGATCTGGCGCCGCACCGCATCGACTCCTGCGGCAAGATCATCGGCACCGGCAAACTGAAAGGCGAAGCGCTCGGCGTCGCCTATGCATTGCGCGGCCTGGCCTATCTCGACCGCGACGACATCGTGCATTCGATCGGCGATTTCAACCGCGCCATCGACCTCGCGCCGAATTTCGCGCCGGCCTACCAGAACCGCGGCAACGCATGGTATGCCCGCGGCAATTACGGCCAGGCGCTGGCCGATTACGACAAGGCCATCGAACTCGAACCGAACCACCCCTCGCCTTACATCAACCGCGCCGCCGTCAAGCGCGATCTCGGCCACAATGACGGCGCGCTCGCCGATTACCAGAAGGCGATCGGCCTGCGCGCCAACAATCCCAGTTCGTACAGCGGCCGCGGCCAGCTTTATCTGCGCCAGAAGGATTACGCCCGCGCCGTCGGCGATTTCGATCAGGCCGTGCGCATCGATCCGAGCGCGGCGAATTACCTGCTGCGCGCGCAAGCCCGCGACGCCAACAATGAAACCGACGCGGCGCTGCGCGACTATCAGGAAGCCTCGCGCGTCGATCCGAAGAGCCTGGCCGCGCTCAATGGCCAGGCCGCGATGTGGCGCAAGAAGGGCGACCTCGACAAATCCATCGCCATTCTCGACCGCACCATTCCGCTCGATGAAAACCCGTCGCAGACCTATCGCCAGCGCGCCGAAGCCTGGCGCGACAAGGGCGACCGCAAGCGCGCTTATGCCGACATCGGCAAGGCGCTGAAATATTCATGGACCGTGAACGGCCTGCGGGTGCGCGGCAACCTCAAGCTGGAAGATGGCGACGCCGACGGCGCGCTGAGCGACGCCGAGTCGATCCTGAAGATCGAAGCCGGCAACCGCGACGCCATCACCTTGCGCGCCATGGCCTATGTGCGCAAAAAGGATTTCGCCCGCGCGCTGCCCGACCTCGACACGGTCATCGAGGCCGACGCCAACAATGCGATGGCCTTCGCCACCCGCGGCCGCGTCTACCTCGCCAAGAACGACAACAGCCGCGCGCTGACCGATTTCAGCCGCGCCATCGATCTGCGCATCGGTGACGCCGGCCCGTACCGCGCCCGCGCCATGATCTACAAGGCCAATGGCGACGCGGCGAAAGCGATCGGCGATCTCGACCAGGCCATTAAAATCGACCCGAAGCCGGCCGACATCTGGTTCGAGCGCGCTTCGCTGCGCAAGGCCAAAGGCGACGGCAACGGCGCCATCGCCGATCTCAACGAAGGCCTCACCCGCGAACCCGGTAACCTCGTTGCGCTGAAGGATCGCGCGCAACTCAACGCCGCCAAGGGCGATAGCGCCGCCGCCCTGGCCGATTACGACCTGATCATCGCCAAGCAGCCAAAGAACGCGCAGGCCTATTTCCTGCGCGGCCAGTTGCGGGAGAAAACCGCGCAGCGCGACGCGGCCATTGCCGATTACACGGCGGCACTGAGCCATGACCGCAAGTTCGGCGAGGCGCAAAAGGCCTTGGCCAGCGTGCAGAAGACGATGGCCGCCGAGCAGAAGGCCGCCGCCGATGCCGCCGCCCATGCCGCCGCCGAGGAACGCCGCCGTACGTTGCAAGCCGAACGCGACGCCAAACGTAAAGGCGGCAACAAGCGCGAGGCAGCCAGGCCCGTCGCCGACAAGGTTGCCGAACCGGCGCCGGTTGCTGCCGCCGTTCCCCTCCCCGACGCCAAACCGGCAAAGCCGGAAGTGACGGCATCGATCCCGCCGGCCGCCGAGACCCGGCCGCAGGAACGCCAGCCGACTGTGGAACTGCGCGAACCGAAGCAGCGCAAGGTCCGCGACACGCCGCGCGAGAGCGCACGCGAGCGCGCCAACCGTGAAAAGCGCGAACAAGCTGCCGAGCGCCGCGAACAGGCCGAACGCCGCGCCCGGCACAACACACGCACCGTGACGCGCAGCTATCGCGAGCCGCCACGCCCGTTGACCGATGCGGAAAAGCGCCGGCTTTATTTTGATTCGCTGGAACGCCGCCGCGGTGCGCGTTTCACCGATGCATTCCGATAATCCACACTCCGTTCGTTCCCGCGAACGGAAGAGAGAACTCTTGCTTTATTCTGAAGCGTTGCCGCCCCGAAATCCCATCGCCAATAAATACAGTTCGGCTGAGTCGGCGCGGCTGGCCAAAGGCTTGACGTGCTTGACGGTAGCGAAGTCTTTCTTCAGCAACGTCAGCAGCGTGCCTTCGGTGCCGCCCTGGATGACCTTCGCCAGAAACGTGCCGCCCGGCGCCAGCACTTCGCGGGCAAATTCCGTCGCCGCCTCGACCAGAGCGACGATCTTGATGTGATCGGTGCGGCGATGCCCGGTCGCATTCGCCGCCATGTCGGATAAAACAACATCGGCCGGCCCGCCGAGCATCTTCTTCAGCAACGCCGGCGCGCCTGGATCGAGAAAATCGAACACGCGTAAATCGACGCCCGGCAGCGGCTCGATGTCCAGGAGATCGATGCCGATCACCTTGCCCAGCGCCGGCGAATGCACGCGCTTGGCCGCGACCTGCGCCCAGCCGCCGGGTGCCGCGCCGAGATCGACCACGCGCTGGCCTTTCTTCAGGAACCGCGCCTTGTCGTCGATCTCGATCAGCTTGTACGCGGCGCGCGAGCGCATGCCTTCGCGCTTGGCCCGCGCCACATAAGGGTCGTTGAGCTGCCGCTCCAGCCACAGCTTGGACGACAGCTTGCGGCCCTTGCCGGTTTTGACGCGCACTTTGAGTTCGCGCGAGCCGCTGCTCTTGCTGCGCACGGTCACGACAACACCGCCTGCCCGCCGTCATCATCCCAGGCGCCGTCTTCGCGCATCATTTTTACCAGCATGCCTTCGCGCAAACCGCGGTCGGCAACGCGCAGCCGCGGACACGGGAACGCGCGGCGGATCGCTTCGAGAATGGCGCAGCCGGCCAGCACCAAATCGGCGCGGTCGGCGCCGATGCACGGGCTCGCCACGCGCTCGTCGTAGCTCATCGCCACCAGCCGATCGAGCACGCTGTCGATTTCGCTCGCACCCATCCAGCAGCCGTCGATGCGGTTTCTGTCATAGCGCTTGAGATCGAGATGGACGCCGGCGATGGTGGTCACGGTGCCGGACGTACCGAGCATATGCACGCCGTACAAGCCCGCGCCGTGTTCGGCGGCAAAAGGCGCGATCAGCGCCGCCACCTCGTCGACCATCGCCTCGTACACATCGCGTGTCACGTTGAGCCCGCCGTGGCGCTCGGCCAAAGTGACGACTCCGAGCGGCAGCGAAATCCAGCCGCGGATCTGCGGCAGCGGCGGGCCGCGGCGGCACGCCGGCGAGCGGTCGAGCCGCACCAGTTCGGACGAGCCGCCGCCGATATCGAACAGCACGACGCCCTCGGCCGCCGGATCGATCAAGGGCGTGCAACTCGTTGCGGCCAGCGCCGCTTCGGTCTCGCGGTCGATCACCTCCAGACCGAGGCCGAGTTTTTCCTCAACGCGGGCGCGGAAGTCGGCGCCGTTTTCGGCGGCGCGGCAGGCTTCGGTGGCAATGAGCCGGGCGCGGGTGACGCCGCGATTGCGCATCTTGTTGCGGCAGATTTCCAGCGCCTCGAGCGAACGCCCGATCGCCGCTTCGCTGAGGCGCCCGGATGTGGAAATGCCCTCGCCGAGCCGCACGATGCGGGAAAAGGCGTCGACCACGCGAAAGCCGTCACCGGCCGGGCGCGCCACCAGCAAACGGCAGTTATTGGTGCCGAGATCGAGCGCGGCATAAGTCGGCCCGCCCCGATCATTGCCGAAGCCCGCTTCCCGTCGTCCCGGCGACCGCCGACCCCACCGGGGCTCGCCTTCCGGCGGTACCCGATTGACAGCAGGGTCGAGGCCTGGGGCATCCCCGGCCTCGCCGCTCGTCATTTTATAACCTCGCTGCCAGCCGCCAGCCTCAAAAAGGCCCGGCACCGGCAAAGTTCCAGAGTTCACTTGTCCATAAAAGTGTAACAGCGCTTGGGGCTGGCGCAACCCTCACCCCCGAAAGCGATTGTTGTAGTAGGGGCGCGCCTGCTTTATTTGGGAACTGCCCTTACCTTCCTTGCACACCAGCCGAAAAGCCCCCGAAATGGATGACAGAACCTCGCAAGCAGCGCTTTCGCTGACCAAATTCGGCATCGGCCAGCCGGTCCCCCGCAAGGAGGACCCCATCCTGGTGCGCGGTGAAGGCCGCTACACCGACGATATCGGCCTGCCGAACCAGGCTTACGCGGTCATGGTGCGCTCCAGCGAGGCGCACGGCATTATCAACGGTATCGATACCGAGACCGCCAAGGGCATGCCCGGCGTGCTCGCCGTGCTGACCGGCGAAGACCTCAAGGCTTATGGCGGGCTCAAATGCACGCTGCCGCTCAAGAGCCGCGACGGCTCGCCGATCAAATACGTGCCGCGCCCGGCGCTGGCCACCGACAAGGTGCGCTTCGTCGGCGATCCGGTCGCCTGCGTCATTGCCGAGACCATCGCGCAAGCCAAGGATGCGGCCGAAGCCGTCGCGCTCGATATCGAGCCTTTGCCCGCCGTCGTCTCCGCCCGCGACGCCGCCAAGCCCGGCGCGCCGCAACTCTATGACGAAGTGCCCGGCAACATCGCGCTCGATTACCAGCATGGCGACAGCGCCAAGGTTGCCGAGGCGCTGAAGAATTCCGCCCATGTCGTCACGCTGCCGCTGATCAATCAGCGTCTCGTCGTCGCCGCGATGGAGCCGCGCTCGGCCATCGGCGAATTCGACAAGAAGGACGAACGCTGGACATTGCACTCATGCAGCCAGGGCGTGTTCGGCATGAAGAATCTGATGCGCGACATTCTCGGCGTCCCCGCCGACAAGGTGCGCGTGCTCACCGGCAATGTCGGCGGCTCGTTCGGCATGAAGGCCACGATGTATCCGGAATACGTCGCCATCCTGCATGGCGCCAAGGTGCTCGGCCGTCCGGTGAAGTGGACCGACGACCGCTCCGGCAGCTTCATGTCGGATCATCACGGCCGCGACTTCGACATGACCATCGACGTCGGCTTCGACAAGGATGGCCTGATCACCGCGATGCGGATGACCGGCTACGGCAATCTCGGCGGCTATTGCTCGAATTTCGGTCCAATGCTGCCGACGCTCAACGTCACCAAGAACAGCATCAGCATGTACCGCACGCCGCTTCTCGAAGTGGCGACCAAGTGCGTGTTCTCCAACACCACCCTCGTTTCCGCCTATCGCGGCGCCGGCCGTCCCGAAGGCGCGCTGTCGATCGAGCGGACGATGGACATCGCCGCAGTCGAACTCGGCATCGACAAATTCGAACTACGCCGCCGCAACTTCATCAAGGCCAAGGACATGCCCTTCGCCACGCCGGCCGGCACGACCTATGACTCCGGCGATTTCCCCGGCCTGTTCAAGCAGGCGCTCGAACAGGGCGACGCCAAGGGCTTCGCCAAAAGGAAAAGAGAGAGCAAGCGCGCCGGGCTGCTGCGCGGCCTCGGCGTCGCCTGTTACGTCGAGACCACGGCGGCGATGACGCAGGAGCAAGGCGGCATCAAGTTCAACGACGACGGCACCGTTACCATCGTCACCGGCACGCTCGATTACGGCCAGGGCCACGCCTCGCCTTTCGCGCAGGTGCTGACCGAGAAGCTCGGCATTCCGTTCGACAAGATCAAATTGATGCAGGGCGACAGCGATCAGCTCGTCCATGGCGGCGGCACCGGCGGTTCGCGCTCGGGGACCATGAGCGGCGCGGCCATCGTGCAGGCGTCCGACAAGGTGATCGAGAGCGGCAAGAAACTCGCCGCCCATGTGCTGGAGGCCTCAAGCGGCGATATCGAGTTCAAGAACGGCACGTTCACCATTGCCGGCACCGACCGCGCCATCAACATCATGGCGCTGGCCGAAAAGCTGCGCACCATCACCTTGCCCGACGACATGCCAAAAACGCTCGACATCACGCATGTCACCGAAGCGATTGCCGGCACCTATCCGAACGGCGTCCATGTTGTCGAGGTCGAGATCGATCCCGACACCGGCCTGACCCGCGTGGTGAAGTACAACACGGTCAATGATTTCGGCACCGTCCTCAATCCGCTGATGGTCGAAGGCCAGGTGCAAGGCGGCGCCGTGCAAGGCCTCGGGCAAGTGCTGCTCGAAGGCGTGGTCTATGACGCCGCCGGCCAATTGGTCACCGGCTCGTTCCAGGACTACGCGATGCCGCGCGCCCATGACGTGCCGATGATCCATGTCGCCAACCGGCCGGTGCCGACCAAGACCAATCCGCTCGGCGCCAAAGGCTGCGGCGAAGCCGGCACCTCGGGCGGCCTGCCCGCGGTCGCCAATGCGGTGATCGCTGCGCTATCGGACTACGGCATCAAGCATCTTGAAATGCCGATGACCGCGTCCCGCATCTGGGAAGCCGTCGAGGCCGCCAAGGCGACGAAGAAGTCGGCTTAGGCCTTCCTTATCCCTCCCCTGCAAGGGGAGGGCGCCGTCGCGAAGCGACGGGGGTGGGGTTTAGCCAGCAATAAACAACGAACGTCGCCCCACCCGGCCGCTCGCTATCGCTCGCGTCCACCCTCCCCCTCCAGGGCAGGGATAAGCGCCTCCGGATTTAGTCAAAAATCCTCTTGACTCTCTATTTAGCCTAGGACTATATAACCAGTATCCCGCCCCATTGAGGGGTGTCTGTACAGCATCTTCAGATGCGGGGCGGGGAGCGGTGGCCGGTCGGGTGCGTCGGAGATGCGGCGCAAACTCCCGAAAACCGGCGGTCCAAGCCGCTTC
>CAMBQQ010000153.1 GCA_945870035.1 Rhizobium sp. Q54 | reverse complement strand
CCGACAAACTGCTGCAATTCCGGCGTCTGCGGCGCGGCGAAGACATCCTTCGGATTGCCCGTCTCGTGCACCTTGCCGTGGTGCATAAACACCAGATTGGTGCCGACATCGCGGGCGAAGCGCATTTCATGCGTCACCAGGATGAGCGTCATGCCCTCCTTGGCGAGCTGCTCGACCACTTTGAGCACTTCGTTGACCAGTTCGGGATCGAGCGCCGAGGTGATTTCGTCGCACAGTAAAACCTTGGGCCGCATCGCCAGCGAACGGGCAATGGCGACGCGCTGCTGCTGGCCGCCGGACAACTGGCTCGGCCAGGCATCCATCTTTTCCGACAGACCGACCTTGGCCAGCACTTCGGCGGCGATGTCGCGCGCTTCCTTCTTCGGCGTCTTGTTGACGACGGTTTGCGCCAGCATGACGTTTTCCGCGACCGCCAGGTGCGGAAACAGATTGAACTGCTGAAACACCATGCCGACATGGCGGCGCAATTCGCGCAAATTGGCGTGCAGGCCGCCGACCTCGATGCCGTCTGCGATGATGGCGCCGGCCTGATAGGTCTCCAGCCCATTGATGCAACGCAATAGCGTGCTCTTGCCGGAACCGGAGCGGCCGATGATGGCGACGACGTCGCCTTTGGCGACTTCGAGAGATACGCCCTTGAGCACTTCAAGGTCGCCGAAACTTTTTCTGACGTCACGAATGCTAACGAGCGACATTGAGCCGGCCCTCGAGTTTTTTCGCGCCCCACGACAGCGGGTAGCACAGGCAGAAATAGATCAGCGCGACCAGCGAATAGACCAGGAAGGGCTTGAAGGTCGCATTGTTGAGCATGGTGCCGGCCTTGGTCAGTTCGACAAAGCCGATGATGGAGGCGAGCGCCGTGCCTTTGATGACCTGCACCGAGAAGCCGACGGTCGGCGCCACCGCGATGCGCGAGGCCTGCGGCAGGATGACGTAACGCATCTGCTCGATATAGGTCATGGCCAGGCTGGTCGAAGCTTCCCACTGGCCTTTCGCGATCGACTCGACGCAGCCGCGCCAGATTTCGGTGAGGAAGGCGCTGGTCCAGAACGTCAACGCCAAGGTCGCCGCCATCCATGGCGAGACTTCAATGCCGAACAGAGCGATGCCGAAGAAAAACAAGAAGAGCTGCATCAACAGCGGCGTGCCCTGGAAAAATTCGATGTAACCCTTGGTGAACCATTCGAGCGGCTTGATGCCGGACACGCGCATAAACAAAAGGACCAACCCGACGATGCCGCCGCAAACGAAGGCAATCAGCGACAGGATGATGGTCCACTGGGTGGCGATCAAAAGGTTCGACAGGATGTCCCAGAAGCTGAACTGGAGCATGGGTTAATTCGCTGCTTTAAAGAGGATACGGCCGAGGCCGCGCAAGAGGGAGCGCGCCAGCATCGCCAATATGAGATAGGCGAGCGCCGCCAGCAGATAGACTTCAAAGTTGCGGAAGTTGCGCGAGGCGACGAAGTTCGCCGCATAGGTCAGGTCCTGCGCCGATACCTGCGACACCACCGCCGAGCCGAGCATGACGATGATGATCTGCGACGACAGCGCCGGGTAGATCTTGCGGAAGGCCTGATTGAGAATGATGTGACGCAGCACTTCCCATTTGGTCATGGCGAGGCTGACGCCGGCCTCGATATGGCCCTTCGGCACCGCCTGGATGCCAGCGCGGATGATCTCGGTCGAATAGGCGCCGAGATTGATCGTCATCGCCAGGAACGCCGCCGTGGTTTCAGACAGCATGACGCCGGCCGCCGGCAGACCGAAGAAGATAAAGAACAACTGCACGATGAACGGCGTATTGCGAATGAGTTCGACGTAAGCCGTGACGATGGCGCCGGCCCAGGCCGGGCCGAAAGTGCGCAGCGACGCGCCGGCGGTGCCGACGGCAATGCCGGTGAAGGTCGACACCAGCGTCAGGACGATGGTGAAGATCAGGCCCTGAAGGAGCACGTCCCAGTAGGGCAGCAATTCGGCGAACTGGAGTTTGTAGGTCATGTTCGTCTTGCCGCGTTTACGCTGGTCTTTCTTCACCTCTCCCATGGGGAGAGGTCGGCGAACGAAGTGAGCCGGATGAGGGGTTATGGCCCCGATCGAGTCACTTGCCCCCTCACCCCAACCCTCTCCCCCATAGCTCGCCGGACGGCGAGCGTTCGCTCGCCTATGGGGAGAGGGGGCGCGCCTGCGTTAGCCGCAAACGCACCAGCCCAATCAGAACCCCGGCGGCAAGGGCGCCTTGAGCCACTTCTCGGACAGCTTGGCGAGTTCGCCGGAAGCCTTCGCTGCGGCGACGATCTCATTGATCTTGGCCAGCAGCTTCGGCTCGTCCTTGTTGAGGCCGATGTAGCAAGGGCTGTCCTTGATGACGAACTTCAGCACCGGCGGACGCGCCGCGTTCTTTTCGGCAATCGCCGCGGCGACGGTGTTACCGGTGGCGATCAGATCGACCTGGCCGGAGACGAAGGCGGCGATGGTGGCGTTGTTGTCCTCGAAGCGCTTGACCGTCGCGTCGGCCGGCGCGTTCTTCGACAATTCCTGCTCTTCGATGGCGCCGCGGGTGGCGCCGATGGTCTTGCCCTTGAGCGCCGCGTAATCGGCGGCGACGATCGCCTTGGTGCCAAAAACGCCGGAGAAAAACGGCGCGTAAGCGATGGAAAAGTCGATCACCTTTTCGCGTTCGGCATTCTTGCCGAGCGAGGAAATAACCAGGTCGGCTTTCTTGGTTTGCAGATAGGGAATGCGGTTGGCGCTGGTGACCGGGATGATCTCGGCCTTCACGCCGAGCTTGGCGGCGATCAAGTTGCCCATATCGATGTCATAGCCCTGCGGCTTGAGATCGAGACCGGCGGAGCCGAACGGCGCGAAATCCTGCGGCACCGCGATCTTGATGACCTTCGCCTTCATGATGGCGTCGAGCGCATCGGCGCGGGCGGCGCTGAATTGGGCCGCGCCAGAAGTGGCGATCAAGGCGAGGCCTAGCAGGCCCGCACGAATTGCATGTTTGATAGTCATTGGATTACTCCCCCGCTGAACTGACACGAACTGCCCAGTTAAGAAGCAATTGGCGTGCCAGTGGGATGGGAGAGTGGGGATGCGCGCGCTTCTTATCCCTCCCCTGCATGTCCAGTCCGGGGAGGGATTAAGTGAGAAAGCGGTTAGACCGCCGGCATTACCTGCTGCGCCAGAATGGCGATGCCGATGCCGGCAATGCCGGCGCCGGCCAGCCGCAGGCGGATCGCATCGCCCCGCATCAGCAGCAGCGCGACGCGCATCGCGGCGAGCGCGATGGCGCTCTGGATGACGGCGAGGCCGATGAGATAAGCGACAAGCGGCGTCTGCTCGGCGCCGAAAATGGATTCGCCGAGCGCATAGCCATGCACCCAGCCGACGGCGGCGAACAGCACCAGCGCAACGGCGGCGCTCAAGTCACGCCGGAGGACGAGGATCACGCCGAGCGCGACCACCGTACCGGCGACGATGAATTCGGCGCCGGGCAGCGCGGCGCCCTGAAGGTGCGCGGCGACGCCGGCCATCATCGCCATGACGAAGCCGATGACCAGGCCCCAGCCTTTCAGATGCGCGGCGGCAAGGCAGCCGACGGCGACGATCGCCGCGAAATGGTCGAGGCCGATGACTGGATGGCCGAGGCCGGACAGCAGACCCTGCGTAAAGGTGCCCGGCAGCGCGCCGCCCATGGGATGATGGGCGAGAGCCGGCCCGGACGCGAGGCTGGCGGCGGCTAAGGCGATGAGGCGAATGGCTTTTGCGGTCACGGGCGGACTCCTTGTGCCGTGCCAGATTAGCCGAGCTCGCTGCTGCTTGACATCCCCTGCCCGGCCCCCGACAAAACGCCCCACATTCAGCGCCGGGGATAACCTATGTCCAACGACAAGCTCGCCAAGACCATCGACGAGGCTTTTGAAGCCCGCGACAAGATCACGCCGAAGACCAAAGGCGCGGTGCGCAAGGCGGTCGACACCGCTCTCGGCCTGCTCGATTCAGGCAAGGCCCGCGCCGCCGAGCGCGGCGCCGACGGCAACTGGCAGGTCAACCAGTGGCTGAAGAAGGCCGTGTTGCTGTCGTTCCGGCTCAACGACATGAGCATCATTCAAGGCGGCCCCGGCAAGGCGGTCTGGTGGGACAAAGTCGATAGCAAGTTCAAGGGCTGGACCGCCGCGCGCTTCCGCAAGGAAGGCTTTCGCGCCGTGCCCGGCAGCGTCGTGCGCAAATCGGCCTATATCGCGCCCGGCGTGATTCTGATGCCGTCTTTCGTCAATCTCGGTGCCTACGTCGATTCCGGCACCATGGTCGATACCTGGGTCACCGTCGGCTCCTGCGCGCAGATCGGCAAAAATGTGCATCTGTCCGGCGGCGTCGGCATTGGCGGCGTGCTCGAGCCGTTGCAGGCCGGCCCCGTGGTGATCGAGGACAACTGCTTCATCGGCGCGCGCTCGGAAGTGGTCGAAGGCGTGATCGTGCGCGAAGGCGCGGTGCTCGGCATGGGCGTCTATCTCGGCCAGTCGACCAAGATCGTCGATCGCGCCACCGGCAAGGTGATGTACGGCGAAGTGCCGCCCTACTCCGTCGTCGTCTCCGGCACCATGCCGGGCAAGCCGATGCCGAACGGCGAGCCGGGGCCTAATCTTTACTGCGCGGTGATCGTCAAGCGCGTCGATGAAAAGACGCGGAGCAAGACGAGCATCAATGAGTTGTTGAGGGATTGATTTCCGTCGCAAACAGGCACAAATTTAACAACATGACCCGCGACATTACCATTCAGGCACGGTGGGACGGCGAAGCCAGCGTATGGATCGCCACCAGTGGCGATGTGCCCGGACTGGTGGTCGAGGCCGATAGCTGGCCCGGCATGATCGAAGAAGTTCGTCTTGTGCTTCCCGAACTGATGGAAGTTACGGGGCAAGAAAACAAAGACATATCCCTTACCTTCAAGGCTGAAGAGCACCTCGATCTCGCAGGCGCCTGATGGCCGACTTTTACCACGATCTGATTCAGATCCTGCGTGAAAACGGATTTGAGTTTTTTCGGCCCGGCAAGGGTAGCCACGAAATCTGGTTCAACCCCTCCACCAAACGCCACGTTACGGTGCCTCGTACAACAAAATCCCGGCACACCGCTAACGATGTCCTCAAGCAAGCCGGACTTCAGAAGAAGTTCTAAATGACCGCCGATCCAATCGCTTTAACGCAAGAACTGGTGCGCTGTCCGTCGGTGACGCCGGCGGAAGGCGGCGCGCTGCAATTTCTTGAAAAGACGCTGAAAGCCGCCGGCTTCACGGTGCACCGCATGACCTTCAGCGAGCCGGGCACCGAGGACGTCGAGAATTTCTACGCCCGCATCGGCACCGAGGCGCCGAACCTGGTGCTGGCCGGCCACACCGACGTGGTGCCGACGGGCGACGAGGCGGCATGGACGCATCCGCCTTTCGCCAGCCGGATCGACAACGGCATTCTCTATGGCCGCGGCACCACCGATATGAAAGGCGGCATCGCCTGCATGGTCGCCGCTGTGCTCGATCATCTTGCCGCCAATGGCGGCAGACCGAAGAAGGGCTCGATCTCTTTTCTGATCACCGGAGACGAAGAGAGCATCGCCGTCAACGGCACGCCGAAGCTTTTGCAATGGTGCGCCGACAAAGGCGAAAAATTCGATCACTGCCTGCTCGGCGAGCCGAGCAACGTCAATGAACTCGGCGACACCATCAAGATCGGCCGCCGCGGCTCGCTCAACGGCCATCTCATCGTCACCGGCAAGCAGGGCCACGTCGCCTATCCGGAGCGCGCCATCAACCCGGTGCGCGGCATCGTCAGACTGATCGAGGCGATCCAGGCCGAGCCGCTCGACAAAGGCAACGAGAATTTTCCGCCTTCCAACCTGGAATTCGTCTCGGTCGATGTCGGCAACAAGACCGTCAACCTCATCCCTGCCGAAGCGCGCGCCATGTTCAACATCCGCTTCAACGACATGCACACGCTCGACTCGCTCAAGGCGCTGCTGCAGGCGCGCGCCGAGAAGGCGTCCGGCGGCCAGATCAAGTTCGCGTTCAAGTTTCAGCCGTCGAATGCCGGCGTGTTCGTGACCAAGCCGGGCCCGTTCACCGACATGGTGGTCGGCGCGGTGGAAAGCGTGACCGGGCGCAAGCCAGTGCTGTCGACCACCGGCGGCACGTCGGACGCGCGCTTCATCTCGCAGCATTGCCCGGTGGTGGAATTCGGTCTGGTCGGCCAGACCATGCATCAGATCGACGAGCGCGTGCCGGTGGCGGAGCTCGTCGCGCTGACGGCGATATATCGGAAGATTGTCGATACGTATTTTGGGTAGGTGTCCCGCCCACCACCGCCGTCATTGCCGGGCTTGACCCGGCAATCCATGATGACCTGCCCCAAAGAAGAACTTACGTAAGTCTTTTTTGATTTGAGGCGCATCATGGATGCCCGGGTCAAGCCCGGGCATGACAGCGTTATGCGGCGTTACTTCTCCAAACTCGCATCCAGCACGATCTCGATCCTGAACAGCTTGACACGGGAATGCCGGCTCTGCGCCGGAGTACCAATTTCTGGCCTAGCGGCTTGCGGTGACACAAGCCAAAAACAATTGAGTAGCTCAGTTATCTCAGCTAAATTCAGGTCTTTCTAGGAGAAGCTAATGGACGAAGGTCTTAAAACGGCAACAGCTCTGTTTGCTGGCATTGGCTCGGGCATCGCCATTGGCCTATCCGTCGCGGCGAAAAATCGAGATGAGGCAGAGCGCCAAAGAGCGATCCACACCATAAAAACGAATATTACAAAACAATACCCAAAAGAATTAGCTCAACGGATCATCGCGAAATTCACAGCGTCGGGCTATGACGCAGCTTTCGACTTCGACGGTGAAATTCGGCACTATTACGAAGTGAAGCTCTACAACTTTCTCTTGGGCTCTTTCAGTGAAGAGTTTGCCGACAAGCTGTTCGAGCGGAAAAGAAAATTTATGATGTACGAGGTGCCCACTTCGATTGAGGACCTTTGCCGTCGCACCGCCGCAACCTTTCCCGAATTAGGGGTGGTACCCGAGAATGTTCCTGATTCTTTTGCGATATGGATGGAAGAGCGCAGCAAGCCGGCGCCTCTATCAGATGCAAAAACTCTAGAAACAAATCTTGCAGCTCTAGCGGCCGCCAATATCTTCAAGACCGATATGGGTACGGCGGTCATTTTGCCAGATTATCGTGTCTTTCATGTAACCCCGGGTCAGACTTTCGCCTATAAAGAGTTAGCAGATTTCCAAGAGGCCCACCCAAAGAATCGCCGATGGGACATGCTCCTGGGAGAAAAGAGAAGCGTTGAGCTTGCGTCTGCTCAGCAAGAACTTCTCGATGCAATGACATTGCGGTAGCGCCGCCCTTTTACGAGATTACATACTGCTTTATCGCGCGTTTTATCATTTAAGGGCACCTCGAACAATAGCGTTTTTGCTGCGTGATCGTTAGCCCGCGCGGATCGGCGGGCAATTGGCAGATGATCTGACGCCGGTGCGGCTCCGCCGTATGCACCCGGCGTCCTGTTGAGGGTGGCACAAGCTGCCTTTTCCC
>CAMBQQ010000152.1 GCA_945870035.1 Rhizobium sp. Q54 | reverse complement strand
ATGAGGGAAAAGGCAGATTGTGCCACCCTCAACAGGACGCCGGGTGCATACGGCGGAGCCGCACCGGCGTCAGATCATCTGCCAATTGCCCGCCGATCCGCGCGGGCTAACGATCACGCAGCAAAAACGCTATTGTTCGAGGTGCCCTCTAATGAGCCGCCCCGATCTGCCGATGGCGGTGCGCCAGGCTCTGCTCGCCAAGCTGTCGCAGACGCTCGCCGGCTTCGTCTCGGCGCGCCACTGGCTGGGACCGGAACACGCCGAATACGCGGCGCGCGAGGCTTGCGAGAAGGCGACCTTGGCACTCGCCGCCGAGACGCCCTATGAGGAAATCGGCGAACTGATGCAGCATCTGCGCCAGAGCGGGCAACTGACCGCCGGCATGATCCTGCGCGCGCTTTTGTCCGGCAATGTCGTGTTGTTCGAGGAAGCGCTGGCGGAATTGTCCGGCATGCCGCTCGACCGCGTCACCAGTTACATTCATGACAAGAATATCTCCGGCTTCCGCGCTTTGTTCGGCAAGGCCGGGTTGCCGGGCGCCGCCTATCCGGCGTTCCGTGAAGCGATAGCGGCGTTGCGCGACGGCATTCTGGTCGGCGAACATGGCGGCGTGTCGCGCTTGAAGCGCCGCATGGTCGAGCGCGTGCTGGCGGTGTGCGAAGCCGAGCGCAGCGAGGCGATGGCGTCCTTGCTGTCGCTGTTGCGGCGCTTCGCGGTCGAAGCGGCGCGCGAGGAAGCCCGCATGTTCTGCGACGACTTGGTTGCCAATGACGAGCACGCGCGTTTTGTGCCGCAGATTAGCGATGCGAGGATGGTGGCGTAGCTGAAACTGTCATGCCCGCGAATGCGGGCATCCAGTAATCGCAAGCGTCGTTATCACCAAGACCGGGGATACTGGGTCCCCGCCTTCGCGGGGACGACAGAATTCACTCCGGCACGATCGACGGTCCGCCGGTGATCTGCTCGAGAATATCCGGGCGGTTGCGGTTCTCGCGGATCAGGAATTCGTCGGTCACTTCGCGCAGGCGCGAGGAGAGAAGGGCGGCGAGGTCCTGCGCGTCGGAGCGGGTGTATTCACGATAGATCGCGCGCACGGCATCGACGTGCTGATCGACTAGCTTGGTCGGAATGCGGGTCGTGTCCGGGGTGTATTCGATGAGCCGGCACAGGCTGTCGGCGGCCGAGGCGACCGCGGGGTACCCGAAGGTCGCGGCCTGACCCTTGATGTCATGCGCGGCGTGGAAAAGTTTTTCCGTGGTGGCTTTGGTGAAGCCATGCTTCAGCACCGCGCGCCGCTCCTTGTCGAGACGGTCGCATTCCTCGTCCATCATCGAACCGAACTCGCCAGACATTGCGGCGAGCGCCGCTTCGGCGCGCGCGACTGGATCGTCTTCGCCTGGCACGAACGGCGTATCGGAAACATACTTACGCAGTTTGTTTTCCGGTTTGATGACCTCGTGATCGCCGTAGGTTGCGATCGCGGCCGTGTTCTTGTGCGGAGCCATGGTTTAAAGCTGCCTTGTCAGCCTGGTGAGCGAACTTTTTCGAGCAAAGCGGTTTGACGAATGAGGTCGGCCTTGCCGCCCTTGCGGCGCTCGGGTCCGACATAGCTCGCGTTCACGTTGCGGCGCCGGTCGGGACCGAAATAGGTCTTGGTCTTGATGAAGGGCCGCGGGTTGGCGACCACGTTAACGATGCGCTGATAGAGGCCCTTGGCCGAGATCGGTTTGGCGAGAAATTCGGTGACGCCGGCGTCGCGCGCGGCGGTGACGCGCTTCTTTTCCGAGTGGCCGGTCAGCATGATGATGGCGACGTATGGATTGGCGTTGGCGCCGGGCTGGCGGATCATTTGCGCCAGCTCTAACCCGTCGAAAATCGGCATCGCCCAGTCGGTGATGATGATGTCCGGGATGTAGTGGGTGAAGGCTTCCAGGCCGGCCGCGCCGTCTTCCGCCTCATAGACTTCACGGGCGCCGAAACCATGCAAAAGCGTGCGCAAAATGCGCCGCATATGGGCGTTGTCGTCGATGACGAGGAAACGCAGGCGATTGAAATCGATACGGACCATGGGACCCCGGGCCTCGGGCGTCCTGCCCGATACCTCAACGGTCGCAGGCTACCGAGCCGGTGTTAACGGACGGTTTAGCTTGGAACAGTGCGGCGGCGCCATTAAGCTTGGGTCCAGGACGGCGCCTGGCTTTTGGCATTAGAAACGGACGGTTTGCCCATGAAAACCATTCTCATTCCGACCGAAGATCACGATGCCATGACATCCGTTCTGGAGGGCGCGCGGCTGATGGCGCAGATTTTCGACAGTTATATGGAGGGTTTTGCGGTGCGACCGTCACCTGGCACCTATGTCACGGTCGAGCCCGTCTCCAGCCTGGCGATTTCTGGCGCCTTCGAGCCGGACACCGCCAATGAGGTCAAGGCGACATTCCAGGCCTTCATGGCCGCGCACAAGGTGCCGCCGGGCGGGCAGGCGCCGGCGAGCTATTCCTACGGCTGGCCGCGCGCCGAATCCGCCGAAGATGCCTATATCGGCAGCTACGGCCGGGTGTTCGACCTGATCGTGCTCGGCCGGCCTGGCGCATCGGCGGAAAATCCGCGCATGCCGCCTTTGGAGTCCGCCTTGTTCGACGCTGGCCGGCCGGTGCTGATCGTGCCGAAAGAGGTCCCGAAGACCATCGGCCGCAATGTGCTGGTCGCCTGGAATCGCAGCACCGAGCAGGCGCACACCAATTCCTTTGCGCTGCCGTTGCTGCAGCGCGCGGACAAAGTGACCGTCCTCATGGTCGAGGGCGGCGCGACCGCTGGCCCGTCCGGTGAGGACGCCGCGTTGCACCTGCGCCGCAATGGCGTGAAAGCCGAAGCCCTGACGCTGAAGAAGAGCGACCGCAACTCCGGCGAGGCCATCGGCGAGATCACCCTTGAGCATGCCGCATCGCTCGGTTGCGATCTTGTCGTCAAAAGCGCCTATACGCAGAGCCGCTTGCGGCAGATGATCTTCGGCGGGGCGACCCGCCATATTCTCGGCAACGCGACGCTGCCGGTGCTGATGGCGCACTGACGACGACAGGGCGCAGCGGAAACTGATTACTCTTGCAGCAGCGCTGCCATGATGCGCTCGCGCGTCAGCGGCAGATCGCGCAGGCGAATCCCGAGCGCATGCGAGACGGCATTGCCGATGGCCGCCGCGGTCGGACCGGCGGTGGCCTCGCCGACGCCAAGCGGGACGTCGCTATTGGTCGGGTTGATCAGGACGATGTCGATCATCGGGACTTCGCTGAATTTCAGGACGGGATAGGTCTCCCAATCGAACGAGGCGGTGCCGCCATCGAGCCGTACCTGTTCCTTGAGCACCCAGCTCGCCGACTGGATGACGCCGCCTTCGAGTTGATTGATGGCGCCGTCAGGATTGACGATCAGCCCGCCATCGGTGGCGCACCAGATCCTGTGCAGACGTATTTCCTCGTCGACTTCGAGATCGACGATGATGGCCGCATAGGCGGCCCGGTTCTTGTAACGGGAAAAGGCGATGCCGCGGCCACGGCCCGCGCCGCCCGACGCGTTGGCCTGCCAGTTGGACATCACCGCGACCTTCTCGATTACCGCGCGGGCGCGCGGATCGCTGGTGATCGACAGCCGATAGGCGACCGGATCGACGCCGGCGCGCCCGGCCAGTTCGTCGATGGCGCATTCCAGCGCAAACACGTTCGGCATCGCCCCCAAGCCGCGCAGCGCCGAGACGCGCACCGGCGTCTCGGTGACCATGTGATGGATGATGCGCTTGTCGGCGATGTCGTAGAGCGGGTCGGCATTGCGCGTCGCGCCGCCGCCGGCGGCTTCCGGCACGTCGTTCGCCTGCGGGAACGGCTCCTGATCGGGCAGCGCATAGCCGGCGAGCAGGGCATTGCCGCCGCCGGGGCGGCCATTATGGTTGCCGCTCCAGATTTCGGCGGTCCAGTCGGACGGCTTGCCGTCGGCATCGAGCAGCGCCCGCACCTTGACCAGCATCGCCGGGCTTTTCGGCTCGTGGACGAACTCTTCCTCGCGCCGCCAGCGAATGCGGATCGGCGTGCCCGGCATCTGCATGGCGATCACGGCCGCGTCGGCGGTGGCGTCGTCGGCGCCGTTGTGACCGTAGCAGCCGGAGCCCTGCACATGATGCACCGTGATCGCCTTGGCATCGAGCTTGAGCATGCGGGCCAGCGCGCCGCGCAGCGGAAACACGCCCTGACAATGCGTCCAGACGGTGAGATGGCCGTCTCTGTATTCGGCCAGTCCGCAGGACGGCGAAATCGATGCGTGCGCGAGATAGCCGCGTGAATAGGTTGCCTCGAAGCGTTCTCTGCCTTGCGCGTCGGACGGCTCGGGCGAGCCGAGCAGGCAGTCGATGACCGGACGCTGCACCAGCCAGTTGGCTTCCTGCTGTAACGGCGTCGGCATTTCGACATTGGTCCACGTCACATGGTTGACGGCGGCGGCGCCGGCGCGTTCGACCGCGGGCTCGTCGTCGCCAACAATGGCGAGGAAGTCGCCGCTGCGCACGAAAGCGATGTCACCCTTGGCTGCGCGCCTGATCGCAGCCTCGTCGATCGCGCCGATGGTGGCGTCCTTGTTGGGCTGGCGCACCACGCGCGCATGCTTCATGCCGGCGAGCCGCATGTCGTGAATGAACACCGGTTCGCCGAACA
Organism: Rhizobium sp. Q54; assembly: GCA_945870035.1. Classification (GTDB taxonomy): domain Bacteria; phylum Pseudomonadota; class Alphaproteobacteria; order Rhizobiales; family Xanthobacteraceae; genus Pseudolabrys. The sequence continues at coordinate 3,060 of CAMBQQ010000152.1, read as the reverse complement.
GTTTGCCCGGCAGGTCGGTGCGGGCGTCGTTGCGACCGATATGGGCACGTTCGCCGATGGCCTTGCGCTGGCCGCGGCCGGTGGCATTGACGGCAAGATCGACTGCGCCGTTCAGTGTCCAGTAGTCTTGGCCGCTCAAAGCGCCGTTGCGGAGGAATTTGCCGCCGCGCACGGTCAATTCATTGGCGTTGCAGCCGATCGCCTTAGCCGCTTGTTCGAGAAACAACGCGCGCACGTCGGCGCAGGCTTGCGCCATGGCCTGTCCACCCATCTGGATCGATTGGCTCCCGGCGGTGTAGCCCTCGTTCGGCATATTGTCGGTGACGCCGGAGCGGACCATGACGCTGGCCATATCGACATCGAGTTCATCGGATGCGATCTGTGCCATGGCGGTGAGCACGCCCTGGCCGAGTTCGACGCGGCCGGTGTTGACGACGACCTTGCCGGTTTCGGCAAACGATACCCAGAGATCGAGACGCGGGTTGTCGTTGAGCGGGCCGGGGAGCGCGTTCATGGGTGAATACCCCGCATCACCGCAGCGGCCTTCTCGACCGCGCGCAGGATGCGGTTATGCGAACCGCAGCGGCAGATATTGCCATCGAGCGCCAGCGCGATTTCGGCGCGCGTCGGCGACGGGTTTTTTGCCAGCAGCGCCTTGGCCGAGATCAGAATGCCGGAGAGGCAGTAGCCGCATTGGCCGGCCTGTTCGTCAAGGAAGGCCTGCTGTAACGGATGCGGAAGCGCCGGCGTGCCGAGACCTTCGACGGTGGTGATGCTTTTGCCGGCGGCGCTCCACACCGGCTTGGCGCAGCATTTTTCAGGCTGACCGTCGATCAGTGCCATGCAGCAGCCGCATTGCTCGAGGCCGCAGCCGAAGCGCGTGCCCATCAGTCCGAGTTCGTTGCGTAGCACGTCGAGCAGCGGCGTCTCTTCGTTATCGAGCGTGACCGTGATTGGCTTGCCGTTCACGGTGAAGTCGAACGTCTTCGCCATGACTAGAACCCGAACTGCTCGCGCAAGATGCGTTCGTCGAGATTGTGGCCGGGATCGAACAGCAGATTCAGCGAAATTGAATGGTCCATGCTGATGCTGACGGCAATGACATGGCGCACCTCGTCGTGATCGGCGACGGCCGCGACCGGGCGCTTCTCTGCGTCCCGCACCTCGATGGTGACCTTGGCCTTGTCGGGCAAAAGCGCGCCGCGCCAGCGCCGCGGCCGGAACGGGCTGATCGGCGTCAGCGCCAGAAGCGGCGCGTTGATCGGAATGATCGCACCCTGCGCCGACAGGTTATAGGCGGTGGAGCCGGCCGGCGTCGCCACCAGCACGCCATCGGCGACCAATTCGGCGAGGCGCTCCTGGCCGTCGATCAGGATGCGCAGGTTGGCGGCTTGCGCGCTCTGGCGGAACAGCGACACTTCGTTGATGGCGCGATGTTCGTGCACTTTCCCGGCGGCGTCGCGCGCCTGCATGACAAGCGGATGAATGATCGTTTTATGCGCGGCGGCCAGCCGTTCGACCAGTCCGTCAATGTTGAATTCGTTCATCAGGAAGCCGACGGTGCCGCGATGAATGCCGTAGATCGGTTTGCCGGACTTCATGAAGCGGTGCAGCGTTTGCAGCATCAGGCCGTCGCCGCCGAGCGCGACGATAACGTCGGCCTCATTCGGCTCGGCATTGCCGTAGCGCGCCACCAGAAGGTCAAAGGCGGCGAGCGCCTCCGGCGTCTGGCTGGCGACAAAGGCGATGCGCTTGAACGGCTGGGCCGGCGAACTCATGAGCGCACTCTACGGCAAGACGAAAGTGCGGCAAGACATACAGTGGAAAGACTTGCCGCGTGCTGCCCGTCTAACCGAAATGGGGCTCTATTGTCGAGGCGGGTCAGCCAGCTATGACCGGTTGAAAGCCTCTAGGTCTTTCCTTCGCCACCGGCATAGCGGGGAATTTGAAATCGCCGGCGGTAAACGCCGGGCGGAAGGCCGGTGGCCCGCTTAAAAAGCCGCCGGAAAAACGCGGCGTCTTCATAGCCGACCTTCCAACTGACTTCATCGACCGGGGCATCGGTGCGCTCGAGCCGCCGTTTAGCGTCTTCCACGCGTAACCGCTGGACATAGTCGATCGGGGTGTAGCCGGTCGCCTGCTTAAAACGACGCTTGAATGTGCGTTCGGCAAGGGCCGACCTCCGGATCATTTCATCGACCGGACGGGCGACCGAGAAATGAGTCTTGAGCCAGTCTTGAGCGGCGGCGACTGCTGCGTCGTTATGGTTTTTCGGCCCCTCGAAAACGATATAGGGCGCCAACCCGTCGTGATGCCACTGCAAGGCGAAAAAGCGCGCCACGGTCTGTGCCGCCGTGGCCCCGACATGCCGCGCGATCAGATAAAGCACCAGGTCGTGCCAGGTCATCGACGCGCCAGATGAGACAAGTTGCTGGCGTGCTCCGGCGGTGACCAGAACGCGGTCCGGAAAGACCGGCACGTCGGGAAATGACCGGCGGAAGGCGTCGGCATAGCCCCAGTGGACGGTCGATTCGGCGCGGTCGAACACGCCAGTCTCGGCGAGCAGGAATATGCCGGAGCAGGCCGAACACAGGATGGCGCCGCGCCGATGCATGGCGGCGAGCCAGGCAACCAGTTCCGGATAGCGGCCTTTCTCCCATTCGGAGCCGGACAGCAGGATCGACGGCACGATGACGATATCGGTGGTCTTGAGTTCGTCGATGCTGCGATGCATGTCCACCGACAGCCCGCTCGCCAGCCTGACCGGACCGCGTTCGACGCCGACAATCTCAACCTGAAACGGCGGCGTCGCCGGCATGGCATCGACGCGCGCCAGCATCTTGAACGCGTTCAGCAAGTCGTAAATGCCGGTCAGCGTCGAGATCACCGCATCGGGGATCGCGATCAGGCTTACGGGCACCTCGAACAATAGCGTTTTTGCTGCGTGATCGTTAGCCCGCGCGGATCGGCGGGCAATTGGCAGATGATCTGACGCCGGTGCGGCTCCGCCGTATGCACCCGGCGTCCTGTTGAGGGTGGCACAAGCTGCCTTTTCCCTCA
>CAMBQQ010000151.1 GCA_945870035.1 Rhizobium sp. Q54 | reverse complement strand
GCTGAAGGTGCCTGGCTGAACCAGTTTGACGACGTTAGAATTCGACAAGGCATATTACTCCTTCGGTGGAGAAGTGGAGGCTTCAACTACCCCCACGATATGCCGCCTTCCTGATCTACCCCGTCACCAACTTTCGACCATAGCTCTCGACGAAGCGCTCTTGCTGCTGCGCTCCGATACCCTGATCGATGCAATGTTCACGGACATTTATCTTAAAGAAGCCGTCCTTGGCGGCTGCGAATTGGCCATCAAGGCGGTCGCATTGCGGCCGAATTTGCGCGTCCTATACACGACCGGTAATTCCATCACGGAAAAGATGAAAATGCTGCTGATCGAAGGCATGCAGTTCCTGCGCAAGCCTTACACGCAAAATCAATTACAGGATTCAATCAAGACAACACTCGCGCCCTGATTGGCGCCACGGGGCAAGCAGAATCAGCGGGGGGCGAGGTTTTGGAAAGTGAAAACGGCGACATGAGGTCGCTCGGCGTTCTCGACGGTGCCGATCAGATCGTGCGCAAGCAGGCGGAAGAGACGTTGTTGAAGGCTGGCGCTCTGCAGAACGCCATCTTCAACAGCGCCAACTTCTCCAGCATCGCCACTGACGCCAGCGGTGTCATCCAGATTTTCAACGTCGGCGCCGAGCGCATGCTTGGCTACATGGCGGCCGAGGTGGTCAACAAGATTACGCCTGCGGACATCTCGGACCCGAAGGAACTGACGGCTCGCGCCACGGAACTTAGCACCGAACTCGGCACGTCGATTACGCGCGGGTTCGAGGCGCTGGTGTTCAAGGCGTCGCGCGGCATCGAGGATATTTATGAGCTGACCTATATCCGCAAGGATGGCAGCCGCTTTCCGGCGGTGGTGTCGGTGACCGCGCTGCGTGACGCCGACAACGTCATCATCGGCTATCTGCTGATCGGCACCGACAACACCGCGCGCAAGCAGGCGGAAGAAGCGCTGCTCAAGGCCGGGGCCCTGCAACGCGCCATCTTCAACAGCGCCAACTTCTCCAGCATCGCGACCGACGCCAAGGGGGTCATCCAGATCTTCAACGTTGGCGCCGAGCGCATGTTGGGATACACGGCCGCGGAAGTGATGAACAAGATCACGCCGGCCGACATTTCCGACTCGCAGGAAGTGATCGCGCGCGCCAGGGAGTTGAGCGCGGAACTGGGCACGGCGATCACGCCGGGCTTCGAGGCGCTGGTGTTCAAGGCATCGCGCGGCATCGAGGATATTTACGAGCTGACCTATATCCGCAAGGACGGAAGCCGTTTCCCGGCGGTTGTGTCGGTCACCGCGCTGCGCGACGCGCATAACGTCATCATCGGCTATTTGCTGATCGGCACCGACAACACCGCGCGCAAGCTGGTCGAAGCCGAGCAGAAGAAACTCGATCAACGCCTGCGCGACCAGCAGTTCTACACGCGCTCGCTGATCGAATCCAACATCGACGCGCTGATGACTACCGATCCGTCCGGCATCATCACCGACGTCAACAAGCAGATGGAGGCCTTGACCGGATGCACCCGCGACGAGTTGATCGGCGCGCCGTTCAAGGATTACTTTACCGATCCGGACCTGGCGCAAGCCGGCATCAAGCGTGTGCTGTCTGAGAAGAAGGTGACCGATTACGAACTCACCGCGCGCGCGCGCGACGGCAAGGAAACCGAAGTGTCGTACAACGCTACGACGTTCTACGATCGCGGGCGGACTTTGCAGGGCGTCTTCGCCTCGGCGCGAGATGTCACCGAGCGCAAGCAGCGCGAGCGCGATGCGCTCATGCTGACCAATGAGATCTCACACCGGATCAAGAACAATCTGCAGGTCATCGTCGGCTTGATTGCCTATGAGGCCAAGTGGACCGCGGCGCCTTGCGTGCAGGGCTACAAGACCATGCAGGCTCGGATCGGTGCAATTGCCCAGCTTTACGATCTGATATCGCATACCAGCCGCGGACAGACGGTCGCGGTGGATGCCTATCTGCGCGAGATCGCCAAGACCATGACGGCCAGTCTGCTGGGCAATACATCGGGTATCAGGATCGAGGTTGAGGCGGAGGCCTTGGAGATCGATCCCAATCGTGCCGTTCCTTTCGGCCTGCTGGTCAACGAACTGACGACCAATGCCATCAAGCATGCGTTTCCGCTGGGCAGCGGCAAAATCAGATTGTGTGTCGAACAGATAGGCGACCAGATCGAGCTGGTCGTGTCCGACGACGGCATCGGCATCAAAAACAAGGACGCCGCCAAGAGCCCCGAGAAGCGCGGTTCAGATTACGTGGCGATCTTCGTGCGTCAGTTGGGCGGCAGCATTGTCCCGTCGCTCCAGGAAGCAACAGGCACGACGGTGCGCGTGCGCCTGCCGTTGCTGCTGGTGCCGTCGGGCGGCGCCGAGCCGCTGGCGGCGTAAATTTCTAGATGCTGCCTTCGCCCGGCGCCTGCGCATGGATCGCCAGCGCATGCACGCCGGCGGCGAGATCGTCGGCCAGCGCCTGATTAATCATGCGATGGCGGTCGATCCGGGTCTTTCCTTTGAACGCTTCCGACACAATATAAACCCTGAAATGGGTCTGCCCGCCCGGCCGTGCGCCTGCATGGCCTTCGTGCTGGTGCGACTCGTCCACCACATTGAGGCTTTGCGGCGCGAAGGTATCGGCAAGCTTTTGGGTCAGAACATCGACTGTGCGCATAAAGCTTCAGTTAGGAAACCGCGCCACGCCGGTCAATGGGTTCGCCCGGCCTATTGCCGCCCGAATCCTGTCGTCTTAGTCATTGTCAAGACTTGAAGCCATCGTCAAAAAAAGCGCATAACGTTTGGTCATGAAAATCGACTCACCACTCTTCGACAGCATTCGCGTCAAACCCGGCAAAGACCGCAGCATCAAGCATGATGGGCCGGTCTGCCAGTGGGCTGGCTGCAAGGAAAAAGCGACCAATTACGCGCCCAAGGGCCCGGACACGCCGGGCCGCTGGCACTACTGCATGAAGCATGTGCGCGAATACAATCAGGCATATAATTTTTTCGCCGGCATGGCCGACGATGCCGTGCTCGCCTACCAGAAGGATGCGCTGACCGGCCACCGTCCGACCTGGAAAATGGGCACCGGCAAGCGCAAGGCCAAGCCGGACCTGTCGGCGCTCGGCGGCACCGGCGACCCGTTCGGCCTGTTCGAGGGCACTGGCAAGGAACAAAAGACCAAGGTCGAAACCCGGGTGATCCGCAATGCGGAACGCAAGGCCTTCGAGGCACTTAGCCTTGAGGTCAGCGCCACCGCGGTCCAGGTGTCGGCGCGGTACAAGGAACTGGTCAAGCGCCACCATCCGGACGCCAATGGCGGCGATCGGTCGACCGAGGACCGCCTGATCGAGATCATTAAGGCCTATAAATACCTGAAATCGGTCGGAATGGGCTGATTCCGGGCCGTTTTTCCCGAAAGCCCCGGCATTCGAGCTATGCCCGCGGGCCGCTTTCGCTCTCTACCGGCTTTCTGTTAGTTTGCGCCGCGTTCAATCACCAATAGCCCTATCCCGGCAAGAAGTGCGGCCCCGCGCCGTTTCCGGGGCCACGGAGTAGAGATGGCAACCGCAGTTCAAGAACCCGCCAAATTGCCCGATTTGAAAGTGTCGGTTCGCCAGGTTTTCGGCATCGACAGCGACATGGAAGTGCCGGCCTATTCGCAGGGCGACTCGCATGTCCCGGAGGTCGACAGCGACTACCGCTTCGACCGGCCGACGACTTTGGCCATCCTCGCCGGCTTTTCGCACAACCGCCGCGTTATCGTCACCGGCTATCACGGCACCGGCAAGTCGACTCACATCGAGCAGGTCGCGGCGCGGCTGAACTGGCCGATGGTGCGCGTCAATCTCGACAGCCACATCAGCCGTATCGATCTGATCGGCAAGGACGCCATCGTCGTCAAGGACGGCCAGCAGGTCACCGAATTTCGCGACGGCATTCTGCCCTGGGCGTATCAGAACAACGTCGCGCTGTGCTTTGACGAATACGACGCCGGCCGCCCGGACGTCATGTTCGTCATCCAGCGCGTGCTGGAATCCTCCGGCCGTTTGACGCTGCTCGACCAGAGCCGCGTGATCAAGCCGCATCCGGCGTTCCGTCTGTTCGCCACCGCCAACACGATCGGCCTCGGCGATACGTCGGGCCTCTATCACGGCACGCAGCAGATCAACCAGGCGCAGATGGATCGCTGGTCCATCGTCACCACGCTGAACTATCTGCCGCACGACAACGAGGTCGAAATCGTGCTGGCCAAGGCCAAGCATTACCAGAACGAGAAGGGCCGCGACATCGTCAGCAAGATGGTGCGTGTCGCCGACCTGACCCGCAACGCCTTTATGAACGGCGACATTTCGACCGTGATGAGCCCGCGTACTGTCATCACCTGGGCGGAGAATTCCGAAATCTTCAACGATGTCGGCTTCGCCTTCCGGCTCACCTTCCTGAACAAGTGCGACGAGCTGGAACGTCCGATCGTCGCCGAGTTCTATCAGCGCTGCTTCGGCGTCGAATTGCCGGAGAGTTCGGTCAATGTGGCGCTGACGTAAGTCTGTCATTCCGGGGCGCGAGCACTTGCTCGCGAACCCGGAATCCAGAGCCATGACGTGAGGATTTTGTTTTGTTTCTGGATTCCGGGTTCGCGCTGAAGAGCGCGCCCCGGAATGACGAGAAGAAAAAATGGCCTCCAACAGCAAAGCCAAGCCTACGTCCAAGGAATCGCCGGCCGAGCCGTTCAAGCGCGCCGTCGCCGGTTGCATGCGCGCGCTCGCCCGCAAGCCCGATCTTGAAGTAACCTACGCCGCCGAACGCCCCGGCCTCCTGGGCGGCAAGGCGCGGCTGCCTGAGCCGGCGCGCAAGCTCACGAAAGCCGAAGCGGCCATCGTCCGCGGCAATGCCGATTCGATCGCACTGCGCATCGCCTGCCACGACGCCGTCATGCATCGCAAATTGCAGCCGCAGGGCCAGCAGGCGCGCGCGGTGTTCGAGGCGGTCGAACAGGCACGCGTCGAGGCCATCGGCGCGCGCCGCATGGAAGGCGTCGGCATGAATCTCACCGCCATGCTCGACGACCGCTATCACCGCAACAAGTTCGACGACGTATCAGACCGAGCAGATGCACCAATCGAGGAAGCGGTGGCCTTGATGGTGCGCGAGCGTCTCACCGGCATGGCGCCGCCGCCGGCGGCGCGCAAGCTGGTCGAGCTGTGGCGTCCGCTGATCGAGGAACGCGCCGGCACCGAACTCGACCGCCTCGAAAGCCTCGTCGAGGACCAGCGCCAGTTCGGCGATGTCATCCACGATCTGCTCGAGTCGCTGGAAATGGGCGAAGACCGCTCCAGCGAATCCGAGGAAGAGGACGACGAAGGCGAAGAGGAAAAGAAGAACCAGGAATCCGGCGAGGACGGCGACGCCGCCGATAGCGACGATATGCAGAAGATGTCGTCGGAAGACACGCAGGTGTCGGCCGAGGACATGGCTGAATCCGCCACCGAGGCCGCCGACGCGCCGTCCGCCGACATGGCCGACGACAGCGAAATGGGCGACAGCGAAACGCCGGGCGAGCCGCAGCGGCCGAAGAATTCCGCCAGTAACGAGCCGCGCGGCCCCGACTATCGCGCCTTCACGATGAAGTTCGACGAGACCATAGAGGCGCAGGACCTGTGCGAGCCGGAAGAGCTGGATCGCCTGCGCGGTTATCTCGACAAGCAGCTCTCGAGTTTGCAGGGCGTGGTGGCGCGCCTCGCCAACCGTCTGCAACGGCGCCTGATGGCGCAGCAGAGCCGCTCCTGGGACTTCGACCTTGAGGAAGGCATTCTCGATCCGGCGCGGCTGACGCGCGTCATCATGGATCCGATGCACGCTTTGTCGTTCAAGGCCGAGAAGGACACCGAATTCCGCGACACCGTGGTGACCTTGCTGCTCGACAATTCCGGTTCGATGCGCGGCCGCCCGATCACGGTCGCCGCGACCTGCGCCGATATTCTGGCGCGCACGCTGGAGCGCTGCGGCGTCAAGGTCGAGATTCTTGGTTTCACCACGCGCGCCTGGAAGGGCGGCCAGTCGCGTGAGCATTGGCTCACCGCCGGCAAGCCGGCCAATCCCGGCCGCCTCAACGATCTGCGCCACATCATCTACAAATCCGCCGACGCGCCGTGGCGGCGTGCGCGCAAGAATCTCGGCCTGATGATGCGCGAAGGCCTGCTCAAGGAAAACATCGACGGCGAGGCGCTCGACTGGGCGCACAAGCGCCTGCTGGCGCGACCGGAACAGCGCAAGATCCTGATGATGATCTCCGACGGCGCGCCGGTCGACGATTCAACGTTGTCGGTCAATCCCGGCAATTATCTCGAACGCCATTTGCGCTGGATCATCGAAGACATCGAGACGCGCTCGCCGGTCGAGCTGATCGCCATCGGCATCGGCCACGACGTCACGCGCTACTATCGCCGCGCCGTCACCATTGTCGACGCCGAGGAGCTGGGCGGCGTGATGACCGAGAAGCTCGCCGAACTGTTCGCGGAAGGCGCCGGCGGCGGCGCAGAGAAGCCGGTCCGCCGTACGCGGCGGCGCGTTGCGTGATGTTGCCAAGCCGCCGCTGGCTTTATGCCATCGCGTTGACCGGCGCGCTGATCGGCGTCGGCACTTACGCCGTGTCGGCGGCGCGGCTGGCCGCGACGCTCACCAAAGTCGCCGTCACGGCGACGCCGATTACGTCGTTCGATAACCGCGATCCTGCGCTGACGCGTTTCGGCGCGCTGGAGTTTCGTGGCGGCCTCGCGCTCACTGCGGCGTTCGAGCCGTTTGGCGGCGTCTCCGCCATTCATTTCGAGCCGGACGGCAGCCGCTTTCTCGCCGTCACCGATCGCGGCTCGTGGCTGCGCGGCCGCATCGTCTACCGCGACGGCAAGCCTGACAGCGTTACTGATACTGAAATGGCGCCGATCCTCGCCGCCGATGGCAAGCCGCTCGCCGCGTACGGCTGGTACGACACCGAATCGCTCACCGAGCGTGATGGCCTGATCTATCTCGGCATCGAGCGCGTGCACAAAATTGTGCGCTTCAATGTCCGGCGCGACGGCTTGCAGGCGCGCGGCGAAGCGGTTGCCACGCCCGCCGATTTCGCCACGATGGGGGCCAACAAGGGGCTGGAATGCCTGACGGCATCGCCGAAGCAGTCGGCGCTCGGCGGCAAATTGATCGCGGTCAGCGAACGCAGTCTCGATGCCGCCGGCAACATACGCGGCTATGCGCTCGATGGCGCGACCGCCGGCGATGGTGTCGACGATCGCGCGCTGCGCTTCAGCGTCAAGCGCAGCGATGAATTCGAGGTCAGCGATTGCGTCATTCTGCCGCCCGGCGATTTGCTGCTGCTGGAGCGGCGTTATTCGCCGGCGCGCGGTGTCGGCATGCGGCTGCGTCGCGTGCCGCTGACCGCGCTCAAGGATGGCGCGACGGTCGATGGCGCAGTGCTGATCGACGTCGATCTCGCCTACCAGATCGACAACATGGAAGGCATGGCGGTGCACCGCAACGCCGCCGGCGAGACCATTATTACGATGGTGTCGGACGACAATTTCTCGGCCATCCAGCGTAATCTGCTGTTGCAGTTTGTGCTGGTGGGGGAGTGACTGCGGCTTGTTCTTTCTTATGGGCACCTCGAACAATAGCGTTTTTGCTGCGTGATCGTTAGCCCGCGCGGATCGGCGGGCAATTGGCAGATGATCTGACGCCGGTGCGGCTCCGCCGTATGCACCCGGCGTCCTGTTGAGGGTGGCACAAGCTGCCTTTTCCC
>CAMBQQ010000150.1 GCA_945870035.1 Rhizobium sp. Q54 | reverse complement strand
AAGCGGATCGCCTTTCGCCGATAGTGCCGCCAGCCGATTATCCGCATCGAAAAATCCGAGCTGCCCCATCGTCAGTCTCCTAGAATCATGCCGTCAGGGCAGCAGACTCGCACGGGGCCGAGGGGCATGCTATTTTTCGAGGTGCCCTTACATGCAAAGGGGGCGCCACCTTCACCATGCCTATCCAAAGCTCCCGTTGAAAAGCTTTTGGCACAAATGGACCGGTTTTGGCGAGCCTGCCACTCACCAATGGCCGCAGCAACCTTCAAGAGAGGGCATCCGAAACGATCAATGAAGGACTCCGAAAATGGCACTCGACGAACTCAAGCTCAACGAACTGATCGGCAGACTGGTCGGTGAACTATCGGCCGGCTACGGCGGCGTGATGGTCGCAATCGGCGACAAACTGGGCCTGTACAAGGCAATGGCCGGCTCGGGCCCGATGAGTTCGCAGGAACTGGCCAAGCGCACCAAATGCGCCGAACGCTATGTGCGCGAATGGCTGAACTCTCAGGCCGCCGGCGGCTATGTGCTCTATCATCCCAAGAGCGCCACCTATGAGCTCACGCCGGAACAGGCCTTCATGCTCGCCGACGAAACCAGCCCGGTGTTCATGCCGTCGGCCTGGCAGGTCGTTGCTTCGATGTGGGCCGACGAGAGCAAGACGCTCGCGTCCTTCAAGAGCGGCGAGGGCGTCAGTTGGGGCGATCATGACGAGCGGCTTTTTTGCGGCGTCGCCGCATTCTACCGCAACGCCTATCGCGGCAGCCTGGTGCAGGAATGGCTGCCGGCGCTCGACGGCGTCACCGACAAGCTCAAGCGCGGCATAAACGTTGCCGATGTCGGCTGCGGTCATGGCCATTCAACCGTGCTGATGGCGCAGGCTTTTCCGAAATCACGGTTCTGGGGTTTCGATGCCCATGCAGACTCGATCGAAGCGGCGCGCAAGGTCGCGGCGGCAGCGGGCGTTGCCGACCGCGTCACCTTCGAGCGCGCCGATGCCAAGGCCTATCCGAAGCACGACTATGATCTGATCTGCTTCTTCGACTGCCTGCACGACATGGGCCGGCCGGTCGAAGCGGCGTCGTACGCAGCCAAGGCCTTGGCCAAGGATGGCACGGTGATGCTGGTCGAACCTTTCGCCGGCGACCGAGTCGAGGACAATATCGGGCCTGTCGGCCGACTCTATTACGCGGCGTCGACGACGATGTGCGTCGCGCATGCGATTTCCGAGCACGGTACGCATGCGCTCGGTGCGCAAGCCGGCAAGGGGCAACTCGGCCATATTTTCGAGAAAGCCGGGTTCGGCCACTTCCGCCAGGCGATGCAGACCCCGTTCAACCTCATCCTGGAAGCGCGCCACTGACATTTTGTTTGGGGCACAAACGAAAACGAGGACCGGAGCGATCCGGTCCTCGTGATGTTTTCGGTGGCAGCGAAAAAATTCTAGTAGCTCGCCTTGCCGTCGATCACGGCTTTCAGCTCGGTGTATTCCTTGCAGCTCGTGTCGCCGCACAGGGCGTTCACCTTGGCGAGGTAGTCCTGCGCCTTGAGGCGGTTGCCTTGTTCCATGTGCCACATGCCGAAATAGGACCAGGTGCGGGTGTGGTTTGGCTCGGCCTTGAGCGCGGCTTCGTACCAGATCTTCGACTGGTCGTAGTTGCCGAGCTTGCGGTTGGCATAACCGATGTAGTTGGCGACATCGGGATGTTCGTCGCGGCCGAGCGCATGCATGGCGGCAATGCCGGCTTCATACTGGCCGGCCTGGATCAAGTCGTGGGCGGCGCGGTAGTTGCGCAGGAATTTCGCTTCGGCAAGTTGCCGTTCCTGCACCTCGATGGCGCTCTTCTTTTCCTTCTTCTTTTTGCTGTCCTCGGCCGGCGGGTAGGGCGACGGGACGTCGGAGGCGGCAGCGTAGAGCGCCTTTGTGCCAATGGCGGTGACCAGCAAGCCGGCGACCGCAAGCATGGTGAGACGGCGAAACGTTTTGGTTAGTGTATGGGGCATCATGAGCGGACCTCTTTGGGGTGTGGGCCGATGCGAACTGGGGCAACGCATATAACGGTGCAAAGAACGCCAAGAGTTTAAGCCAGATTTCGGCGCCGCGAACAAAACTATTCGTGAGCAACCGGGCCGGCCGATACAGGGGAGAACACCGCAAGGCCGCTTGTAGTCCCGGCAAAAATATCCGGATCGGCACAAAAATGGTGCCGCGAACAACGGTCCTTGACTCCCTGCCGCATTCAATGGGACCATTTGATTGTTAATTGTGCTGGTTCTCCGGGTCGCACCGGGGACGAAAGAGGGAACACGGGTACGCGCGCTTTCGCTTCGATTCGAGCGCGCAATCCGTGGCTGCCCCCGCAACTGTAAGCGGCGAGCCCGCGTCCACACGGCCACTGGGGTCCTTCGGGAGCCTGGGAAGGCTGGACGCAACTGGGCGATGACCCGCGAGCCAGGAGACCTGCCAGCGCGGTCACCCAACCGGTGGACGGGAGGTCCATACGGAGCGCGCTTTCGCAGCGGTGACGTCAATGCCCGTGCGATGGCCGTGGAAAGAAATTTCCCACAGCTTCGGCAGGTAAACGGACCGCGCGTTCAAGGCGTCGTGTTGCGTTTTCATGTCCTTCGTACGGGTTTGGTTTCACCCATGCGCGGCCCGCCAAGCGGGCGCGCAAACGAAGAACTTTGCGTGATGGGACTTCATTTTGGACTTCACTTCAAATTCTGCGCGGCGCTGACGCTCGGTGCGCTTGTCGCGCAGCCCGCGTCTGCACAAAGCAGCGTGCAAGTGCTGCCGTCGGTGGACGTCTGGGCCAGCCGCACCGGGTCGGGCATCACAGGTGCGTCGACCAGCATCATCACCGCCGAGGACATTGCGCGTTCGCCGGGTCTGACGCTCCAGGATCTGCTGTCGCAGGAAGTCGGTATCCAGACCAACAGCACCAGTGGCGGCAAGAACGGCGCCGGCACCACGGTCGACATGCGCGGTTTCGGCGCCACCGCCGTATCGAATACACTGGTTCTGCTCAATGGCCGCAGGCTGACCGATATCGACCTGTCCGGAATCGATTTCAGCACCATCCCGCGCGACAGCATCGAGCGCATCGAGATCACGCGCGGCAATAGCGGCGCGGTCCTTTATGGCGACGGCGCCGTCGGCGGCGTCATCAACATCGTCACCAAGACCGGCACCGACAAGGCGCCGACGGCGCGCATCGAGGCTGGATTCGGATCGTTCGGGCAGCGCGAAGTCAACGCTTCGGCGGCGGCGTCGAAGGGACCGTTCGCGGTGTCCGTGTCCGGCAATGCCGTCAATTCCGAGGGCTACCGCGTCAACGATTCCGTGCGGCAGCGCAATGGCGTCGGCGATCTGCGCTACACCGGCAGCGACGGCAAGGCGTGGATCAATATTGCCGGCGATGACCAGAAGCTTGGCCTGCCGGGCGCGCGTCTTGTCACGACCACGTCCAGCGAACTGGAAACTGACCGTCGCGGCGCAACGACGCCTAGCGCTTTCTCCAAAAAAACCGGCAGCAGCCTGACGCTGGGCGTATCGCGCACGCTGGGCGGGCTCGAATTGATCCTCGACGGCAATCTGCGGCGCAAGGATCAGACGGTGTTTTCGTCGCTGTTCGGCTTCGATACGTCGGACGCGCGCACCTTGACCACCGGCGCGGTGACGCCGCGCGCGATTTATGACGGCCAGTTGCTCGGCATGCCGACGCGGATCACCGCCGGCGTCGATTATTATAACTCGACGCTTGAGGCCAGGCGCAGCGTTGCGCTTAACGATCCGCCGTACGACACCTACAATCTCAGGCAGCAGTCGCTGGCGGGTTACTGGCAGCAGAGCGTGGCGCTGGCGCCGTCGACCGATGTTTCCTTCGGCGCGCGCCTCCAGGGGACCAAGCTCTCGGCGCGCGATGTTTACGATCCGACCGCGCCGGGCGCTTTCGGCGCGCAGCCCGAACCGCTCGACAGCACTGAGAGCAATCACGCGCTGCATTTCGGCGCCGAGCATCGGTTCTCACCGGGCTTTGCCGTGTTCGGCCGCGTGGCGCGCAGCTTTCGCACGCCGAACGTCGACGAACGCATCGGCGTTAGTGCCTTTCCCGTCGACTTCAAGCTGAAGACGCAGACGTCTTTTGATATGGAAGCCGGCGTGCGCGGACGGGTTGGACCGGTCGAATACCAATCCAGCATTTACGAGATGCTGCTGCAGAATGAAATTCTCTACATTCCGTTTCCGCCGCTCGGCGCAAACGTCAATCTCGATCCGACCCGCCGGTTCGGCGTCGAGAACGCGGCGACGGTGCACCTGTCGGACGATCTGCGCGTGAAGGGCGGCCTGACCTATACCCGCGCCACCTTCCGCGAGGGCCTCTACGCCGGCAACGACGTGCCGCTGGTGTCGCGCTGGACCGGCAATATCGGTGTGTCCTGGAATGTCTACCGGAAGCTGGCTGTGTTCGATGCGGCGCTGCGCTATGTCGGCGAGCGGCGCATGGACAACGACCAGGCCAATTTCCAGCCGACCATCCCGGCACATACGACCATCGATCTGCGGCTCGGCGGCGCGTACCAGAATCTGTTCTGGTCGGCCTCGGTGCAGAACCTGTTTGATGTGCAGTATTTCGACTACGCGGTGGCGAGTTCGGCGACCTATGGCCGCTACAACGCCTATCCTCTGCCGGGCCGCACCTTCATGCTCAAGGCCGGCATGACCTACTGAGCGTCGCGTCGTGCGCGGCCGGACGCCCCGGCCGCGTGCCGCCCTAAAGCGGCCGCCACATCGACGGCACCAGCTCATAGCCGGTGGCGGTCTTGACCATATGGCCGCAGGCCGGAAACGGGAAATGATAGGCGCCGACCAGCATGCGATCGGCCGCGGCGCGGTCGAGCATGCGGCGCCGCGTCGTCACGGCAAGCGGACCATCCATGTCGAAGATCGGCTGCCAGTCCGGATGGCGCGCGAATAGTTCGGGATTGCGCACGGTGTCGCTCATCACCAGCATCGATTGCGTGCCGGACTGGACCGTGAAGGCCGTATGGCCGGGCGTGTGGCCATAGGCCGGCAGCGAGACGATGCCGGGCACAATCTCGGCGCCCGGCGTGAAGCGCTGCACGTCCTTGGCGATGTCGGCGAAAATGCGCCGCGCATTGCGGAAATAACGAAACACTGAGCCGGTGGCGCGGCTCTGGTTGCCGTCGTCCATCCAGAATGTCCATTCCGGCTCCGGCGCCAGGATTTGCGCGTTCGGGAATACCTTGCCGCCGTCCTTGGTGCGCAGCCCGTTGATGTGATCGGGATGGAAGTGCGAGATCAGGACGATATCGATGTCGTGCGGTGTGTGGCCTGCGGCGGCGAGGTTGGCGTTGAGGAATCCGGCCGTATCGGTGATCTGTCCGGCACTTCCGGTGTCGATCAAGACGAGCTTGCTGCCGGTGTTGACCAGAAGCGCCGTGATTGAGATCGGCATGATGTCCGGCGGCAGGAAAGCGGCGGCAAGCGCTTCATTGACGGCCGTGCCGCTGGCATTGGTGACGAACCTGCCGTCGATCGGCAAAAACCAGGTGCCGTCGTAAACCGCGGTGAGCTGAAAATCGCCGAGCCTGTAGCGATAGGCCGCGGGCCCCTGCGTCGTCGAAAGCGGCGCGGCGGCGAAGCTCTGGCGCGGCCATGCGGCAGCGCCGGCGGCGAGCGCCGAGGCGGCAAGAAAACCGCGGCGGGAGAGGTGCGTGGTCATGTCTCGTTTCTTGCCCGTTTCTTGTTGTTGCGTCCGTTGCGCGGGGGATGTTCAACTAACCCCGCGCCGCCGATATTAGTTCTAAAATGGCGTCGCGGATGAAAGAGAAATGCGAATGCGGAATCCGTCGTTTTTTGCACCGCTTCTGCTCGGCCTGTCGCTGGCCGGCTGCGCCAGCGATGTCGGCCCGACACCGGCGGAACTGAAAGCCCGCTGGGAAGCGCAGAACGTCTATCCGGAGGGCTACAAGCGCGACCTGCTGGCTTTCATGCGCACCTATCTCAACGACCCGACGCGCATTCGCGGCGCTGCCGTGTCGAAACCGGAACTCAAATCGGTCGGGCAGGGCGAGCGCTTTGTCGCCTGCGTGCGCTACACCGAGCGCAAGGATAACGGTACTTACGGCGCGCCGAAGGACGGCGCCGCGACTTTCGTCTCGGCCAAGCTGGACCGTTACTTCGATAGCGCGCAGGAAGTGAAGGCGTTGTGCAAGGACACCGCGCTGGAGCCGTTCCCCGAGATGGAAAAAGTGGCGCGCTGACCCGTCCCTGTGAAAGCGACGTTCGCCGATGCCCGCCGACAGCCAAACACCCGCCGAGCGAAGCTCGGCGGCGACCAGTTTCAGACAAAGCGGTCGAAAGCAGCCTCGGGCGACGAGGTTACTTAACCTTGAGGTTCTCCGCGGACGTCTTGCCGCGATTTTCGACGAGTTCGAACTGAACGGTCTGACCTTCGTTCAGCGTGCTAAGTCCGGCGCGTTCGACCGCCGAGATGTGGACGAACACATCCTTCCCGCCTTCTTGGGGCTGGATGAAGCCGTAGCCCTTCGTCGCATTGAACCACTTTACGGTGCCCTGAGGCATGCTAGATCTCCGAAGTATTGCGAATAACGCCATCAGTTTGGCACAATCTAGGATCGGTGCAAGGTCCGGGTTGCCCCGGAGCCTGCGACTTTTGAGTTATTTTTGGGCGGCGACGGGCGGCTTGTCGCGGCGCGGCGGCGCTGATAGCTCTCTGCCCGAGGCCGGATTAGCTCAGCGGTAGAGCAGCGGTTTTGTAAACCGAAGGTCGGGAGTTCAATCCTCTCATCCGGCACCACACGGCCCGCGGGCCTTCAGACTGATTTTACATAAGAAAATGCGCTGGCACGCCGGGCGCCGGGCGTTTTGTATTCGTTCGTACACAAGCGATTTGCGCGCGGGCCGCGACAGCCACCCGCGCGGATCGCTTGGGAGGGAAGAGCCCGCCGCCGTGCCGGGCGTGTCACCGCCGTCGGCGGCCGTCACGCCGAAGCCGGTCGTGGCGTCGCTGGTCGAGCATGCGACCTGCTGCTGGGCGAGCAGGCGCGGGCGGTGTCGCCCCCGTGAGCGGCGATCATCTTGAATCGGGAAGAAGGTCAGCGCCGCGGTTCAGGCAGCCGCCGACAGCGCTGGCATCTCCGCGCGACGCGGCGGTCGACGGTGGGGCATCGCCAATTAACTTTAACGGTGCGGCGGTTTGGACTTCGGCAACGTGTCGCCGCGCGCCGAAAACGCGGATCGTTCGAAAGCGAAGCGCAATTAATGTTACCCGACGAATGAACGTGGCGACGTAAAGGCTTCGTATAAAATGCTTCGAAATGTTCTGCGGAGATTTCGAATGCGTGCGCACTTTGCGATAACGAAATTAGCAGTTGCCGCTGTCGTCGCGGTGGCGATGAGCGGCGCTGCGCGCGCCGCCGATTTCGTTTCTGCGCCGAGCCATGGCGTGCGCGCGCCGCAACTCCTTGTCTACGACAATCAGCCGGGCATCTATGTGCGCACTTACTGGGCGCCGCCCTGGCAGAACCGTCATTACTATCCGTTCACCGGCAAGAAGCCGAAGATTGGACGGCATGAAGATTTAACGGCGGTGCGTGCGGCGCCGGAACCGGCCGAATCTTTTTACCGCGAGTGGTCGACCATCTCACTGTATCCGCCGCCGCCGCTGCGCGCCGACGTGCCGCTGCCTATCGAACAACCATTAGGGCACCTCGAACAATAGCGTTTTTGCTGCGTGATCGTTAGCCCGCGCGGATCGGCGGGCAATTGGCAGATGATCTGACGCCGGTGCGGCTCCGCCGTATGCACCCGGCGTCCTGTTGAGGGTGGCACAAGCTGCCTTTTCC
>CAMBQQ010000149.1 GCA_945870035.1 Rhizobium sp. Q54 | reverse complement strand
AGGGAAAAGGCAGCTTGTGCCACCCTCAACAGGACGCCGGGTGCATACGGCGGAGCCGCACCGGCGTCAGATCATCTGCCAATTGCCCGCCGATCCGCGCGGGCTAACGATCACGCAGCAAAAACGCTATTGTTCGAGGTGCCCTTAACGCGAAAAGCGAGGCATTTCCGGTCCGCACTTGCGAGAATCCGTCAAAATCATAATCCAGTTTATCGTTTCAGTTTGTGCTTCCACATACGGTGCCAATTAAATTCTTTTCTCACGCCCTTAACCTAGATTCGCCGCACGGACGCCGCATTCGCGGCTCCTGCCGCCAAGACGCTCATCTGCATCCGACCGACCATGCAGACGAATGCCGACACGGCCTTGATGCGTAATCGGCCTTGCAACAGGCATTTTAGGGCGAGTCTCAGCACATGAATCAAACCGTCGCTTCTCCGGACACCGCGCCGGCGCCGATCAATCCGAACAGCTGGAATGGCTCCTCGGCTGCGCAGGCGGGGGCTACGCAGACACAGTTCATCAGCTTCGCCATCGGCGACGACCAGTACGGCGTTGACATCATGGCGGTGCGCGAGATCAAGGGCTGGTCGGATATCACCCATCTGCCGAAGCAGCCGGAATATGTCCGCGGCGTGCTTAATTTGCGCGGCGCCATTGTGCCGATCGTCGACCTGCGCTGCCGTTTCGGCCAGGGCCTGACCGAAACGACGCCGCTGCACATCGTCATCATTGTCCAGATCGGCGGCCGCCAGGTCGGCCTCATCGGCGATCGCGTGTTGGACATCGTCTCGGTGGACGCCTCGCAGATCCAGAAGGTGCCGCGCACCGGCCATGGCGAGCAGACCGACTTCCTGTCCGGTCTCGTCACCCATGACAACGTGATGATCGCGCTGATCGATCTGCCGAATCTGCTGTCGGTGCAGGACATCGCCGCCGACCACTAAACGCCCCAAATCGCCGGCGTCCGGCCGGCGGCGACGTCTTCACATTTTTGCCGAGCTCAAGCTCGCGGACATTCCACTAAGGGGCTCCCATGTTCAAGCTTTCGAATATCAGCATCGGTCTCAAACTTTCTATGATGTCCGGTCTCGGCATCCTGTTCGTCGTCGGCCTGATCGTCGGTCAGATGTGGGGCAGTAGCCACGTTAGAGCTGAAAGCGATGCCGCCGAAACCCAGGGCGAAATCGGGCGCGCTGTCATGGCGGCGAAAGCCTCGGAGCGCGGAATGCAAATGGCGGTACGGGACATCCGTCTAAGCCGCAACAGCGAACAAATGCAAGAGGCACTCAAGTTTCTCGAGACGCGCCACAAATCTTTTAATGGGTTCACTGGCCCGCTCGTCGCTAAGTTCACGAGCCCTGAGAACCGGGCGAACATGGAAAAAATCATAAGCCTGGGGGAGCAATACAGTAAGGGTGCGCAAGAGATCGCAGCGGTCAAAAAACAGATCTTCGACCTTCAGGCCAAGGAGCCGGGCGCTAATATCACTGAGTTGGACCAGAAACAGCTCGGCATCGTGAAAGGCACGCTGGCAATTGTCGCTGAAATCGAAAAGATGATTGAAGCGACCGACGACGGCGCAAACAAAGTCCGTGTCGAAAAGCAGGCCGAATCCGATGCCGCGATGATTTTCGCTGAGCGTCTCGGTCTCGGCCTCGGTCTGCTGACCATGCTAATCCTGATCGCTTCGGCTCTGATGGGCGCCTTCACCATCGCCAAGCCGCTCAAGGCTTTGGTCCGGCCGTTGGAAGAAGTCTCCGCCGGCAACTTTGCCATCACAGTCCCCGGCACCGGCCGCAAGGACGAAGTCGGCCAGATTGCCAACGCCGTGCAACTAATGGCGCAGAAGGTCTCCTCGACCATCGGCGAGATCAAGGCGTCGGGCCGCGAAGTCACCAACGCCTCGGCCGAAATCTCGACCTCGACCACCGACCTGTCGCAGCGCACCGAAGAGCAGGCCGCCAGCCTGGAAGAAACCTCCGCGGCGATGGAAGAGCTGTCGGCGACCGTGAAGAAAAACGCCGAAAGCGCGCAGATGGCGAACACCGACGCCAACAACACCCGCGAAGTGGCGGATCGTGGCGGCCAGGTCGTCGCCAAGGCGGTCGAGGCCATGGCGAAGATCGAAGACTCCTCGCGCAAGATCTCCGACATCATCGGCGTCATCGACGAAATCGCACGCCAGACGAACTTGCTGGCGCTCAACGCAGCAGTGGAAGCGGCGCGCGCCGGTGAAGCCGGCCGTGGCTTCGCGGTGGTTGCCTCGGAAGTGCGCAGCCTTGCCCAGCGCTCGTCGCAGGCAGCCAAGGACATCAAGGACCTGATCACTAACTCGAACGGTCAGGTCAAGGACGGCGTCGAGCTGGTCAACAAGGCTGGCGAGTCGCTGACCGAGATCGTCGACTCGATCAAGAAGGTTGCGGCCGTCGTCTCCGACATCGCCAACGCCTCGATCGAACAGGCCACCGGCATCGAGCAGATCAACAAGGCTCTGACGCAGATGGACGAAGTCACCCAGCAGAACTCCGCGCTGGTCGAAGAAAACGCCGCCACCGCCAAGACCCTGGAGCACCAGGCCAAGGCGATGGACGAGCAGGTCGCCTTCTTCCAGATCGGCAGCGGCGACGAACGCCGCGAGCCGGCCTACGCCAAAGAGCCGATGGCCCGTCCGGCCCCCCGCAAAGCGGCTGCGCCGCCGTCGCGTGGTCCGGCTGCGAAGTCCCAGCCGATGGCTGCGCCGAAGCGCGCGGCTGCCGGCGGCGGCGCCCGCGGCATGCAGACCGCTCTGGCAACCGCGGTCAACAGCGATGCCGACTGGAAAGAGTTCTAGAGCGACCGCGAGTGAAGCTCTAACTCCAAGGAAATCTTGACGATGGCGCAGGGCAATCAAAACTCGGCGGCGGCGTTCGCCACTAACGGGCTCGCCGCCGTGGCGGATGCGGACAGGGAATTTGCATTCTCCGACGCCGACTTCCGCGGCCTTGCGCAGGTCGCCTACGAACAAGCCGGCATTGCGCTGTCCGACAGCAAGCGCAATCTCGTCTACAGCCGGTTGTCGCGCCGCCTGCGGGCGCTGGGATTGTCGAGCTTCCGCGATTACCGGGCCTTTCTCGACGAGAATTTGGCCGAGCGCGAAAGCTTCATCAACGCGATCTCGACCAACCTGACCAAGTTCTTCCGCGAGTCGCATCACTTCGATCATCTGCGCTCTGAAGTGATCGGCAAATTCGCCAAGTCGTACATCGGCAAATCCGGCCGTCTGCGCATCTGGTCGGCCGGCTGTTCGAGCGGCGAGGAGCCGTACACGATCGCGGTCGTCATCAAGAAAGAGATCCGCGATCTCGAACGCCACGACATCCGCATCCTGGCGACCGACATCGACACCGAAGTGCTCGGCCGCGGCGCGCGCGGCGAGTACCCCGGGAATTCGGTCGACGACATTCCGCGGCCGTATCAGGAGTACTTCCAGGCGACGGGCGCCGGCGACACACTCGCCGTCGATCGCCAGGCGCGCAGCCTGGTCGCCTTCAAGCGGCTCAATCTGATGGAACAGTGGCCCTTCAAGGGCACCTTCGACGCCATCTTCTGCCGCAACGTCATGATCTATTTCGACGGCCCCACTAAGGCGAAGCTGATCGCGCGCTATACCGAAAAGCTCAATCCCGGCGGGTTTCTCTACATCGGTCATTCTGAATCGTTGAACGGATCGCACCCCGGCCTCAGCCTGGTCGGGCGCACGATCTACCGGAGGGAAGCGTGAGTACAGCCACACTGCCACGCGCGACCCCCGCGCCGATCGGCGCCGACCAGTCGGTCGCGACGCGAAAGTTTTTCGACACGGCCAGTCAGACCTGGATGGTCAAGGTGTTTCCCGGTGAATACTTCGTCACCGGCAAGCCTGACGAAGTGCTCGTCACCGTGCTCGGCTCCTGCGTCTCGGCTTGCATCCGCGACCCGCGCGCCGGCATTGGCGGCATGAACCATTTCATGCTGCCGCACAGCAAGGCCGGCAACTGGGCCGGTGACATGCAGTCGACCCGATTCGGCAACTTCGCCATGGAAAAACTGATCAACGAACTGCTGAAAGCCGGCTGTTCGCGCAATTCGCTGGAGATCAAGGTGTTCGGCGGCGGCAACGTCACCGACACGCAGAACGCCATCGGCACCGACAATTCCGATTTCATCCTGCGCTATCTCGAAGCCGAAGGCCTCCGCATCACCGCGCAGGACCTGCGCGGCCAGTTGCCGCGCCGCATCCATTATACGCCCACAACCGGCAAGGTCATTCGCCGCTTGCTCGGCACCGGCGAATCCTCCGCCGTCGCGCGCGAGGAAAAAGATTATGTCAGCCGTCTGTCGCAGCGTTCGACTGGCGGCGAAATTCAGCTTTTTGACTAACGGGGAAGAACATGAGCAAGCGCGTCAAGGTTCTCATTGTCGACGACTCGGCGGTCATTCGTCAGTTGCTGACCATGCTGTTGTCGGAAGATCCGGAAATCGAGGTCGTCGGCACCGCCGGCGACCCGCTGATCGCGCGCGACCGCATCAAGGAACTGAACCCCGACGTCGTCACGCTCGACGTCGAGATGCCGAACATGGACGGCGTCACCTTCCTGCGCAAGATCATGGCGCTGCGGCCGATGCCAGTGGTCATGATTTCGACTTTGACCCAGGCCGGCGCCAATACCACGCTCGAGGCGCTCGAAATCGGCGCCGTCGATTTCATCGCCAAGCCGCATAGCGATGTCGCCAACGGCCTGACCGCCATCGCCCACGAGCTTCAATCCAAGGTGAAGGCGGCGGCGCGCGCCCGTGTCAGCATCCGCACCCCCGCCATTGCCAAGCCGAAAGCCGTGCGGCCGCAATGGAGCGGCAGCGGCGAGCGCATCATCGCCATCGGCGCGTCGACTGGCGGCGTCGAGGCGCTCAAGACCGTGTTGATGGCCATGCCTTCAGTGTGTCCTCCGATCCTGATCACCCAGCACATGCCGCCGCGCTTTACCACCGCTTTTGCCGAGCGCCTCAACCGGGAATGTCCGATGAAGGTGTCGGAAGCCACGCACAACCAGCCGGCCGAACCCAATCACGCCTATATTGCCCCCGGCGGCCTCCAGCTCGAATTGGTCCGTGTCGGCGGTTATTACCGCTGCAGCGTGACCGAAGCACCACCGGTCTCCGGTCATTGCCCCTCGGTCGATGTGCTGTTCCGCTCGGTGGCGCATGTCGCCGGACGTTCGGCGGTCGGCGCTATCCTGACCGGGATGGGCAGGGACGGCGCCGAAGGCCTCCTGGAAATGCGCAAGGCCGGCGCCACCACGTTCGGCCAGGACGAATCAACGTCGCTGATCTACGGCATGCCGCGCGCGGCTTTCGAACGCGGCGCGGTGACCCGGCAGTATCCGCTGACCGGAATTGCCGACGCCATTATGGACGCCTGTGACGGCGACGGCAAAGCCCATGCATCGCCGGCGCGCACCGCCAGCGGTCGATAAACAAAGCTGGAAAGCTAGCAAGCAGGTTACGCCGATGAATGATACTGAGGTCAACGCCCCCGTCCTGCTGCCGGAGACGCTCGATATTGCGGCATCCGAGGCCTTTCTTGAACAAGTCCGCAAGGCGCTTGCCGCCGGCGGCCCGCTTTGCCTCGACGCTTCCGCGGTCAGAATCCTGACGCTGCCTTGCGTGCAGATCATTGTCGCAGCGGCCAATAGCGGCCAGGCGGTCACCATCAAGGATCCGTCGGAGGCCTTCGCATCCGCCTTCGAGGATTTCGGACTCGATTGGATGCAATATGTCGACCGCAGCGTATCCGCCGCGGACGGCATCGACACAGCCGGCGGCGTCAGCGACGCCACCGATCCGGGTGCCGAAGACGGCATGCCAAATTCATCGAGTGAAGTTGAACTTCAAACCTCCAGCGAGAATGTCATGAGTAAGCGAATCCTGACGATCGACGATTCTAAGACCATGCGCGATATGCTCATGCTGACGCTCGTTGAAGCCGGCTTCGACGTGGTCCAGGCCGTTGACGGCCAGGACGGCCTCGACGTTCTGGAAAAGGAAACCGTGCCGATCGATGTCATCATCACCGACATCAACATGCCGCGCATGGATGGCTACGAAGTCATCCGCAATCTGCGCCGCGACCCCGCGCACAAGTCGACGCCGATCCTGGTGCTGACCACCGAAAGCGACGGCGACAAGAAGAACATGGCGCGCGACGCCGGCGCGACAGGATGGATGGTCAAGCCGTTCGATCCTGATCGCCTGGTGGCGACCGTTCGCAAGGTCGCGCCCTAAGGCTCTGGAATTCATTAAAGGCTCACGCTCATGGCAAGTCTGGACGATCTTAAAAAGACATTCTTTGACGAATGCGACGAAGCTATGCAGCAGATCGAGCTGGGCCTCACCGATATCCGGTCGGGACAGGGCTCGGATGAAACGATCAACGCCGTGTTCCGCGGCGTTCACTCGGTCAAAGGCGGCGCCGGCATCTTCGGCTTCGACCAGCTTGTCGGCTTCGCCCATGTGTTCGAAACCGTGCTCGACGGTTTGCGCAACGGCAATCTGATGGCGACGTCGGAAAATCTCGATGTCCTTCTGACTGCGAGCGATGTGCTCACCGATCTGGTGTCGATGTCGCGTTCCGGCCAGGTCGCGCCCGCCGATTTCGGCGGCGAATGCCGCGCCGGGCTGGAACAGATCATCGAGCAGAGCGGCGCCGGCGGCGGCGATGACGGCCCCGCGCCGGCCGAATTCGACGGCCTCGATTTCGTCCCGGTCTGCGTCGACATGGATGCCCCGGACGACTCGGCCGCTGCCACCGATGCGCCGCTTCAGGTTGCCGATGGCATGAATGTCTTTGCCATCACCTTCAAGCCGAAGCCGGAAATGCTCAAGAAGGCCAACGAGCCGCTCTACGTGCTGCGCGAGCTGCGCAAGCTCGGCGAAGTCGATCTGGTGTGCGACACCGGCATGCTGCCGATTCTTTGCGAACTTGAAGCCGACTACCCGTACTTCTGGTGGAAGGCCGAGCTGCGCACGGCCTCGCCGCGCGCCACGGTCGATGAAGTTTTCGAATTCGTCGTCGGCGATTGCGATCTTGAGATTATCGACCAGACGCCGGCAGTGGCGGCGCCTCCCGCGACCGCTCCGGTCGACGAGGCGCAGCAACCTGTTGTCGCCGCGCCGCCGCTCGCGCCAGTCAGTGCGACGCCGATCAGCGCGCCGCCGGCTGTCACCAAACCAGCAGTTCCAGTCGCCGCGCCCGCTGAAGGCGGCGAAGGCGGCGGCCGCACCAAGCCGGCCGCGACCACGACGCGCATCGAACTCGAGCGTATCGACCGCGTCGTCAACATGGTCGGCGAACTGGTGATTTCGCAGGCCATGCTCGGCCAGATCGTGCAGGACATGCCGGAAGGCGTCGCCGGCCGGCTGACGCAGATCCTCGAAGAAGTCGTGCACCATACGCGCGAATTGAAAGACAGCGTCATGTCGATGCGCGCCCAGCCGGTCGGCTCGGTGTTTCAGCGCATGCCGCGGCTGGTGCGCGAACTGGCGACCAAGACGCACAAGAAAGTCCGCCTCGAAATGGCCGGCGAAACCACCGAAGTTGATCGTTCGATCATCGAGCGCCTCGGCGATCCGCTGACCCATATCATCCGCAATTCGGTCGACCACGGCATCGAAACGCCGGCCGTGCGTGCCGCCGCGGGAAAGAACGAAGAGGGCGTCGTCCGCCTGTCGGCCGAGCATCGCGGCGGCCGCATCGTTATC
Organism: Rhizobium sp. Q54; assembly: GCA_945870035.1. Taxonomy (GTDB): domain Bacteria; phylum Pseudomonadota; class Alphaproteobacteria; order Rhizobiales; family Xanthobacteraceae; genus Pseudolabrys. Next base: position 262 of record CAMBQQ010000149.1, on the reverse strand, counting down.
GAGATCAAGGACGACGGCGCCGGCATCAATTCCGAGCGCGTGCTCAAGATCGCCAAGGAAAAGGGCCTGGTCGGAGCGGATGTTTCACTCAGCGAAGATGAAATCGGTAACCTTAGGGCACCTCGAACAATAGCGTTTTTGCTGCGTGATCGTTAGCCCGCGCGGATCGGCGGGCAATTGGCAGATGATCTGACGCCGGTGCGGCTCCGCCGTATGCACCCGGCGTCCTGTTGAGGGTGGCACAAGCTGCCTTTTCCCTCAT
>CAMBQQ010000148.1 GCA_945870035.1 Rhizobium sp. Q54 | reverse complement strand
CGTGAGACAGAGGGAAAAATGGCTCAATCCGACGCATCTGCGCCTCGGAGAGTAGAAACAAACCATCCATGGCGACGCCTCCTTGCGCCGCCAGTGAATCAATCGACCACCTGATCCGCAAGATATTTAATGGGTCCTGAGCCTAGGTTATACGCGGCTCGCGCCAGCGCCCGGCCTTGCGGCCGGCGATCACCCAATAGACCAGGCCGAAAACCGCGCCGGCGGCCGCGGCAATTTCGATTTCACGCGAAAACATCGGCGGCGGATGGTCGATCGACTCCTCGTAAGGCTTGGCCAGACCGCTGCCGTAATAGGCCAACAGCAGCATCGCGACGCCAGCGGCCGTATTGACGAGCAGCGACCGGACCTTGAAGGCCTCGCCGAGCATGATCAGGATAACCAGCGGCAGCAGCCCCGCCGCGCCGGTCGCCGTGGCGCCGAAGAAGGCCGTACCCCAGAACACGACCCGCTCGCCGACATCGCCGCTAACGCCATGCCATTGCGGCCCAAGCACGCCGATGGCGATGACAATGCCGGCGGCGAAACTGGCCAGCATGACGGCGAAGATGAGGACAAAGATGCGGCCGATGAGGGACATGAATTACGTATTTCTTTTGCGCATGAACTTATCCGAAAACCGGTTCCCACTTTTCGGGATCATGCGCTAATCATCCGTCATCGCCATGGCGCGTAACGCCATGCGTTCGCGCGCCGACATTTTTTCGGTCGCACTCTTGAGCTGGCCGCAGGCGGCGAAGATGTCGCGGCCGCGCGGCGTGCGCACCGGCGAGGCATAGCCGGCGTCGAACACGACCTGCGAGAATTTCTCGATCTGGTCCCAGTCCGAGCATTCATACTTTGTACCGGGCCAGGGATTGAACGGAATGAGATTGATCTTGGCCGGAATGCCCTTCAAGAGCCGCACCAAAGCCTTGGCGTCCTCGATGGAATCGTTGACGTCCTTGAGCATCACATACTCGAACGTGATGCGCCGGGCATTCGAGGCGCCGGGATAATTGCGGCAGGCTTCCATCAACTGCGCGATCGGGTATTTTCGATTGAGCGGCACCAGCTCGTTGCGCAATTCATCGCGCACCGCATGCAGCGAGATCGCCAGCATGCAGCCGATCTCGGCGCCGGCCCGTTCGATGTTCGGCACCACGCCGGAGGTCGACAAGGTAATGCGGCGCTTGGAAATGCCGATGCCTTCGCCGTCGGACACGATCAGCAACGCGTCGCGCACGGCGTCGAGATTATAAAGCGGCTCGCCCATGCCCATCATGACGATGTTGGTGACGCAGCGCTCGCCGGTCGTAATGACGCCGTCGGTCGGCCTGACGCCGCCGGGCCAATCGCCGAGACGATCGCGCGCCGCCAGCACCTGTCCGGCGATTTCGCCGGCAGTGAGATTGCGCACCAGGCGCTGCGTCCCGGTGTGACAGAACGAACATGTCAGCGTGCAGCCGACCTGGCTGGAGACACACAAAGTGCCGCGCTCTGTGTCGGGAATGTAGACGCATTCGACGTCGTGCGGCAGCTTCGAATCCGGATCGCCGGGCAGCCGCAGCAGCCACTTGCGCGTGCCGTCGATGGACACCTGCTCGGCGACGACCTCGGGCCGCGCCACGGTGTAGCGCTCGGCCAAAGCCGCGCGCAGTTCCTTGCCCAACGTCGTCATGCTGTCGAAGTCTGTGAAGCCGCGATAGTAGATCCAGTGCCAGAGCTGCTGCACGCGCATCTTGCGCTGCGCCACCGGCACGCCGACGTCGCCGAGCACGTCAGCCAGTTGCGCGCGCGACAGCCCGACCAGCGACGGCATCGACGGCGCGACATTGGCTTCGAGCGGCGCCTTTTCGACGAAAAGCGCGGGAGCGGCTTCTACAAGACTGGTCATCGGCTCAAGTCATCATGGCCGCGCGGCGCGCGGCTCTCCCGGCAATATGGGGTGCCGGCGCCCTACTTGCACTCCGCCGCGACCTTGTCGAGCGCCTCGCCAACACCCTTGAGCGAATAGGTATCGGTGGTCTTGGTACCGCGCGAGGATTCGGACTTGATCACCAGATCGGCGCCCTTGCGCATGGCTTCGACCATTTGCGTCTCTTCGGCGGCGTTCTTGACCCAGGCGCCGTCATTTTGCGTGTACATCACGTAAGTGGCGGACCCGATGGTGCCGTTGGCGTCGTGACCGGGCTTCTGCGGATAGCCGACGATCACCGAAACCTCGTTCTTCACCTTTTCGGTCGGGCGGGTGGAAATGAAGGCATAGGCGGGATCGCGGTTGCGGCCGGCGGGGTCGGTGACGGCGGAGGTCGGCTTGGACAGCGCAAAGCAGACCTTCTTACCGCCGGGAGAGGCCGTATAGGCGCCCCAGTCGCCGAATTGACCGAGCAGCACGGCCTGGTCGGCCGGGCTCGCCGGTTTCTTCGCCTGGGCGAAGGCAATATTCGGGGACATCGCCGCGCTGAAAACGGCGCTGGCGGCGAAAAATGCAAATGCAGTGCTTCGGCAAATTTTTTTCGTCATCGGGCCCTACCGGCTGTAGTGGGCGACGCTATCACGCCGTCGAAGGATTCGCGGATATTAGCCCTCGTATGGGCGAATATCGGCAATGTGAAGGCGGAGTTCCTCCACCTGCCCCCCAGAGTAACGGCAAAAAGTTAATGGCCAAGGACCGGTCGGCAGCGCCGCGCCGTGCTAGAAATGACGCGTCGCACGAAAGAGTCCGAACGTGAAGAAAGTCCGATGAAAGCCCTGCTCTGCACCCACTACGGAACCCCCGACGACCTCGTGCTTGCCGACATTGCCGATCCCACCCCCGCCGCCGGCGAGGCCGTGGTGCGCATCGAGGCGGCGGCGCTCAATTTCTTCGACACGCTGATCATCTCCGGCAAGTACCAGACCAAGCCGGCCTTCCCGTTCTCGCCCTCGGCGGAGTTCGCCGGCGTGGTCGAAAGCGTCGCGGACGGCGTGACCGCGGTGAAAGCCGGCGACCGCGTCGTCGGCATGACCGGCTATGGCGCGGCGCGCGAGAAGATCGCGCTGCCGGCGGCGAAGCTGGTGAAAATCCCGGACGGTCTCGACGCCGACCGCGCCGCCGGCGTTTCGGTCACCTATGGAACCACGCTGCACGCGCTGAAGGACCGCGCCAAATTAAAGCCCGGCGAGACATTGGCCGTGCTCGGCGCCTCCGGCGGAACGGGCTTGGCCGCCATCGAGCTCGGCAAGATCATGGGCGCGCGCGTCATCGCCTGCGCCTCATCCACCGACAAGATCGCGTTCTGCCGTAAGCACGGCGCCGACGAAGGCATCGATTATGGAAGCGAAGATCTCAAGGACGCGCTGCGCCGCCTGACCGATGGCCGCGGCGCCGACGTCATTTACGATCCGGTCGGCGGCGCGTTCACCGAGCCGGCCTTGCGCGCGATCGCCTGGGAAGGACGATTTCTTGTCATCGGCTTTGCCGCCGGCGACATTCCGAAATTACCGCTCAATCTGGTGCTGCTGAAAAGCTGCGATGTGCTCGGCGTGTTCTGGGGCGCATGGACCGAGCGCGATCCGGAAGGCCACCGCGCCAACACCGCGCAGCTATTGGCCTGGGCCGCCGAAGACAAATTGTCGTCGCATGTGCACGCGGTCTATCCGCTGGGCGATGGCGCGGCCGCGCTCAAGGCCATCGCCGCGCGCAGCGTCATGGGCAAGGTAATTTTAAGGCCTTAGTTGCCGGTCGAAAACCGCGCCAGCGCCTCGCGCGCCGCGTCCCGATGCTGCGGCCGCATATGGCTTGTCACCAGCTTGAGCGCAGTGGCCAGCACCACGGCATCGTCGGTAAAGCCGAGCACCGGCATGAAGTCCGGCAGGCTGTCGAGCGGCAACACAAAATAAGCCAGCGCGCCGATAAGAGTCGCCTTCACCTGCAACGGCGTATCGCGGTCGAAGGCGCAGTAATAAGCGGCAAGCAGGTCTTCGGCGAACGGAATGTGCGCCGCGACCCGGCGCGCCTTGCGCCAGATAGTGTCGCGCAACGAGGTGTCGTTGTCGGTTTGCTCGAAGGCTGTTTGTGCGTGGGCCATAAGCTTAATTTGGTGAGCTTTGCGGCGCGCGCAAGGCGTTTTCTTCTTACCCTCTCCCCTTGTGGGAGAGGGTGGATCGCGCTGAACGAAGTGAAGCGCGAGCCGGGTGAGGGGTCGGAGCTAGATATTTGCGCTGACCCCTCACCCGCCTCGCTTCGCTCGGCACCCTCTCCCACAAGGGGAGAGGGTAATAAGGGGTGCCTCGCGTCAAACGCCCGCGATCTTGTCCATCGCCTCCGCCAATTTGACGTCGAGTTCCGTGATGCCGCCGGCGTCATGCGTCGACAGCGTCACCTCGACCTTCTTGTAGACGTTGAACCACTCCGGATGGTGATCCATTTTCTCGGCGACCAGCGCCGCCCGCGTCATGAAGCCGAAGGCCTGGTTGAAATCCTTGAACTCGAAGGTGCGCGTGATCGCGTCGCGGCCGGACGCCTCGGTCCAGCCTTTGAGCTTGGCCAGCGCTGCTTTGCGGGCGTCGGCGGGCAATTTTTTCGGCCGGTCGTTTTGCGCCATATCACTTCCTCGACGGGTGAACGTGCGACCCTCGCAATGAGTTCAGCCGCACCTTACCTCTCCTGAAGCGTTTCTTCGACCGCAAGAGGCTCGCATGTCCTGGTCCTTGAATATCGGCACTGTGGCGGGAACCGTCGTCCGCATCCATCTGACATTCCTGCTATTTCTCGCCTGGATATTCGCCGCTAGCTACGCCCAGAGCGGCAGCGCCAGCGCCTATGACAGCCTCTTCTTCATGGTGCTGCTGTTTGCCTGCGTGCTGCTGCACGAATTCGGCCACATCTTCACCGCCCGCGCCTTCGGCGTCGCCACGCCCTATGTCACATTGCTGCCGATCGGCGGCGTCGCCCAGCTCGAACGCATTCCCGAGGAGCCGCGCCAGGAATTCCTCATCGCCATCGCCGGGCCACTGGTGAATGTCGCGATCACGCTTCTGCTCGTGGCGTTCGCCGGCGCGAACCTGAACGCCAGCGCTGCCAGCGCCATCGACAACACCCAGATCGCCATGATCGACCGGCTGGCGGCTGTGAACCTGTTTATTGCGCTGTTCAACATGATCCCGGCCTTTCCGATGGACGGCGGCCGCGTTCTGCGCGCGGCGCTGGCCAGCCGCATGGGCTATGTGCGCGCCACTGAAATCGCCGCGTGGATCGGCCAGTTCACCGCTTTCGCGCTCGGTTTTATCGGGCTCCTGTTCAATCCGATCCTGATTTTCATCGCCATTTTCGTCTATCTCGCCGCCTCCTCGGAAGCGCACATGGTGGCGCTGCGCGCGGTGTCGCGCGGCGTTCCGGTCAGCCACGCCATGATGACGCAGTTCGCCACGCTGGCGCCGGAGGCCCATGTCGAGGAAGCCGTGCAGACCCTGCTGGCGACCAGCCAGGGCGAGTTTCCAGTGGTCGACGGCGCCGGCCAACCGGTCGGCCTGCTCGGCCGCGGCGACATTATCAAGGCGATCAAGACGCTCGGTCCGGACGCCCGCGTCGCCGAGGTCATGAACACGGACCTGCCCACCATCGGCCACCGCCGCTCGCTGGAGGACGCCTTCAAGCTGCTTCAGGAGAAACAAGCCGTAGCCGTCGGCATTACCAACGCCGCCGGCGCGCTGATCGGGCTGGTGACCTCGGAAACCATTGCTGAAATGGTGATGTTGCAGAATGCGCTGCCGCCCGGCGGCAGGATCGGACCCTGGAGCCGGCCTTCCAGCGCCTGAAAAGCCTCGAAAATCGGCAGAATCAGCAATTTATCGGCTTAACTGCGTTGCCGACATGCGCTATAGGGCGGTTGCTTCCCGCCCCTACGTGACTATATTGCGCCGCAATAGCGTCGCGTCGCGGGTCCCACAGGATTGCCCTCCGGCAATCCTGTCGCTTTTTGGGAACGGGCTTTGTTCGGAAGCCTCAGTGGACCCCCGCTCTCGTTTGGAAACCTGACTATGGATATGCGCAACATCGCCATCATCGCGCACGTCGATCATGGCAAAACTACTCTGGTCGACAAGCTCCTGCAGCAGTCCGGCGTCTACCGCGCCAATGAGCGCCAGGTCGAGCGCGCCATGGACAGTAACGATCTGGAGCGCGAGCGCGGCATCACCATTCTGGCCAAGGCCGCTTCCGTCGAATGGAAGGGCACCCGCATCAATATCGTCGACACGCCGGGCCATGCCGACTTCGGCGGCGAAGTCGAACGCATCCTCAACATGGTCGATGGCGCGCTGGTCCTGGTCGACGCCGCCGAAGGCCCGCTGCCGCAGACCAAGTTCGTGGTCTCCAAGGCGCTGAAGATGGGGCTCAAGCCCATCGTCGTCATCAACAAGGTCGACCGCCCCGACGCGCGCGCCACCGAAGTGCTCAACGAAGTGTTCGACCTGTTCGCGGCGCTCGACGCCACCGACGAGCAACTCGACTTCCCGATTCTCTACGGCTCAGCCAAGCTCGGCTACATGTCGGCCTCGCTCGAAGGCTCGAAAGAAGACGGCATGACGCCGCTGTTCGACCTCGTGCTCAAGCACGTCAAGGCGCCGGCCGTCGATACCGGTCCGTTCCGCATGCTCGGCACCATCATCGAGGCCAACCCCTATCTCGGCCGCATGATCACCGGTCGCATCACCTCCGGCTCGGTCAAGCCGAACCAGATGGTCAAGGTCCTCGACCGCGAAGGCAAACTTGTCGAGAGCGGCCGCATCACCAAAGTTCTGGCCTTCCGCGGCCTCGAGCGCGTGCCGCTCGATGAAGCCGAAGCCGGCGACATTGTTGCCTTGGCCGGCCTGCCGAATGCCACCGTCGCCCACACCATTTGCGACCCTTCGGTGGAAACGCCGATCCCGGCGCAGCCTATCGATCCGCCGACTCTGTCGATGACCTTCCGCGTCAACGATAGTCCGCTTGCCGGCACCGAAGGCAGCAAGGTCACCGGCCGCATGATCCGCGACCGTCTGTTGCGCGAAGCCGAGGGCAACGTCGCCTTGCGCGTCCGTGAATCGGACGACAAGGACGCGATGGAAGTCTCCGGCCGCGGCGAATTGCAACTCGGCATCCTGATCGAGACCATGCGCCGCGAAGGCTTCGAACTGTCGGTGTCGCGGCCCAAGGTGCTGCTGCGCAAGAACGACAAGGACGAACTGGAAGAGCCGATCGAAGAAGTCGTGATCGACGTCGACGAGCAGCATTCCGGCGTCGTCGTGCAGAAGATGTCCGAGCGCAAGGGCGAGATGATCGAACTGCGCCCGTCCGGCGGCGGCCGTGTTCGCATGGTATTCTACGCCCCGACGCGCGGCCTGATCGGCTATCAGGGCGAACTGCTCACCGATACGCGCGGCACCGCCATCATGAACCGGCTGTTCCACGCCTATGAGGCGCACAAGGGTCCGATCCAGGGCCGCCGCAACGGCGTCTTGATCTCGAACGAAAAGGGCGAAGCCGTCGCCTACGCGCTGTGGAACCTGGAAGACCGCGGTCCGATGATGATCGAGCCGGGCTGGAAGGTTTACACCGGCATGATCGTCGGCGAGCACACCCGCGAGAACGACCTCGTCATTAACGTGCTCAAGGGCAAGCAGCTCACCAACATTCGCACCACGCAAAAGGACGAAGCCGTCCGCCTGACCCCGCCGATCCGCATGACGCTGGAAAAGGCGCTGGCCTACATCCAGGACGATGAGTTGGTCGAAGTCACGCCCACGTCGATCCGGCTGCGCAAGAAGCTGCTCGACGAAACCGACCGCAAGCGTTTCGACCGGTCGAAGGAAGCGCAGGTCGCCTGAGGCGGCTGAACTGCCGGCGCGCTGTGTCCCGATATGAGACGCAACGACATACCGACGAATCAAAGGCTCAAAAAAACCCGTGCATGGCTTCAAGCCGGCGCGGGTTTTTTCATGCCCGAAACGAGCATCGCGAGAGGGCCGAACGTCACGTTTGTCCCGGCATTCTTGGACTAATTGTCACATCCCGGTAGGTGATATGGCTGTTTTCTGAACAACTCCGGTTTCAGGCTATGCCAGTCCTTCATGGCCTGCAAGGGTGTCTTGCTGCCCAAGGCTGATTGCGGAAGCTGCTGGTTGTAAAGCAGCACGTAACGATGCAG
>CAMBQQ010000147.1 GCA_945870035.1 Rhizobium sp. Q54 | reverse complement strand
AGGGAAAAGGCAGATTGTGCCACCCTCAACAGGACGCCGGGTGCATACGGCGGAGCCGCACCGGCGTCAGATCATCTGCCAATTGCCCGCCGATCCGCGCGGGCTAACGATCACGCAGCAAAAACGCTATTGTTCGAGGTGCCCTTAAGTCTGATGCACAGCGTCGCAGCTTTAATGAGCAGACCATCATGACGGCCCCACTCACGGTCAAATCAACTCGCCGTCATCGCAAGCTGCACCCGGCGGCGCTGCGGACGATGCACTGGATCAACGCCATCGCCATGATCATGCTGATCGGCAGCGGCTGGAAAATCTATAACGACGAAGTGCTGTTCGGCTGGCTGCATTTTCCCGACTGGATGACGTTCGGCAAATGGGCGCAGCACGGACTGCAAATTCATTTCGCCGCGATGTGGCTGCTGTTCATCAACGGCATCTGCTATCTCCTTTACGGTTTTTACACCGGCCGCTTCCGCCGCAAGTTGCTGCCGATCCGGCCGCGCGAGATCATCGCCAATGTGCGCGATGCGCTGCGCTTCAAGCTCGCCCATGACGACATCACGCATTACAACGCGGTGCAGAAGACGCTCTATGTCGGCATCATGCTGGTCATCGTCGTGCAGGTTCTATCCGGCCTGGCGATCTGGAAGCCGGTGCAGTTTCAGGAATTGACCGCTTTGTTCGGCGGCTTTCAGGGCGGCCGGCTGGCGCATTTCATCGGCATGGCGGCGATCGTCGGCTTCCTGATGATTCATGTCGCGCTGGCGCTCCTGGTGCCGAAGACCATCGGCGCCATGGTCACCGGCGGTCCCGAAGTGCCCGAAGCCGACGTCCATCCCGCTCCCGCCGAATGACGGACTGACACCATGCCGCGCTCGCCCTCCTCCTCGATTTTCCGGCCGAAGAACGGCGTCGATCAGTCGCCGCTCGACGATGGCCGCAGACTGGTCGCCGACATCAACCGCCGCAACCTGCTGCGCGGCGCGGTGTCGCTCGGCGCGCTGACCATGCTGACCGGCTGCGATGTCAGCGACACCAATGCGGTGCAGTCGGTCCTGCGCGCCATGTCGTCGTTCAATGACGGCGTGCAGGCGGCGCTGTTCGATCCGAACAAAATGGCGCCGACTTATTCCGTCGATCAGGTGGTCAAGCCGCCCCGCTTCAATGCTTATTACGAAATCGAAGAGGTCAAGCCGGTCGATGGCGCGACCTGGAAGCTCGAACTGTCAGGACTGATCGACAACAAGGCGCCATGGACCGCGCAGCAAATCTACCGGTTGCCTGAACAGGAACTCATTATCCGCCATATCTGCGTCGAGGGATGGGACTATATCGGCCAATGGTCGGGCGTCAGCCTGAGCGAATTTCTCAAACGCATCGGCGCCGATACGCGCGCCAAATACATCTCCTTCAAATGCGCCGATGACTATACCGAAACGCTGGACATGGCGACGGCGCTGCATCCGCAAACGATCCTGGCGACCAAATACGCGCGCGATCCGATCACCGATCCGTTCGGCTTTCCGCTGCGGCTGCGCACCTCGACCAAGCTCGGCTTCAAGAACGCCAAATGGATCACGGCGATGGAGGTGACCAACACCTTCATCCCGACCTTCTGGTCGAAGCAGGGCTTCAACTGGTTCGCCGGACTCTAGTTTATCTTGCGATAAATACGCCACGCCGCCGTGCCGTCGGCGAGACGATACAGCGCGCTCGCCGCGAACGGATCGTTGCTCCAGGCGCCATCCGCCGGAGTCACCACGGCGGTATCGCATTTGGTCTGCGCCGCCAGCGCCTCGACATCGCCCGGTTTCGCCTCGCCGGCAAAAACGCGATTGAACCGTGCGTCGATTTCATCCTGGACTTCCGTGGGCCGCGCCGAGAACGGCCTGAAAGCCGGGCCCGCATAACAGGAGCGCCGGTTGGCCAGCAGCGCCCACGATATGTTCGCCGCCCATGGCGTCATCTTTTCCATGTGCGACGGATTGTTGGCGATGCGCTCCGCCGCCGGCGTAACGCGCCGCACCGCCTGCCAGAGCGGCGGCGTTTGCGCGAAAGCCCTGTCATCTATGCCCGGCGTACCGGTCATATTTCGGAGCGCGATGCTCACGCCGCCCGGCACGGCGAGAAGAATGAGCGCAACAGCCGCGACCGGCACCGGCGACAATCCAAACCTCAGGCGCGACAGTCCGGCGGCGGCAAAGACGATCAGCAGCAGCAGCCCGGGCAGCACCGCGCGCCAGCCGAGATCGTTGTTGTCGCCGAGCGTGCTGACCAGCAGCCATGACGCCACCAGGCTGACCGGAATAGTCAACGCAAACGCTATCGCCAATGTCCGGCGCTCGTCGTCCAAAGTACGGACCTTGGCGCGGCTGTCTTTGACAATAACTACCAGCGCGACCAGTCCGGTCATGTAGAATGCCGGCAACTCGACCGGCAAATAGATGAGCCAGAACGCCGGCCAGTTCAGCCATTCGCCAAAGCGGCCGGCAATCGCATCGTCGAGAAACAATGTCGGCCTGATGGCGATCGGCGCTTCGCCGCCGCGCAGCGCCGCCATCTGCATCTGGTCGTAGACGAACGGCGCAATCAGCAGCAGCGCCAGCAGCGCCGCGGCGGCAAAGCCGATCAGGACACGCAGACGCAACGGCGGCGCGGCGCGCGCCAGCAGATAAAGCGCCACAGGCAAAGCCATCAGCGGAAAGGCGACGCCGCCGACCCAGGTCGAGCTTTCAAAACCGGCGGCCATGGTCAGCGCCAGAAGAATCGCGGCCAGCACATGTGGCCGCCTGGCCAGTTGCACCAGCAGCAGCAGCGACAGCAGCGCGATCACGGCGGATGCCGCATGCTGCGGCGCCCATGAGGCCTGAAACAGCCAGCCGCCGAGCCCGCTCGGATAGCCGGCAATCCTGTCGACGGCATCGGCACCGAACAGCGCGTTCAGGACCGGCCGCAACGAGCCGGTGGCCGCCAGCGCGACGACCCACAAGGCCGAGGTGGCGCGTCCGCTCAGCCAAACTGCCAGGCCGATGATCACGGCAAGCGACGCGAAGCCGGTGAAGAACGACAAAGCGGCGTCGGCTTCCCAACCGCTGATATTAAGCAGCAGCGACAGTTCGGCGGCGCTGAAGTGCCAGAGATAATAATAAGACAGCCGGGCGGGCTCCTCGCCGCCGGAGAACGGATTGCCCGGCGGCACGCCAAGCCGCGCCATCTCATCGATCATCGCGATCTTCGAGTGATCGAAAATCGGGCCGGCGAGCGTGACGCCGTCGGCCGATATTTTCGGCAGCACCGCGGTCATGAGGACGAAAGCGAGGCACGCGGCCACGGTGAGCGCCAGCCATGTCACGCGCGAGATCATCGCCTCGCCACGCCAGACGCGGTCCTTGGCCAGCAGCACTATCGCGGCGAGCAGCGGCACCGCGAAAACAAGGATCGCCGTGCTACGCGTCAGGCCAATGGCGAAAAACAGCGGCAGCGCCAGTGCGCTGTGCACCGCCCAACCCAACATCGGCGCCAGCATCAAAGCCATCGGACGCGGCGCGACGCGCAAGGCCAGCGGCAATCCGATAACCGCATATATGACGGCCGCGAGGCCGGCGGCGATCAGACTGGTCCAAAGGGAAGCCATTGATTATCGCCCTCTAGCAAAACAGCCCTATGGGCCCGCAGGGCACATAGGGCTGTTTTGGCGGAGAGGGAGGGATTCGAACCCCCGATGGGCTTGCACCCATGCCGCATTTCGAGTGCGGTGCGTTCAACCGCTCTGCCACCTCTCCGCGGCCCAAAACAGGCCCCAAAAGGCCCGAATGGACGCGGCTATGTAACCAAGCGCGCCCGCACAAACAAGACAAAAGACAGATCGGAGACAAACCCGGGCCAGCGGGCGTATATACCGGGCAGAGCTTTGAATCTGGCCCCAGCGGACCGGCTGCCGATGCCCCAGACCGTCAAATACAAGCGTTTGCGCAAGGAACTGCGCGCCATGGCCCTGACCACCGGCCTAGTCGGCGCCACCACATTGCTGATTTTCGCGATTATCTGGCAAATTGGGCTCACCCGCGGCACCGTCGCCTATTTCATCCCGGTGCTGATCGCCGCCACCCGCTGGGGCATCGTGTCGGCACTGTATGCGGCGATTTTGGGCGTGCTGGCCTCGGCCTTTTTCTTCTTCCCGCCGCGCTTCAGCCTGACCATCACCGACCCGCAGGAGGTCATCAATCTCGTCCTCTATGTCTTCGTCGCCATCGTCGTCAGCCAGTTGGCGACCCGCCTCAAGCGTCAACTTGAAACCTCGCACCGGCGTGAAATCGAAATACGCGATCTCTATGACTTTTCGCGCCGCCTTGCCGTCGCTTTCGACGTCGCCGACATCCAATCGGCGATTGAGGATCATCTCACCACCGTGACGCAACGCAAGGTCGTGCTGTTTGCCGGCGCCCGCGAATCCGGCACAGCCGGCAAGCGTCGCAACGCCGGCGCGGCGCCGCCTGAGGTTCTCGTCGAGGTCAAAAATTTCGCTGCGGCCGGCCGCGATAATGTCACCGGCGTCACGGTTGCCGGCGACGCCGGTGAAACTTGGCTGGTGCGCGCGGTGTCGCCCAAGTCGCCGGAGTTCGGCCTCATTGCCATCAATTTCGGCCGCCATTCGCAGGACGATTCAGACGAGTTGCGCGCCCGCGTCGATGCCGCGCTCGCCGATGCCACCGCCACGCTCGAGCGTCTCGGCATCGCTCACGCCATCAACGAAGCGCATATGCGCTCACAGACCGATCAATTGCGTGAGGCGCTGATCGGTTCGGTCAGCCACGAACTGCGCACGCCTTTGGCCTCGATCCTCGGCGCCGCAACCGTATTGAGCACGGCGCCGGCCTTGCAAAACGAACCGAAATTGCAGGCTTTGGTGCAGGACGTGCGCAGCGAAGCCGAGCGGCTCAATGAAGATATCCAGAACCTGCTCGACGCCAGCCGCATTTCCTCGGACGGCATCAAGCCGCAGGCGGAATGGGCCGAGCCCGCGGATATCATCGACAGCGCGTTGGAACGCTGCCGCAGCCGCATGGCCGGCCACCGCATCGTCCTGAACCTGCCGTCCGACCTGCCGCTCATTCATGTCGATCCGGTGCTGGTGAAGCAGGCGCTGGTGCAGATTTTCGACAATGCGGCGAAATACTCGAGCCCCAGCTCGCAGATCACGGTTGCCGCGCGTGCGCGCGACGGCCGCATGGTGCTCAGCGTCAGCGATCAGGGCGCCGGCCTTTCCGCCACGGAGCAGCCACAAATCTGGGATCGTTTCGTGCGCGGCGAGCGCCAGGCTGCGACCACCAGCGGGTCCGGCCTCGGCCTGTGGATCGCCAATGCTTTTATTGCCGCCAATGGCGGCAGGATGAATGCCGTCAGCGACGGGCCAGGCAAGGGTGCAACGCTGGCGATCGAACTGCCGGTGACGCAAGCCGCCGTCCCTCACATGGAAAGCGACGCAGATGAGTGAGCCTTCCCCGATCGTCCTTGTCATCGACGACGAGGTGTAGATCCGCCGCTTCCTGCGCACGGGTTTCGAGTTGAACGGCTTTGTCGTGCACGAGGCCGGCAGCGGCACTGAGGGCATCCGCGCCGCCACCTTACGGCCGATCGATATCGTCATCGTCGATCTCGGCCTGCCCGACATGGACGGCTCCGAAGTGGTCGAGCGCATCCGCTCGTGGTCGACGGTCCCGATCATCGTTCTGTCGGTGCGCTCGACCGAGGCGCAGAAGGTGCGGCTCCTGGAAATCGGCGCCGACGATTATGTGGTCAAGCCGTTCGGCATCGCCGAGTTGCTGGCGCGCGTGCGCGTCGCGCTGCGCCGCCAGTCGCGCGCGGCGTCGGGCGAGCCCGCGGTCACGGTCGGGCCGTTGACCATCGATCTTGCCGCCCGCGCGGTGACGCTCGATGGCGTGCGCCTGGCGCTAACGCCGAAAGAGTACCGGCTGTTGCAGGTGCTGGCCCAGCACGCCGGCAATGTGGTCACGCACCAGCATCTCCTCAAGGAGGTGTGGGGCTCGATTCACATGCAGGACACGCATTATCTGCGCATCTTCGTCCGAAAGCTGCGCCAGAAGATCGAACCGAAGGCCGATTCGCCGAAGATCTTGGCGACCGAACTCGGTGTCGGCTATCGGCTGGCCTACTCGGGCGCCGAGGGCGAAACCCCGGTTCTGGCGCCGGCGAAGGCGGAGAGCTGACGCCCGCCAAAATCTTGGCTTTTCTTGACAATCCGGCGCTTTTTCCCGCATAAGACCGCCAGCGGAGCGGGCCTACACGGTCCGCTTGCCTGTTTTTGGACGTTAAGTCCTTAAAAACAAACATAAATCGACTGATAAGAAGCCGGTCCGGAATCCTCCGAGATCGGGTTTGAACACGAGGAAAAAACGATGTTCGCAGTCATCAAAGCCGGCGGTAAGCAGTACCGCGTTGTGGCTGAAGATGTGATCCGGATCGACCGCGTCGCGGTTGAACCAGGCAACGTAATTGAGTTCGGCGAGGTCCTGCTGCTCGGGGGCGATAAGCCTGCCGTCGGCGTGCCGACCGTCGCCGGAGCGACTGTCGCGGGCGAAGTGCTCCAGCACACCCGCGGTGACAAGGTGATCGCTTTCAAGAAGCGCCGCCGCAAGAATTCGCGCCGCAAACGCGGTTTCCGTCACGATTTCTCGGTCATCTGCATTACCGAGATTTTGACTGACGGCGCCAAGCCGCAGGCGACCCCGCCGGCCCGGCCGAAAAAAGAGCCGAAGCCGAAGCTGGAAGGCGAAGCCGCCGAAGCAAAAGAGGCGAAAAAGGCCAAAAAGCCGGCCGCAAAGCCGCGCGTTAAAGCCGATGCCAAGCCGGCCGCGAAGGCCAAGAAAAAGTAACTAAGAAAAAGTGAGATGATTCCGAAACGGAATCGGTGTAAGAAATAAACTGAATTCGAGAGAGTAGTCGCTATGGCACATAAAAAAGCTGGTGGTTCTTCACGCAACGGCCGCGATTCCGCGGGCCGTCGCCTTGGTTTGAAGAAGTCGGGTGGCGAAGTGGCCAATCCGGGCAACATCATTTGCCGCCAGCGCGGTACCACCTGGCATCCCGGCCGCAATGTCGGCATGGGCACCGACCATACGCTGTACGCACTCACCACCGGCAAAGTTACGTTCGCTACCAAAGGTAAAGGCCGCACCTACGTATCCGTCGTCCCGATGATGGAAGCAGCGGTCGAGTAAAAGGTAGACCAAACATCGAGGTCTGCCGGTCATCCAGTCAAACCGGCAGGGCTCATAGGGTCCTGAGAGGGGGAGACCGGGTGAAACCGGCTCCCCCTCTTCGCATTTAACGCGCATCCGCGCGTTTGCATTTCCGGCGCGGCAGTCGCGCTGGCAAACAGGAGCCTGAGCCATGTCACTGTTGGAAGAAATACCAAGCGAGACGTTCTGCGAGGCCTGTATCCCCGTCCTCGAGACAAAGCGTCTTGCCATGCGCGCGCCGACTCTCGTGGACGCTAAATCGGTTGCAGCGCTCGCAAACGACCGCCGCATTGCCGAAAACTCCGCGCGCATTCCGTTTCCGTTTCAGGTCTCGGATGCCGAAAGCTTCATTGCCGGCGCCAACAAGGCCGCCGGTGAGTTTGCCTTCCTCATCACCCTGCACGACGAAACCGTCATCGGAGTCATCGGGCTGACACGGGCAGAGCCGTCGCAGGATCTGGAGCTGTGCTTGTGGCTCGGCGTCGATTACTGGGGCAAGGGCTACGCCACCGAGGCCCTGCACGCCGTCATCGACTATGCCTTTGCCGATCTCGAGCACAAGGCATTGCAGGCTGGCAGCCGCGTCACCAACCCGGCCTCGCGCCGCGTGCTGGAGAAGTGCGGCTTCCAGTGGACCGGCGTCGGCCTCTATCGCATCAAGGCGATCAATTCCTCGGCGCCGATCGACCGCTTCCGGCTCGACCGCGGCATCTGGGCGGCGATCAAGGGCTGGGGCAAAAACAGCGTCAGTCAGGCCGTGTGATGTACCTGTTCCATCCCGGATGATCACATAGACCCTCGTCGCTCTGCTTTTTTCATGGCAAGATCGATCCTGAGGGACATTCGAAGCGGGGTTCGGGCATGTTGATCCAACTTCACAGCCAAGCAACGACGACGCCGAAGGTGCGGGCGGC
>CAMBQQ010000146.1 GCA_945870035.1 Rhizobium sp. Q54 | reverse complement strand
CGGATCGCCTTTCGCCGATAGTGCCGCCAGCCGATTATCCGCATCGAAAAATCCGAGCTGCCCCATCGTCAGTCTCCTAGAATCATGCCGTCAGGGCAGCAGACTCGCACGGGGCCGAGGGGCATGCTATTTTTCGAGGTGCCCTGGAGTATGCGGCGCGCACCGAAGCGATCCGCAACGTCGCCTTGCAATCGAAGATCGCCGGCTATGTGCTCAAGCAGCATGTTGCCGACGGCGCCGACGTCAAGGAAGGCGATCTCCTGTACACGATCGACCCGCGCGATTATCAGGCGGCGCTCGATTCCGCCAAGGCGCAACTAAGCCGCGATACCGCCGCGCTCGATTACGCCAAGGGCAATGTCGAACGCGGCACGACCCTGGCCAGCAGCGGCTATCTCGACAAGAACACGTTCGAGCAGCGCACCAGCAATCTGCGGCAGACCGAAGCCGCGATCGCGATCGCGCAAGCGGCGGTGCGCTCGGCCGAGATCAATCTCGGCTACACCGAAATCCGCGCGCCATTTGCCGGCCGGCTTGGCCGCAATCAGGCCTCGGTCGGCACGCTGCTGACCGCCGGCAGCGCCACGCTGAACACTTTGGTGCAGCTCGATCCGGTCTACGTCACCTTCAATCCGAGCGAGACCGATCTGGATGCGATCAATGCGGCACGCGCCAAGGGCAAGGTCACCGCCGAGGTGTTCCTGCCCGGCGAAGACAAGGCGGCCCGCTATACTGGCGAAGTCACCTTCGTCGACAACGCCGTCGATCGCTCGACCGGCACCATTGTCGCGCGCGCCACCATCGCCAATGCCGACCGCTCGCTGCTGGCCGGCCAGTATGTCCGCATTCGGCTCGCGGTCGGCGAGCGCACCGACGCGCTGGTGGCGCCGCAGGCGGCGCTCGGCTCCAGCCAACTCGGAAAATACCTCTATGTCGTCGGCCCGGACAGCAAGGCCGAGATGCGCCTGGTGTCGCTTGGGCCGGTCGATGGCCAACTGGTCGCCATCGACAAGGGCATCGCCGACGGCGACACGATCATCAGCGGCAATCTGCAGAAAATCGGCCCCGGTTCACTCGTTAAACCGTTGCCGCAACTGCCGCTTGATGCGCCCCGCGCCGGACAGCCCCCTCTGGCGCGGGGCAAACTGCCCATTTTGGCTTGAATTCGCCGCGATTTAAGCCGAAAACGCTGCCGACATGAGCAGCGCATTCGCCATCGCCGCGGCCTTCCGCCGGTTCTTTCAGGCTATCGCCATAGGCTTTATCGCCGCCGTTGCCGCGCTTGCTGCGCCCGGCAGTGCGATCGCACAGTCCGGCAGCAATTCCCTGTTCTCCGCCAGTCCCTCGACGGGCCTGCTGTCGCCCAATATGGGCGCACGCGGCGATGGTTTCGGTCCGAGGAGCAACCTCGCGCCGCCCTCGCAGGCGCCAATGGCGGCGCCGACGCCGATGCCGATGGTGCCGGCGGGACAAGTAGCGCTCGCGCTCTCGGCCCGTTTTGGCAAGGACGCGGCGCCGATCACCGGCGGACTGACCTGGCGGGTCTATGCCGCGAAGGCCGAGGCCGGCGGCGCTTTCCGGATAATCCGCGAGGAGAAAAGCCCGGCGCCGACCATGGTGTTGCCGCCCGGCAATTACATTGTCCATGTCGGCTTTGGTCTCGCCACCGCGGTCAAGCCGGTCGCCTTGCGTGGGGCGACGGTGCGTGAGGAATTCGATCTGCCGGCCGGCGGCCTGCGCATTGAAGGCCGTGCCGGCGACGTGCCGATTCCGGCCGGGCAGATATCGTTCGATGTTTATAAGGGCAGCCAGTTCGAAGCCGGCGACCGGCGGCCGATCGCCGAGCATGTGATGACCGGCGCGGTCGTCATGGTGCCGGAAGGCATTTATTACATCGTGTCCAACTATGGCGATGCCAATTCGCAAGTGCGCTCCGACATTCGCGTGCAGGCCGGCAAGCTGACCGACATCGCGGTCAATCATCGCGCCGCCGTCATCACGCTGAAACTTGTCAGTGAAAAGGGTGGCGAGGCCTTGGCCAATACCGCCTGGTCGGTGCTGACGCCGGGCGGCGACGTCATCAAGGAATCGATCGGCGCGTTTCCGCGCGTCGTGCTGGGCGAGGGCGAGTATCGCGCCATCGCCCGCAACGAGGGTAAGGTATTTGAGCGCGAGTTCAAGGTCGTTACCGGCGTCGATGGCGATGTCGAGGTGATGGCGCAGTAGCGTTTCGATTATTTTTCAGGCGCTTTTCGGAAAGGACGATTGTGTCCGAGATTATTGCGATCGATGAAGGTGACCGGGTCGCCAATGAATTGGCATTGACGCAGTTTGCCATGCTCGATCCGGCAACGATCGCCTTGCTGCTCGATGTCGACGGCACCTTGATCGACATCGGGCCGTCGCCCTTCGAAGTCGATGTGCCGGATATCCTCAAGGATACTTTGCTCAAACTACATGAATTGAGCGGTGGCGCGCTGGCTTTGGTCAGCGGGCGGCCGATCCGCGATCTCGACAAGCTGTTTACGCCGCTCAGGCTGCCGTCGGTCGGCGGGCATGGCGCTGAACTTCGTCTGTCGGGTTCGGCCATCGCGCGCATCGACGATCTGCCCGATGACATGCGCCGGCATCTGGTGAGCGCGGTCACGCCGGGCTCCGGTATCGAATACGAAGACAAGGGATATTCGGTGGCGCTGCATTATCGCAAGGCACCGCAGCACGAGGAGCGCCTGCGCGCGCATGTCGCGGCCAGCCGCGCGGCTTTTCCCGCCGTCGACACCGAAGTGTTGCCGGGCAAGGCGATGTTCGAGGTCAAGCGTCCTGGCATCAACAAAGGCGATGGCGTGCGCAAGGTCATGCGTCAGACGCCTTTTGCCGGACGCATGCCGGTATTCATCGGCGATGACGTTACAGACCAGGCCGCCTTCAGCGCCATGCCGGAATACGGCGGCAAAGCCTTCGCGGTCGGCTTTGCGTTCGACGGTGCGAGCGGGGTGTTTTCCTCGCCCGATCAGGTTCGGCTGGCGCTGCGGCGGCTGGCGCGCCTTTAAGGCGATTATTGCGTTCGAAAAATTTCCCCGCACATCTGCATTTTAATTTTAAAATTCCCCGCGGTGCACGCAAAAGCCGTCTTTCGCCCGCATGGTCGAAATTCGGTTTATTCACGGCAATGGAACTTTCGCGGGCTTTTTGCGTTAAGCTCATGATTTACGTCATTTTTCTGGAGAGATTGCAGGCGGCGGTGGTCGCGTCTTGGATGGGGGATTATTCTATTGTCTCGACTCGTAGTGGTATCGAACAGAGTTGGCATTCCGGACGGCAAGGCGCGCGCCGGCGGGCTTGAGGTGGCCATCCGCCCGGCTTTGAAGCAGCGCGGCGGCGTCTGGTTCGGCTGGAGCGGAAAAATTGCCGAGGACGAGCCGGGGCCGGCAGAGCATACGGTTCGCGACAACGTCACATACGTGACGATCGATTTGAAAAACGACGATTACGAGGAATTTTATAACGGCTTCGCCAACCGCGTGCTGTGGCCGATCCTGCATTACCGGCTCGACCTTGCCGAATTCACCCGCCGCGATCTCGGCGGCTATTTGCGGGTCAACCAGTTCTTTGCCGACAATCTGGAAAAGATATTGCGTCCCGACGACGTTATTTGGGTGCATGATTATCACCTGATGCCTCTGGCCAAGGCGTTGCGCGATCGAGGCCACAAGAATCGCATCGGCTTTTTCATTCACATTCCGTTTCCGCCGGCCGAGATCGCCACCGCGCTACCCAATCACGAGCAGCTCATTCCGGCGTTGAGCCATTACAACCTCGTCGGCTTCCAGACCGAAACCGACGCGAGCAATTTCGCCCGCTATCTGACCACCGAGCGCGGCCTGCGCCGCCTCGATGCCGACAGATTCGCCTTCGACGAGAGCGATGTGCGCATTGGTGTGTTTCCGGTCGGCGTCGAGACCGAAGCTTTCCAGCGGCTGGCGCGCCGCGCCGCCGATTCCTCTTTTGTGCGCGAGGTCATGGATAGTCTATCCGGCCGCGCCATGATCATCGGCGTCGACCGGCTCGACTACAGCAAGGGCATTCCCGAACGCATGGATGCCTTCGAGCGGCTGCTGACCAATTTTCCGCAATGGCGCGGAAAGGTGACCTATTTGCAGATCACGCCGCGCAGCCGCGCCGACATTCAGGAATATGCCGCCATTGCGCGGCAGGTCGGCGAGAAAGTCGGCAACATCAACGGCGCCTATGGCGAAGCGTCGTGGACGCCGGTGCGCTACATCAACAAGGCGCACAGCCGCACGGCGCTCGCCGGTCTTTACCGCAGCGCGCGCGCCGGATTGGTGACGCCTTTGCGCGACGGCATGAACCTTGTCGCCAAGGAGTACATTGCCGCGCAGGACCCGGAGAACCCCGGCGTGCTGGTTTTGTCGCGCTTCGCCGGCGCGGCCCGCGAATGCACCGCGGCGCTGCTGGTCAATCCGTATGACTCCGAAGGCGTCGCCATCGCCATTGACCGCGCGCTGGCCATGCCTTTGTCGGAGCGGCGGGAGCGCCACGCCGACAATTACAAGGCGTTGCTGGCAAACGACCTCGGGCAATGGGCCGAGCGCTTTTTGACGACGCTGGAGCGGCCGAGCCGGGAGGCAATGCAGGCGGCGCTGCCACCGCGGCGGGTCGCCGGCTGAGGCTTGATCCAAGTCAGGACGGACGGGCTGTACCGTTCTATATAAGGCGTCTGCAACCGAGGCCGCACCGATGATTCGCACCCCCGCCATTCTGCTTTCTCTGGTCGTTGTTGCCGGCCTCTCCCAAGGCGCGGCCGCCGCCGATGCCGGGCAGGGCGGGGTCTTAGCCAAGCGCTGGTGCGCCGCCTGTCATGTGGTCGCCGCCGACCAGACCGCGGTCTCCGGCCAGGCGCCGCCGTTCTCGACGATCGGCAAGATTGCCGATCTGGATGTCGGCAAGCTGGCGCTGTTTCTGTTGCTGCCGCATCCGAAAATGCCGGACATGAACCTGACGCGCGCCGAGGCCGCTGACATCGCCGCCTATATCCAGAGCCAGGGTAAGTGACGCGCTGCTGCCGATGGACACGGAGACTGCCGAACTCACGCTAACGCCGCCGGTGCCCGCGCTGGAAACGATCGCGGCGGTGCGGCGCGAGCCGCGATTCAAGTCGGCGTTGGCGGCGCTTGCGGCCGACAATCTTGCCTATTATCAGCGCCGCTGGTTGGCCAACCTGGTGATGAACGACCGCGCCCGTTTCGGCATCGCTTTGGCGAGCATGTTCCTGCACTTCAGTTATAGGCGCGACGATCCGCATTCCGGACTGACGACCGCCAGTTTTCGCGACATCTGCGTTGGCGCGGGTCTGTGCGGCGGCGGGCGTGTCGAGGGCCTGCTGATGTTGATGCGGGCGACCGGATTTCTGGAGCGCGTCGAGAGGGCTGAGTCCGGCATCCGCCGCTTTGTCCCGACGTCGAAGTTGATCGCCCTGCATCGCAGCCGTAATCGCCAATTGCTGTCGGCCGTGGATCTCTTGCGCGGCACTACGCGGTTCGCCGAGCGCATCAGCCAAGATGGTCAAGACGGCAACAGTGACTTTTATCCGAATTTCGTGCTGGCGATGGGACGCATGTTTCTCGCCGGCTATCGCATGGTCGATGCGGCGCCGGAGTTGAAACGAATCGTTGAGCGGGACGCCGGGATGCCGATGATGATCTGCGCTCTGTTGGCCAGTCCGTCTTATGCGGCGCTGGTGCCGGAGGAGATGCGCCCGGTAACGGTGTCCGATTTGGCGCGCCGCTTCAATGTATCGCGCATGCATGTGCGGTCGGTGCAGCGCGATGCCGAATCCGCCGGGTTGCTCTTTCGCCATGGCGATTGCGAACAGGCCACCGTGCTTCCTGCGCTGATCGACGCGGTCGAGAATTTCTTCGCCAGCGCATTGGTCATGGTCGAGTCCTGTGCCCAGGTCGCAGCGGGCAAGCAAAGTCGCCCTGATCACACGCCGTAGCCAAGAGAGCAGGTCGGGCTAAGGGCGGGGCTTTGGCGCTTCCGGGCGGGCCGGTTTTGCCGGGCCGGGCTGGCAACTCATCGTGCCGATGGTGTTGCTGCCGTACTGCACATAGCCCGAGGGCGTCGGCGGCGAATGCGGCGCTGTGATCGGCAGATAGATGTGGCAGACCGTGCCGTCCTCGGCATCGCGCCAGCGCTGGATGATGGTGTCTTGCAACGGTCCGGCGAATTGCCGTTCGAGCTGCATGCGCGGCATCTTGGCCCATTCAATGTTCTGCGCTTGCGCTGATAGGACTGCGCATGCCGCCAAGAGTGCGCCGGCGGCAATCGTGTGGCTGAGCTTGGCTACCATGCGAATTGAACGCCGACGCGCCCTCCGATTTGATTTTCGTTCATGCCGTAGCCGAGCGCGGCGGACGCAACGATAGTTTCGCTCAGCCGCAAGGCGCTGGTGAGCGCCAACGCATTCTGACCGGCAAAAGTGCCGGCGTTGACGCCAAGCGCAAATTTCTTCTTGTCGGGCAGGCTGCCGCCGCCCATCGCCATCGCCATGGCGACCCCGGCATTGGCTCTATCGACGCGCTGGTTGACGTCGTTGATCTGCGACTGGAACCCGGACGCCATGCCGTTGAGCTGGCCGACATTGACCACGTCGGTCGATGCAGTACCGGCGGACACGTTCGTGACCCGGCGTTCGTTGCCGGCCGAGCCGACCGAAACGGTGTTGGCGACGGTGTTGGTCGAGCCCGATCCAATCGCTACGGAGTTGGCGGCGGTGGCGCTGGCATTGGGCCCGAGCGCGGTTGCGTCGGTGGCCGATGCATTGGCGCCGTCGCCGAAGGCGGCGCCGCCATTCGACGCGAAGGCGCCGGCGCCGACGGCGACCGAGCCGGTAGCCAAGGCGCCAGTGCCGATCGCGATGGCGTTGACTCCAGTCGCCTGCGCATTGGTGCCGAACGCCATCGAGTCGGTTGCCGAGGCATTGGCGCCGCTGCCAATGGCAACCGCATTGCTGCCGGTGGCGGTCGGCGTGGCGCCAGTGCCGTTGACGGCGACGTAACTCGAATTGCCGCCGCTCAAGCCCGCGACCTGGCTGGTCAAGGTCAGGACCTGCTGGTTGGTCGTATAGAGCTGGCCGCCATTCACAGCGTCGGTCGAGGCTGACGTCAAAGCTCCGGCGGCGACATTGACAATGGTGCGCTCATTGCCAGCAGCTCCGACAGAGAACGTGTTGTCCGCTGTCGTTACTGAATTGGCGCCAATCGCCACAGAATTCTGGTTCGGCGCCGATGCATTGCGGCCGATCGCGACGCTGTCGACTCCGGCGGTCTGGGCATGATCGCCGATGGCAATGGCGCCCGCCGCATTGGCGTATGATTGCTGGCCGTAGGCCACGCTGCCGAACCCGGTCGCGCGCGCGTAGTAGCCGGTTGAGGTCGAACCTTGCCCGGTCGCCTCGGCGAGCGATCCGACCGCGGTGCTGGCAAGGTCGGTTGCCTGAGCGAAATTGCCGATTGCGGTGCTGTCGGTAGACGATGCATTGCTACTTCTGCCGAAGGCGCTGCCGCCGTTCGCGGCTGAGCTTGAGGCGCCGACCGCCGTGCTGTTGGTATTGGCGGCCGTCGCGCCCTGGCCGAGTGCGGTCGATCGGATACCAGACGCGGTGCTGCCGCTGCCATAGGCCGTGCTGTTCGTGCCCGTTGCCGCAGCGAGGTGCCCGACCGCCGTGCTCTCGTTGCCGGAAGCGTTGGCGCCGCTGCCGACGGCGACCGCTTCGGTGCCGCCGGCGGAGGCGACCGCGCCGGTGCTGTTGACGACGACATAGGGCAGGTTGCCGGAGTTAATGGTGGCGATCTGTCCGCTGATGGTGGAGAGCGCGGTATCGACAGCGCCGAAGGCACTGCCCGCATTGTTATACGCAGTGCCCTGGATGGTGTAGCTCGGCGCGCTCATCACGCCTGTCGTCGTGTCGAAGCTGGCGCCGAAGGCGGCAGCGACGCGCTCATTGGCGGTGTAAATCTGCCCGCCGGTGACGGCGTCGGTCGAGCCGGAGGTGATGCTGCCGGCGGCGACGTTGACGATTTTGCGTTCGTTGCCGCTCGAGCCCACCGACACGGTGTTGGCGACGTCGGCGACGGAGTTGCTGCCGAGCGCCACAGCGTTGGCGGCAGTCGCGCGGGCGGACGAACCCAGCGCTGTGGCATCGACCGCATTCGCGCGTGAAGCGCTGCCGATTGCCGTGGCGCGGTCCTGTCCGCTGGCCGTCGTGCCAGCCCGCGCGTCATAGCCAATGGCGGTGACATCCGCATTCGGAGATAAGATCGCGCCCGATTGCGCAAGATACCCAAAGGCGACGCTGTGGTCTCCATAGACTTTGCTAAAAGCACCGATGGCGGTGCCTCGAAAACTGCTTGTGGTGCTACCATGTCCAATCGCAATGCTGGAGTCCCCGCTGGCGCTACCGAAGACCGCTAAGCTCCTTTCTCCCCAGGCGTCGCCGCCTAGACCAAGGGCGACCGCGCCTATCCCGTCGCCGACGGTTCCATAGCCGATGGCCACGCTGTTCGGAGCTATGGTCGAAAGTTGGTGACGGGGTAGATCAGGAAGGCGGCATATCGTGGGGGTAGTTGAAGCCTCCACTTCTCCACCGAAGGAGTAATATGCCTTGTCGAATTCTAACGTCGTCAAACTGGTTCAGCCAGGCACCTTCAGC
>CAMBQQ010000145.1 GCA_945870035.1 Rhizobium sp. Q54 | reverse complement strand
GATCGCCTTTCGCCGATAGTGCCGCCAGCCGATTATCCGCATCGAAAAATCCGAGCTGCCCCATCGTCAGTCTCCTAGAATCATGCCGTCAGGGCAGCAGACTCGCACGGGGCCGAGGGGCATGCTATTTTTCGAGGTGCCCTAAAGTTAATAACAAGCTTTTTAGTAGCAGGCTTGCGCGAGCCGGGCCTTGTCGAACATCACCATTTGCACGGTGCAGGGCGCCGCCTGGCGGCGCGCCTCGGCCGGCTTTGGCTGCGGTGTCTGGAAATAATTGCGCTCGAGCGACGCCGCCGCCGGACCGGTGTGCAACGAGTTTACGTCCGGCTGCTCGACGGGAAGCTGCTGAAACGGCGTTAACCTGGCCGGCGCCGGCAAAGCCGTGGCGAAGGCGAGGGGCACCAGCAGCGCGATTGTGACTGCGATTTTCATCTGCCGACTCCAAACACCCGAACTGCGAAAGGAACGCGGCGCGGAGCGGCTATGTTCCTTGCCCGACCAATGACATTCGCGTGACGCGGCAACGGCCGGAAGCGCCGCCTTGAAAGGCTGCGGCTTAGCAGCGCACCGCCTCTCCCGGCCCTGGTGGCTCTTACAAAACGCTCCTGGCGCACCTATTCTCCTGAGAGCCGAATTTGGCCGGGAGGATACTGAGACCATGATGCGCCACCGTTGGCTTATCGCGCTTGCCGCGATTGCGACTGTTTTCGTTTTTGTAGCTGCCGAATACGCGGAAGCCCGCGGCGGCCGCGGCGGCTCGTTTGGCAGCCGTGGAGCGCGCACCTTCTCTGCGCCGGCTGCGACCAAGACTGCGCCGACTGCCGCGCCGATCCAGCGTTCGGTAACGCAGCCGAGCACCGCCACGGCGGGCGCCGCCGGTACGGCGAGCGCTGCCGGTGCCGCGGCCCGTCCGGGCCTGTTCGGCGGCGGCATGCTGGGCGGCCTCGCCGCCGGCTTCATCGGCGCCGGCCTGTTCGGCATGTTGTTCGGCAGCGGCTTCATGGGTGGGATGGGCAGCTTCGCCTCGATCCTCGGCCTGCTGCTGCAAATCGGCCTGATCGTCATCGTCGCCCGCCTGGCTTATGCCTGGTGGCAGCGCCGCAACGCGCCGCCGGTTACCGCCATGCAGTCCGCAGGTTCTTCTCACGGAAGTCCGGCCACAGGCGCAGGCCCCGGCCCAAACCCGCAGGCCTTCGGCGGTCTTGGCGCGATGTTCGGCGGCAATGCGCCGGCGGCTCCCGCAGGCCAGCCGGTGACGCTGGAGAAGTCGGATTTCGACGACTTCGAGACCTTGCTCGGCGACATCCAGGTCGCTTACTCGGCTGAGGATTTGGCCGCGCTGCGCGCGCGGACGACGCCGGAAATGGTGTCATATTTCGCCGAGGAACTGACTGACAATGCCAGCCGTGGCGTCATCAACCAGGTTACCGACGTCAAGCTGCTGCAGGGCGACCTGTCGGAAGCCTGGCGCGAAGGCGACCGCGAATACGCCACCGTCGCCATGCACTTCGCGCTGACCGACACCGTCGTCGAGCGCGCCAGCGGACGCACGGTCGAAGGCGGCACGCCAGGCGAGGTCACCGAGCTGTGGACCTTCATGCGGCTGCGCGGCGGCGAATGGCTGCTTTCGGCGATCCAGCAGGCCTAAAGCGTCGCATCAACTAATGCGTGAAGGCGTCGTCCGGAAACGGACGGCGCCTTTTTGCTGTTTGGAGGCGTCAGGTCAGTCGAAGCTTTTCAGCGGCGTGGCGTCGGCGCCTTCGGCGGGATGATCCGCGTCCATTTCCGGCACCAGTCCGGTGCGCTCGTCCGGCGGCAACCGTCCGTCGAAGTTGACGCCGACCTGGGTCGGCTGGCGCCAGACCACGCGGCACTTGCGGCGCGGCGAACCGTTGCCGGACAGGATCAACGTGAAGCGGTCCGGCAATTCGTCAGCGGTGGCGACTTCGATGCGGGCGCCGGTATCGGAAATGTCGGAGAGCACGCAGCTACGCTGCGTATCGCCGTCGAGGATGAGGAATGCGCCGTAGCGCATGGGCCGGCGGATCGCTCGTCGTTTGTCTCTGCGCATATGAACCCGAATTGCGGGAATAAAGCGGAGCCGCGTCGCTTTAAGCTTGTGTTAACCGCGGTGGGCGGCGTTGCGGCAACTATAGCGGCAGGCTTATTACCAATTGATAAAGTAGATTGGCAGGACAGCATGCCGCAGGGGGGGGGGCTGCGGTGGCGCCGGTTAAAACGGTATTTCCCGTGGCGGCCCTTGGACTTGCGCAGATTTGGGCCGGTCCGGCCCAGCGTTGACCTTAACGCGTTTTCCGTTTATGTCGCCCGCCGCAACCTGGTTTTCGGCTCACCTTGCTCGCCTGGCCTCCCGCTTTGGGCTGCGCTGAAAGTGAACTCCCAAAACGCGGATGTTGCCGCCTGTGCGATGAGCGCGCCGGCGTTCAACGTGAAAGGAACTACGATGCCCGTCGGAACTGTGAAGTTCTTCAATACCCAAAAAGGTTTCGGATTCATCCAGCCGGATGATGGCTCGAAGGATGTGTTCGTGCACATCACCGCGGTTGAGAAGGCCGGCATGCGTTCATTGGCCGAAGGCCAGAAGATCTCGTTCGAAATCGTCACCGAGCGTGGCAAGCAGGCGGCGGGCAATCTGCAGCCGGCGTGAGCTGAGCGCGCAGTTTTTATTGCAGGCAGAAGGCCCGGCGGCGACGCCGGGCTTTTTTATTGGGCGCGGACGGCCGCGACATTGTGCGCAAGGGTGCGCCAAAGTTCCGGCGGAATATAAAGCGTGTCTCGGGGTTGGGTCGGGAGAGGTGCGGCGATAAAGCTGCGTCCAGCCGGGAGGAACTCCATGAACTTGCATTTCGCCACCCTTAGCCTTGCGGCCTTGCTGGCCGGGTCCGCGCTGCCCGCTCAGGCGCAGCAATCCGCCATGACCTTCTTTGTGACCAGCGCCGGGCTTGGAAAAGGCGCCGACCTCGGCGGCCTTGCCGGCGCCGATGCGCATTGCCAGTCGCTCGCCGGGGCGGCGGGCGCCAGCGGAAAGACCTGGCGCGCTTACCTGTCGACGCAAGGCGCGGGCGCGGTGAATGCGCGCGACCGCATCGGCAAGGGGCCGTGGGTCAATGCCAAGGGCGCCACGATCGCCAAGGACGTCGCCGAGCTGCACGGCTCGAACAATCTGACCAAGCAGACGGCGCTGTCGGAAAAGGGCGAGGTCATCAATGGCCGCGGCGACACGCCGAATAAACATGACGTTCTCACCGGCTCGCAGCCGGACGGCACCGCCTTTGCGCCGGACAAGGACATGACCTGCAAGAACTATACGAGCAGCACTGAAGGCGCGGTGATGGTCGGCCATCATGACCGCCAGGGCCTGAACACCGAACCGCCGGCGCTATCGTGGAATTCGTCGCATCCCTCGCGCGGACCGGGCGGCGGCTGTGCCCAGACCGATCTCAAGAGCACCGGCGGCGATGGTTTGTTTTACTGCTTCGCGGCCAACTAAGCGGCGGGCGGTCTTGCTTCAATACTGAAAACCGGCGGGGCAACAATCCCGCCGGTTTGTTGTTGTCAACGGGGCGGCACAGGTTGCAAAAGTCTACGATCGTCGTCCGGTTTGGCAGATGAGAGGCAACAGCGATGCGGTACCAATTGTTCTATTGGCCGAGTATCCAGGGCCGCGGCGAGTTCGTGCGGCTGGCGCTGGAGGATGCCGGCGCGGCCTATGACGATGTGGCGCGCGGCAAGGGCGGCACTGACAAAATGATGGCGATGATGAAGGGCGAGGCCAAGCCGCCTTTCGCGCCGCCGTTTCTGAAATCCGGCAGACTCGTCATCGCGCAGGTGGCGAACATCCTATTCTTTCTTTGGCCACGCTTGGGTTTGGCGCCGAAGGACGAGGGCGCGCGGCTGTGGCTCAATGCGCTGCAACTGACGGTGACCGACTTCGTCAAGGAAGTGCACGACACACATCATCCGGTCGGCACCGGGCTTTACTACGAAGACCAGAAGCCGGAGGCGCGACGTTATGCGTCTGGCTTTCTCGACGAGCGGGCGCCGAAATATCTCGGTTATTTCGAGCGGGTCATCGACGAGAGCGGCGGGCCTTATGTGCTGGGCCGAAAGGTGTCGTACACCGACCTGTCGCTGTTCCAACTGGTCGAGGGCATGCGCTATGCGTTCCCGAAGGGCATGAAGCGCATCGAGAAGAAAATTCCCAAGGTTGTTGCTGTGCGCGACCGCGTTGCGCAACGGTCCGGCATCAAGGCCTATCTCGTCTCCGATCGCCGCATTGCGTTTAATGAGGACGGGATTTTCCGAAGGTATCCGGAGTTGGATAAGTAATTACGTCGTCCCCGCCTGCGCGGGGACGACAGGTTTTACCCCTGCGCCTTGAGCGGCTTGCCGCCGGCAATGACCGGCTTGGCGGTGATGAGCGTGAAGGCGATGACGCAAGGCACGTCGCCATTGTTGACCCAGTCGTGAATGGTACCGCGCTGCACAAGGACGTCGCCGGCTTTCAGATGCACGGTGCCGATGTCGAGCACCATGTCGATTTCGCCGGACATCACCACCGCATAGTCGATCGAATCGGTGCGGTGGTTGCGCGGCGCGACGCCGGGCGCAAACGAGACGATGCGGAACACGGTGCCGTTATCGATGAAGGTGCCGATATCCTTTTTCGACGGGTCGGCGTCGCCGTCATTGTTGACCGGAAAGCCTTCGCTCGACCAGATGACGCTGAACTCGGCGCCCTTGCGGTGCGAGAAGGTGTTGGTGACCTGTTCGTCGATCAGCACCTTGGCGCGGCCTTCATCGTCGTGGCCGGTGACGACGCGGCGGATGTTGATAGCCATCGAGTTCTCTCCTCAGTTTTCTTGAATTGCTTATGCGCTTTTCTTGCTGCTTTCGCGCCAGAGCAAGGTCAGCCCGGAGACGACGACGATGCCGGAGCCGAGCAGCAGCGTCAGCGTCGGGATGTCGCCCCAGAACATGTAGCCAAGCACGATGGCCCAGACCAGCGAGAAATAATAAAATGGTCCGACCGCCGAAGGCGGCGCGATCGATAAAGCGCGCGTCCACCAGTACTGGCCGAAGCCGTTGAAGACGCCGATGGCGACCAGAGCGAGCGCATCGCTTGCCGTCGGCCAGGCGAAGCCGAAGAACGGCGTCGCCAACGCGAAGAACAAGGTCATGAAACCCATCTGGTAGATGGTCAAAGTTTCCGCCGATTCGGTTTGGCTCATGCCGCGCACCGCCGCGGTGACGCTGCCGTACAGCACTGCATTCGCCACCGCGAACAGCGCGCCGATGGTGAAGCTGTCGGCGCCGGGCGACACCACCAAGAGCACGCCGCAAAAGCCGACAACCAGCGCCAGGCCGCGGGCGAGGCCGATCGGTTCGCGCAGCCAGAAGGCGGCGAACAACGTGGCGAACAGAGGCGCCGAGAAATTGATCGCCATCGCGCCGGCAATCGGCATCAGGCTGAGCGCGATCAGGATGCAAGCCTGCGCCAATGTCTGGGTGACGCTGCGGCCGACATGCTGGCCGATGCGCTGCGTGCGGAACACGGCGAGGCCGGTGCGCGGCATGATCAGGAGCGCGCAGACGATCAACGACACGACCGACCGGAACAGCAGCACCTCGACGAACGAATACGTATCGACCTGCCATTTCGACAACGCGGTCGAGCCGGCGAACATCACGGTCGCGCCCAGCATGAACAGGATGCCGAGCGGCACCTTGTCGGCGCGCGGACGGGGAGCCGGACGTTCGAGGCTGTCGGTCACCGGGGAGGGAGCCTTGGTCGAAGGGGAGCTTTGGTCGAGGGCAGGGCGGTCTGGCTAACACAAGGCTGTTGCGGCTTGCAGAGGCAAAAGCGGATGGCCGATGTGCTCTCTTCTTACCCTCTCCCCTTGTGGGAGAGGGTGCCGAGCGAAGCGAGGCGGGTGAGGGGTCAGTACCAAACGTCTACGCCGACCCCTCACCCGGCTCGCGCTTCGCTTTGCTCAGCGCGATCCACCCTCTCCCACAAGGGGAGAGGGTAAGAAAGCGTGCGTCAGCGTTTCTTCTTCTTCGCCTTCTTCTTTTTCGCCATCTCAACACAGGACGGGCACAGGCAGCCGGCCTTGCCGAAATACAGTTCCATGTGCTCCTCGCCGTAATCGAGGGTGAACTCGCAGCCCTCGGCGATCGGCTTGATGGCGCGGAACATCAGCCGGCCGCGATTCGATTCGGCCTCCAGGTTCGGATCGCAGGAATGGTTGACGTAGCGCGCCAGATTGCTGCGGACCGAACCGTCGATGGTCCAGCGGTTGTCGATCTCGAACAGATATTTGTTGGCGCGGCGGCGGTCGATGTCGCGCGCCAGCCAGGTCGGGATGCGGGTGCCGGTGTATTCGATGACCAGCTTGCGCTCCGGAATGTCCTGCGCCGCGAACAGGCCCAAGCCGGTCTGCGCCCGGCCGACGCGATAGAGCGGCGGCTTGGGTTTTCGCGTCGCCTTTTTGCGGCCTTTGACAGCCATGCCGTTTAACGCTTGGTCCCGCGTTTCTTCGTGTCTTTCTTGACGGCTTTCTTCTTCGTCTTGCTCTTTTTGGTCTTGCCCTTGGCCGCGGCATTGGCGAGGCGCTTGGCCTTGCGGGCGCGCTTTGCGCGGGCCTCGGCGGCCATCTTCTTGCGCCGTTTGCGGCAGCGCGAGCACAGGCAGTTCTCAAGGCCGATGACGTTCTTGAGGTAATCGCGGCCGTAATCGTAGGTCAGTTCTTCTTCCGGCTTGATGTTGCGCAGGGTGCGGATGAAGACGCGCTTGTTGCGGATGAAGGTGTCGCAATTCGGATTGCAGGAATGGTTGAAATAGCGCGCCAGGTTGCCGTGCTTGGCGCCGTCGATGGTGATCTTGCTGTTGACCTCGTAGAGATAGCGATTGCCGCTCTTTTCCGCCTTGAGCGCGGCATCGATGCCGAGCCGCCGGCCGCGATATTCGGCGATGCGCATCTTCTTCTTGATGGGCCGGGTGGCGAAGAGCCCCAAGCCCGTGAGCGAGCGGCCGAGGCGGTATGGTCTTGGGGGCATCGTGTACTTTAAGGTCCAACGGATGAGCAGTTATAAAGCGAGATTGCAGATGACGCGCGTTACGTCAATGCTTTGCGGGCATTTCGCGGCCATTGCAAGGTTGCCTGTGGAATGCGGCCTTACGCCCCGTTACCATATTCGCTCACAGTCGAAGGATGCGACATGACCGATGCCCGCTGGCCCGAACTGCCCTTTGAAGCCTGGGCCGACACCGCCGAAACCTTGCACCTGTGGACGCAGGTTGTCGGCAAGATCAGACTGGCGCGCACGCCGTGGCTCAACCATTCGTGGCATGTGACGCTTTATGTCTCGGCGCGCGGCCTGACCACCGGGCCGATTCCCGATGGCGCGCGTTCGTTCCAGATCGACTTCGACTTGATCGACCATGTGCTGTGGATCCGCACCAGCGAAGGCCGCTATCGCCAGTTCATGCTGCTGCCGAGCCCGTCGCACGGCACCACGGTGGCGGAATTCCACGGCGAGGTGATGAACGCGCTGTCCGAACTCGGCATCGACGTGACGATCAACCCGATGCCGTGCGAACTGACCGACGCCATCCCGTTCGACAAGGATGAGACTCACAAGACCTATGACCCCGAGGCGGCGAACCGCTTCTTCCGCGTGCTGGTGTCGGTCAACGATGTGCTGTCGCGCTTCCGCACCGGCTTTATCGGCAAGGCGAGCCCGGTGCATTTCTTCTGGGGCTCGTTCGATCTGGCGGTGACGCGCTTTTCCGGGCGCCTGGCGCCGCAGCATCCCGGCGGCATTCCGCATTTGCCCAACGCCGTGGCGCAAGAGGCCTATTCGCACGAAGTGTCGAGCGCCGGCTTCTGGCCCGGTTCGAAGGGGCCGGTGAATTTCCCGGCGTTTTATTCTTATGCTTACCCGGCGCCGCCCGGCTTTGCCGAAGCAGAAGTGAAACCGGACAAGGCGTTCTATTCGAAGATTCTCGGCGAGTTCGTGCTGCCCTATGACGCGGTGCGACTGGCCGACGATCCGGACGCGGCGCTGATGGAGTTCTTGCAGAGCACGTATGACGCGGCGGCGGATCTGGCGAAGTGGGACCGCAAGGCGCTGGAGTGCAATGTGGGCGAGGCGGGCAGAGCGCGGCCGGTCTAGTCTGACAACGGCGAAAGCCCCCGCGAGAAAGTGCGGGGGCTTTGCCGTGGGCGAGCGCGCGGCGCTTACTGCTGCGCTTGCGGCTGAACTTCTGTCTGCGGCTGAATCTCGAGCATGCCGGTCTGCTGCGGCGCGGGCGCCGGCGGCGGATTGATGGCGGCCTCGTTGGTACAGATGTCCTTGAACACGACCGCGCCTTCCGGCGTGTACTGCTTGGTCAGGCAGGTGCACGGGCCGGCGAGCGGCTTCGCGGCGGCGTAAGCGACCGGCACGGTGCGCACCACCGGATAGCCAACATAGACCGGCTTGTGCACGACGATCGGCTTGTGGACGATGATCGGCTTCTTCCATTTCACGACCTTCGGCGGCTGCGCCTTCGGGAAATTCGGGTGCACGATCTTCGGCGGCAGCTTGTTGACGAATTTCTTGTTGAGGGCACCTCGAAAAATAGCATGCCCCTCGGCCCCGTGCGAGTCTGCTGCCCTGACGGCATGATTCTAGGAGACTGACGATGGGGCAGCTCGGATTTTTCGATGCGGATAATCGGCTGGCGGCACTATCGGCGAAAGGCGATCCGC
>CAMBQQ010000144.1 GCA_945870035.1 Rhizobium sp. Q54 | reverse complement strand
TCACAGGATCGAGAATATGTTCGGCAGGCTCAAAGACTGGCGACGTATCCATACCCGTTACGACCGATGCGCCCACACCTTCATGTCAGCAATCTGCATTGCTGCAGTCGTCATCTTCTGGCTGTGATCAATGAGTCCTGACCCTAATTTGGTCGCCAGCGTGAAAGGCTATGTCGCGCATGAACGCGGCGTGTTGACCGAGGTTACGGAATTGCGCGGCGCGGCGCGCACTTTGCCGGCCGATGCGGTTGGCAAGCGCGCCCAGGCCGAAGGCGCGCTGTCGCTCGCGCTCGGCCGTTTGATTGCGGTTGCCGAAGCCTATCCCGACCTCAAGGCAAGCCGCAATTTCCTCGAACTGCAACAGCAACTCAGCGCGCTGGAAAACGAACTGCAGATGGCGCGCCGCTATTACAATGGCGCGGTGCGCAACCTCAACGTTCTTGTCGAATCGTTTCCGAGCAATCTTGTCGCCGCGCCGTTCGGCTTTGCGCGCGCCGATTATTTCGAAATCGACGATGCGGCGGCGCGCTCGACGCCCGCCGTCGCGCTTTAACCGCGGGGGCCCGATGCACGGTTTGCTGCGCAGCCTTTGCTTTTGCATCGCGATGGTCACGGCGCAGATCGTCATCGGCGTTGCCGGCCATGCCGATGCCGCCGAGGTCATTCACAGGTTCGAATCGGCCGTGCAACTCGCCAAGGACGGCACGCTGACCGTTACCGAGACCGTGCGTGTCCGGGCCGAAGGCCGCGCCATCAAGCGCGGCATCTATCGCGATTTTCCGATGACCTTCACCGATGCCGCAGGGCGCGAGCGCGACGTTGATTTCACGCTGCTCGGCGTCACCCGCAACGGCAAGCCCGAGCCGCATCACACCGAGCGCCAGCAGCGCTATCTGCGCATCTACGCCGGCGACAAGGACGTGACGATTTCAAACGGCGATCATGTTTACGTCTTCCGCTACCGCACTGCGCGTCAGGTGCGCTGGTTCGACGGTCAGCCGGAGCTCAACTGGAACGTCACCGGCAATTTCTGGAATTTCCCGATCCTGACGGCGGTGTACCGGCTTGAATTGATGGCCGGAGAACGCCCGTTGCGCTGGACCGCGTTCAGCGGCCCGCTCGGCGCGCAGGGCAAGGATTGGCGCGGCGCGATCGACAATGCCGGGGTGCTGACAGTGCAGACGACGCGGCCGCTTGCGGCTGGCGAGGGGCTCACCGTCGTTGCCGGGCTTAGTCCCAGCGCCGTCGATCCGCCGAATGCGCTCTGGTACTCGATCGTCGACAACCGCCACTGGATTTTCGGCTCGATCGGTTTCGTGCTGGTGCTGCTCTATTATCTTGCGGCATGGCGCGCGGTCGGCCGCGATCCGCGGCGCGGCATCATCATTCCGCTGTATCATCCGCCGGCCGGGGTGTCGCCGGCGCTTGCGAATTACATCGACAACTGGGGCTTCGGCCGCGACCGTTGGCGCGCTTTCACCGCAGCGGCTTTATCGCTGGCGGTGCGCGGCCTGATAACATTCGACAACAGCGACGGAAAATTGACGCTAACGGCCAAGCGCAAGCCCACCGCTGGCGAAATCCTGCCGCCCGGCGAGCGCGCCATTCACGACTGGGTGCAGAAGCGTGAGGGCAAGGCAGTCATCGACAAGGAGCACGGCGTCGCCGTCGCGGCGGTCGGCGCCTCGTTCACCGCCGCCATCGAAGCTGAAAGCAAGAACAAGTTTTTCCGCCGCAACCTCGGTTACGCCATCGCCGGATTGGTCATGACCGTCGCCGTCGTGATCGGCGTGCTGGCCGTCGGCGGCCTCCAGGAAAACGACATTGGCATCCTCATTGCCATTGTCTTCGGCAGCTTTTTCTTCGGACTGTTCATTGTGCCGCTGGTGCTGGCTCTGTTCCGTGGCGAGGGGATTCGCGCCGCATTTCGCAGCGTGATGTCGCTGATAGTTGGGGTTATCTTCATCTCGATCTTCGTCGGCCTGATCACCACGATCATTCCCGACGAGCCGGTCGACCTGTCGCCCCTGCTGGCATTCGTCAAGGATTACCCGTTCTCGTTCGTGCTGCTGTCAGCCTTTGCCGCGCTCAATGGGTTGTTCTTCTATCTGATGCGAGCGCCGACCGCGCTCGGCCGGCCGATCATGGATCAATTGGCGGGCTTGCGGCTCTACATCGAGACGGCGGAGACCGACCGTCTCAACAGTCAGGCTCCCGAGATCACCGCCGAGCGCTTCGAGACGCTGCTGCCTTACGCCGTCGCGCTCAATCTGGAGAAGCCGTGGTCGGATGCCTTTGCCGCCGCTTTGCGCCGGGCGTATCCGGACGAGGCGGAGGCGATGCAGCACTATCGCCCGGCCTGGACTGGCGGCGGCTGGTCGGGCGCCAATTTCGGCACGGCAGTGGCGGCGACGGTCGGCGGCGTTTCAAGCGCGCTCGCCAGCGCCGTGCCGGTATCGTCCGGCTCGTCGGGATTTTCGTCAGGAGGCGGCGGCGGCAGTTCGGGTGGCGGCGGCGGTGGTGGGGGCGGCGGAGGTTGGTAGGGGGCAGGCATGGAAAGCCTGAATGGGTGACATTCCGGCCGCTGCCTGCTACCTGCGGCATCAGGATTTGCCCCTGCATTTGAGACCAAGAGCGCCCGATGCCTGATCTACTGCTCGAATTCTTTTCCGAGGAAATCCCCGCGCGCATGCAGGCGCGCGCAGCCGACGACCTCAAGAAAATGGTCACCGACCGGCTGGTCGCCGCTGGCCTTACCTACGAAGGCGCCAAGGCTTTCGCCACGCCCCGCCGCCTGGCGCTGACCGTGCAGGGTGTGCCGGCGAAGGCGCCCGATCTCAAGGAAGAACGCAAAGGCCCGAAAGTCGGCGCGCCGGAACAGGCGATCGCCGGCTTCCTGCGCGCCGCGGGCCTCACCTCGATCGATCAGGCCAAGGTGCAGGCCGACAAGAAGGGCGACTTCTACATCGCCATTACCGAGAAGGCCGGGCAGGAGACGCTTCATCTTCTGGCGGCGATGATCCCGGAGATCGTGCGCGGCTTTCCGTGGCCGAAGTCGATGCGCTGGGGCGCGCAATCTGCGCAGTCCGGTTCGCTGGCATGGGTGCGGCCGCTGCATTCCATCGTTGCGACGTTCGGTCCGGAAACGGAGGAGCCGGTGGTGGTGCCGTTCGACATTGACGGTATCAAGGGCGGCGACGAAACACGCGGTCATCGTTTCCTGTCGCCGGGCGCATTTAAGGTGAAACGCTTCGACGATTATGTGGCGAAGCTGGAGCAGGCCAAGGTCGTGCTCGATGCGGTGCGGCGCATGGACATCATCCGTGCCGATGCCAAGAACGCCGCTTTCGCGCAGGGCTATGAACTGGTCGAGGACGAAGGCCTTCTTGCCGAAGTTGCGGGGCTGGTCGAATGGCCCGTCGTGCTGATGGGCGAATTCGACAAGGCGTTTCTCGATATTCCAGGCGAAGTCATCCGTTCGACCATCCGCGCCAATCAGAAGTGTTTTGTGCTGCGCGATCCCTCGACATCGAAGCTGGTCAATAAATTCATTCTTGTCGCCAATATCGAAGCCAGCGACGGCGGCAAAGCCATCGTCGCCGGCAACGAGCGTGTCATCCGCGCGCGCTTGAGCGATGCCAAGTTCTTTTACGAGACCGACCTTAAGACGAAGCTCGAAGACCGGCTGCCGAAGTTCGCCGGCATCGTGTTTCACGAGAAGCTCGGCACGCAGGCCGAACGCATCGCGCGTATCGTCGCGTTGGCCGGACAACTGGCGCCTTTGGTTGGCGCCGATGCGACCAAGGCCGAGCGCGCCGCGCAGCTTTGCAAGGCCGATCTCTTGACCGAGGTCGTCGGGGAGTTTCCCGACCTGCAAGGCCTGATGGGCAAGTATTACGCTCAGGCTCAAGGCGAGGATGCGAGCGTCGCCGCAGCCTGCGAGGATCACTATAGGCCGGTCGGCCCGAAGGACAGCGTCCCGTCCGATCCGGTGTCGGTCGCCGTCGCGCTCGCCGACAAGATCGACACGCTGGTCGGTTTCTGGGCTATCGATGAAAAGCCGACCGGATCGAAGGACCCTTATGCGCTGCGGAGAGCGGCCTTGGGCCTGATCCGCATCGTCATCGACAACCAGTTGCGCCTGCCGTTACGGCGTCAGCTGTGGCGTCATTTCGGTTCGGTGGAGCGTGACGAAGCCTTGGCCACAGCGTTCGCCGCGCTACAGCCGATCCACGATCAGATCGTCGCCATCAGCGCCACCGACATCGAACTGGCGATGAAGCTTGAAGTGCTGGTCGATGCCAAGGAGCGCGCGGCAACGAATCCGAAGCTGGTGCAGGCGCACTCTTATTTGAAGCAGACTGGCGATCTTCTGTCGTTCTTCGCCGACCGTCTCAAGGTGCAGTTGCGTGAGCAGGGCGCGCGGCATGATCTTGTTGACGCTGTGTTCGCGCTTGAAGGCCAGGATGACCTTTTGATGGTCGTGCGCCGCGTCGAGGCGCTCGGCAAATTCCTCGACAGTGACGACGGCAAGAACCTGCTCGCCGGCGTCAAGCGCGCCTCGAATATTCTCCGCATCGAGGAGAAGAAGGACGGCAAGAGTTACAACGGCGCGGTCGATGCCGCGCTGCTCGATGCGCCGGAAGAAAAATCACTCGCGTCAGCCGTCGCCACCGCCAAGGTCGAAGCGTCGTCCGCCGTGGCCAAGGAAGACTTCGCCGCCGCGATGACCGCGCTCGCCAAACTCCGCCCGTTTGTCGATGCCTTCTTCGACAAGGTCACCGTGAATGCCGACGACAAGGCCGTGCGCGCCAACCGCCTGACGCTTCTGAACGAAATCCGCGAAGCGACGCGGGCCGTGGCGGATTTTTCCAGGATTGAGGGGTAGGGGCTTGCTCTCTTGCTTTCCCTCTCCCCGCGTGCGGGGAGAGGTCGACCGCGTCTTCGCGGTCGGGTGAGGGGGCCTCGACACGATTCTGAGCGTTTCGGCTGCCCCTCACCCGGCTCGCAGCGATGCTGCTCGCCACCCTCTCCCCGTAAACGGGGAGAGGAAAAAGAAGGCCCCAAAACCCAAGGGGATTACGCCCCTCGTCGTATTGGCCTGCGCTTTCCGGTCGCGTAGGGAACTCTTAGGCCCGTTCCGCCGTTCTTGCTTCATTCAAACGCCAAGGAAAATTGCCCATGGTCATCGGTCTTGCCAATATTCAGCCGATCGTCGCGCTTCTGGCCGGCATCCTCATTCTCGTCGTCCCCCGCCTGCTCAACTACATCGTTGCCGCCTACCTGATTTTTATCGGCCTGGTCGGACTGAAAATCCTTCCCCTTTAGTCTTCCCCCGGCGGACTTGCGCAGGCGCCCGCGCGGGTGCTTCTAAGGGGCGAAATCGCCCCGTTACGCTATTTTGCCTCCTCGAATTGAAGTGATCGATCATGGCCAAACGAAAACCCGTCAAAGCCGCGAAAACCAAGCAACCGACCCGCAAAGCCGCGCCGAAAGCAGCGAAAAAAGCTGTTTCCGCACCAAAGGCGAAGTCCCCATCCGGTAAACAAGGCCAGTGGGTCTATGCTTTCGGCGGCGGCAAGGCCGAGGGCAAGTCGGAGATGAAAAACCTCCTGGGCGGCAAGGGCGCCAATCTCGCCGAAATGGCCAATCTCGGCCTGCCGGTGCCCCCCGGCTTCACCATTACCACCGAAGTCTGCACCTATTACTACGCCAACAAGCAGCAATATCCGAAAGAGCTGAAGGGCCAGATCGAGAAGGCGCTGATCCAGGTCGGCAAGATCACCGGCAAGGTATTCGGCGACAAGGTCAATCCGCTGCTCGTGTCGGTTCGCTCCGGCGCCCGCGCCTCGATGCCGGGCATGATGGACACGGTGCTGAACCTCGGCCTCAATGACGAGACCGTCGAGGCCTTGGCGAAGAAATCCGGCGACCGCCGTTTCGCCTATGACTCGTATCGCCGCTTCATCACCATGTATTCCGACGTCGTGCTCGGCGTCGGCCATGAACATTTCGAGGAGCTGCTCGACATCCACAAGGAGCGTCAGGGCTATTCGCTCGACACCGACCTGACCGATGACGACTGGGCCGATCTGGTCGAAAAATACAAGAAGCGCGTCAAGGATGAACTCGGCCAGGACTTTCCGCAGGACCCGCACGCGCAGTTGTGGGGCGCGATCGGCGCCGTGTTCGGCTCGTGGATGAATCAGCGCGCCAACACCTATCGCCGCCTGCATAATATTCCGGAAAGCTGGGGCACCGCGGTCAACGTGCAGGCCATGGTGTTCGGCAATATGGGCGAGTCATCGGCGACCGGTGTTGCCTTCACGCGCAATCCGTCGACCGGCGAGAAAAAACTTTACGGCGAATTCCTCATCAACGCGCAAGGCGAAGACGTCGTCGCCGGCATCCGCACGCCGCAGGAAATCTCCGAAGAAGCCCGAATCGAGGCCGGCTCCGACAAACCGTCGATGGAAGCCACGCTGCCCAAGGCCTATGCCGAGCTGACGCGCATCTACAACAGACTCGAAAAGCACTACCGCGACATGCAGGACCTCGAATTCACCGTCGAGCAGGGCAAGTTGTGGATGCTGCAAACCCGTTCGGGCAAGCGTACCGCCAAGGCGTCGCTGCGCATCGCCGTCGAACTGGCCAATGAGGGCCTCATCAGCCGCAACGAAGCCGTGCTGCGCGTCGATCCGCTCTCGCTCGACCAGTTGCTGCATCCGACCATCGATCCGAAGGCGCATCGCCGCGTCATCGCCACCGGCCTGCCGGCGTCGCCCGGCGCTGCCGCCGGCGAGATCGTGTTCTCGTCGGACGAGGCCGCACAGTTGAAAGCGGACGGCCACAAGGTCGTGCTGGTGCGTATCGAAACGTCGCCGGAAGACATTCACGGCATGCACGCCGCCGAAGGCATTCTCACGACGCGCGGCGGCATGACCTCGCACGCCGCCGTGGTCGCGCGCGGCATGGGCAAGCCCTGCGTCTCCGGCGCCGGCCAAATCCGCGTCGATTACGCGGCCGGCACCATGACCGCCGGCGGCAAGACCTTCCGCAAGGGCGACCACATCACAGTCGATGGCTCGACCGGGCAGGTGCTCGAGGGCAAAATCGAGATGGTGCAGCCGCAACTGTCCGGCGAGTTCTCGACCCTGATCGGCTGGGCCGACAAGGTGCGCAAGCTCGGCGTCCGCGCCAATGCCGACACGCCGACCGACGCCAAGGCCGCAGTGCGTTTTGGCGCCGAAGGCATCGGCCTGTGCCGCACGGAACATATGTTCTTCGACGAAGAGCGCATCCAGGCGGTGCGCGAGATGATCCTGTCGGACGACGAGAAGTCGCGCCGGGCTGCCTTGACCAAATTGCTGCCCATGCAGCGTCAGGATTTCGTCGAATTGTTCGAAATCATGGATGGACGTCCGGTCACGATCCGATTGCTTGATCCGCCGTTGCATGAGTTCCTGCCCCAAGGCGAGGAGGAAATTGCCGAGGTCGCCGCCGCGATGGGTGTTGAAGCCAGGAAGATCGCCGACCGTGCCCGCGAGTTGCACGAGTTCAATCCGATGCTCGGCTTCCGTGGCTGCCGCATCGCCATCGCCTATCCGGAAATCGCCGAGATGCAGGCGCGCGCCATTTTCGAGGCCGCCGCCGATGTTTCCAAGCGCACCGGAAAACCGGTGCATCCCGAAGTCATGGTGCCGTTGATTGCCACGCGTGCCGAATTTGATCTGGTCAAGACACGTATCGATGCCATGGCGCAGGCGGTCATCAAGGAGACCGGCGCGAAGCTGTCCTACGACGTCGGCACCATGATCGAATTGCCGCGCGCCTGTCTGATGGCCGGCGAGATCGCCGAGACGGCGGAGTTTTTCTCCTTCGGCACCAACGATTTGACCCAGACGACGCTCGGCATTTCGCGCGACGACGCCGCCAGCTTCCTCGGCATCTACACTGCGCGCGGCATTTTGCCGGTCGACCCGTTCGTGTCGATCGATCAGGCCGGCGTCGGCGAACTGGTCCGCATCGGCGTCGAGCGCGGCCGCAAGGTCAAGCCGAAACTCAAGGTCGGGATATGTGGTGAACACGGAGGCGATCCGGCCTCGGTCGCCTTCTGCCATGATGCCAAGCTCGATTACGTGTCGTGTTCACCATTCCGCGTCCCGATCGCGCGGCTGGCCGCGGCGCAGGCGGCGCTTGGCAAGACGGCGGCAAGCCAGGCATGATCGTCGCATGACGATCGACCGGGCGTTCTATATCTGTTGTGCAATTTTCGGGCTCGCCATCGGCGCCGTCCTGGTGCTGGTGCCGGAAAGCCGCGCGCTCAGCTTCGGCCCGTTCTTCTGGGTGCTGATCGGCATTGCGTTGATTGAAGTTGTCGCGGTCTATTGGCGCGGCTTCGACAAGGGACCGCTTGAGATGCAGACGCGGGGCTATGGCTTCGTCATCGCCATGGGAGCGGTCATCGTTATCCGCATGGCGGCCGGGATCGACTCGTCAATCTTTTAAATCGCGACCTTGGCGAGGAAGTCTTCGACTTCAAGCCGCAGGTTGGAAACCGCTGTTTCCACCGTCTGCGAAGCGTCGCGCACCGCTTCGGCCGAGGTGCGCGTCTCTGTCGCGGCGCCGACCAATTCGCTTAAGGGCACCTCGAACAATAGCGTTTTTGCTGCGTGATCGTTAGCCCGCGCGGATCGGCGGGCAATTGGCAGATGATCTGACGCCGGTGCGGCTCCGCCGTATGCACCCGGCGTCCTGTTGAGGGTGGCACAAGCTGCCTTTTCC
>CAMBQQ010000143.1 GCA_945870035.1 Rhizobium sp. Q54 | reverse complement strand
CGGATCGCCTTTCGCCGATAGTGCCGCCAGCCGATTATCCGCATCGAAAAATCCGAGCTGCCCCATCGTCAGTCTCCTAGAATCATGCCGTCAGGGCAGCAGACTCGCACGGGGCCGAGGGGCATGCTATTTTTCGAGGTGCCCTTTATTCCGGTTTCGCCAATGCCGAACTCGATCCGTCGGCCGGTGCGCGCTTCAGCTTCGGCCAGTTCGGCCTGGATGTGGGCGTTCTTTATTACGGCTATCCTGGCCCGGCCGCGGCGGCTCCGGTCTCCGGCAACAGCAGCATCAGCTTCACCGAATTCTATGCCAAGCCGTCATACAAGGTCACTAGCTGGCTGACCGTCGGCGGTATCATCGCCTACAGCGACAACGGCTTCAACTCGGGCGAAAGCGAAACCTACTACGCCGGCAACGCAGCGATCGTGTTGCCGTGGACGCTCCCGATGGGCATCACGTCGACGATTTCCGGCGAGATCGGCCGCCAAACCTACGGCGGCGCGCTCAAGTCGGTCGCGCTCTTCGCCGACTACACCACCTGGAACATCGGCATTGCTTTCAACTACAAGGCCATGACGCTCGATCTGCGTTACGTCGACACCGACGCCTCGCCCCCGGGCGCGGCGCAGTGCACCTCGACGCCGTCGGTTGGCGCCGGGTCGAACATCTGTAAGGAAACTTACGTCGCCACGCTCAAGTTCGACACCACCTTCTCGGCCCTCAAGTAGGATCGAACTCGGCCTAAAGCCGATACCTTCATCGGCTGCAACGGGCGGCGGTTCCAAAAAGGACCGCCGCCCTGTTGCGTTTTATGTCTCGCCATGGTGCCTTTCGCGTCG
Source organism: Rhizobium sp. Q54 (assembly GCA_945870035.1). Lineage (GTDB taxonomy): Bacteria > Pseudomonadota > Alphaproteobacteria > Rhizobiales > Xanthobacteraceae > Pseudolabrys. The sequence goes on along the minus strand of CAMBQQ010000143.1, from coordinate 7,949 downwards.
CCACACTCGTTAGAAATGGAATGCCGCGCATGAACCGGCGTGTCTGGCTTGCTGTTTTGGCCGGCGCCGCCGGCGGCTCCGTCGCCATCGCCCTGATGGAATACGCCGCCGCGCGCAACACCATGCCGGTGATGGCGGTGCCTTTCGCCACCTCGATCGTGCTGGTGCTCGGCTCGCCGGAAGTCGAGGCGGCGCAACCGCGCGCGCTGATTGGCGGGCACCTGCTGTCAACGCTGGTCGGACTGATCGTGCTCAATCTGGCAGGACCCGCGCCATGGGCGGCCGCGCTCGCTGTCGGCATCGCCATGGTGGCGATGCATGCGACGCAGACGTTTCATCCGCCGGCCGGCATCGATCCCTTGCTGGTGGTGGTCGAGTCCATGCCGTGGACTTTTCTTTTTATCCCGGTGGCCGCCGGCGCGCTGCTACTGGCGCTGTTCGCCTATGTTTGGCACCTGGCGGTGCGACGCTACAAGTGGCCGACGCGCTGGTTGTAGGGCTTTCAGATTATGATTCCGCTGCCTTGGCGGCACTGTCGCGTAACCAGAACCGGTCGCCATCGCGGCTGAGATTGAGCCGCCGCCGGTGGAACGCGGCCAAAGTCGAGCGGTGGCCGATCGACACCAAAGTCGTGTCCGGCAGCCGCTGCTCCAGCAACTGATAGACCGCGGCCTCGGCTGCTTCGTCGAGCGAGGCGGTGGCCTCGTCCAGGAACAGGAAATCGGGCGCCAGCAGGATCGCCCGCGCAATGCCGAGGCGCTGCTGCTCGCCGAGCGACAGCATCCTGTTCCAGTGGGCTTCTTCCTCAATACGCGTCGCGAGCGCCGGCAGGCCGACCGCGGCGATCAGTTCGGCGATCCTGGCGCTGTCGTAGGCGCCGGGTTCGGCCGGGTAGGCGACCGCAGCAGCAAGCGGCGCAATCGGAAAATACGGCCGCTGCGGCAGCATCATCACCTTGGCGCCTTTGGGTACCGACACCGTGCCGGAGCCGAACGGCCAGATCCCGGCCATCGCCCGGAACAAGGTCGATTTGCCCGAGCCGGACGGTCCGTTGACCAGCACTTTGTCGCCGGTTGCGATCGTGAGATCGTCGGCATTGACCAGCGGTGTGCCATTCGGCAAGCGCAGCGCCAGATCCTTCAACGCAATGGCCCCGCCTTCGCCCGGCTGCACGGTCACCACCGGCGGCGTGACCGCCAGCGCCTGTGCCGAGGCGACCGAGCGGTCGAACCCGTCGAGGCGTTCGACCACCGCGCGCCAATCGGCGAGACCGCGATAGAGGGTGACGAAAATCGACAGGGCGCCCTGCACCTGGCCGAAAGCATTGGCGGTCTGCATCAGCCCGCCAAGCTGAACGGCGCCGGCGAAATAGGCCGGACTCACCATGATGAAGGGAAACACCACCGCCGCCTGCGAATAGCCGGCGGTGAAGAAGGTCAGCTTCTTTTGCCGCGACATGATCGCCATCCAGTTGGAGATGACATTGCCGAACCGCATCAGCAATCGATCGCGCTCGGCCCGCTCGCCGGCCAGGAGGGCGATCTGCTCGGAATTCTCGCGCACGCGCACCAGGCTGAAGCGGAAGTCCGCCTCATAACGCTGTTGTTGGAAATTCAGCGCGATCAGCGCGCGGCCGATCAGATGTGTCAATGTAGTGCCGATGATCGCGTAGATCAGCGCCGCCCATAAAAGATAACCGGGAATGGTGTGGTCCATGCCGAACAGCCGCAGCGGCGCGGCCGCCGACAGGCTCCACAGAATGATCATGAACGAAAACAGGGTGACCAGCGAATTCAGCAGTTGCAGGCCAATGTTGAGCGTCGCCTCAATGAAGGACTTGATGTCCTCGGTGATGCGCTGATCCGGATTGTCGGCGGCGTCGCCCAGCAATTGCATGCGGTAGTGATTGGAGCCGGCCATCCAATGGTCGAGATAGGCGCTGGTCATCCAGCGCCGCCACCGAATCTGGAGCCACTGGTTGAGGTAGAGCTGATAGACCGCGAGCAGAATGAAGGCGGTTGCCAGGACGCTGAAATAGCCGAGCTGATAGACGAAGGCGTCCCAGTTCTTGTCCTGCAAGGCATTATAGAAATCGGCATTCCATGAATTGAAAAGCACCGTGAGGCCGACGATCGACAGTTCGATAGCGATCACTGCCGCCAGCAGCAGCCGCCCCGCCCATCGATCCTCCGAGCGGAAATACGGGCTGGCAATGCGCCAGACGGTAGCAAGCGTCGAGATCATGCCTGTCACGGGCGGCTCCTGTCGCGGTGCGAAAATCCGGCTTCAGCATTGGCATTAGCGTCAAACTAGGCCGGGGTGGGCAAAATGCCGCGCTTTGCCGAAAATAGATGCATAAAAAGGGCGTAACGAAGCTGGCCCATTCCCTGCCAATGTTGCGTCCTGGGCGCGCTACCTTTACGATTGTCCGCAAGGGTTGCCGGATCGTGCCGAAAAAGGCCGGATCGTGGAATAAGACCCGGTGAAAAAGTGTTCTTGAACGAATAACCCAAGGGAGGACGACCTAAATGTCTAAAGAAAAGCTGTCTTCAACTGCAACACGCCGTAAATTTCTCGGTGGCGCAGCTGTTGCCGGCGTGGCGACCATTGCCATGCCCCAGGTTTCCCGCGCGCAGACCGTCACACTCAAGATGCAGAGCGGCTTCGGCCCCACCGATATTCTCAGCGATTACGGCCGCGATTATGTCACTAAAGTGAACGAAATGGGCGGCGGCCGCCTGAAGATCGACTTCCTGAACTCGGGCGCCGTCGTTAAGCCCTTCTCGGTGATGGACGCGACGTCGACCGGCGTTCTCGATGCGAACTGGAGCGTGCCGGCCTATTGGTATGGCAAGCATCGCGCTGCGTCGCTGTTCGGCACCGGTCCGGTCTACGGCACCAACGCCGATCAGTACATGAGCTGGTTCTATTATGGCGGCGGCGATGCGCTGTACAAGGAACTGACCCAGGATATCCTCAAGCTCAACGTCGTCGGCTTCTTCGCCTTCGCGATGCCGACCCAGCCGCTCGGCTGGTTCAAGAAGCCGATCACCGGTCCGGATGACCTCAAGGGTCTGAAATATCGCACCGTCGGTCTTGCCTCGAACGTCATGCAGGCGATGGGCGCTAGCGTCGCTCAGCTTCCCGGACCGGAAATTCTCCCGGCGATGGAAAAGGGCGTCATCGACGCGTTCGAGTTCAACAACCCGACCTCGGACAGCCGCTTCGGCGCTCAGGACGTGGCCAAGAACTACTATCTCGGCTCGTACCATCAGGCGTCGGAAGCGATCGAAGTCGTCTTCAACAAGGGCAAGTTCGATGGCCTGGCCAAGGAGCAGCAGCAGCTCCTCAAGATCGCCGTGCAGGCGACGTCGGCCGACGGCGGCTGGAAAGCCTGGGACATCTACTCGAAGGATCTTGAGACCCTGCAGACCAAGCACGGCGTGCAGGTCAAGCGCACGCCGGTTTCGGTGTTCAAGGCGCAACTCGCGGCCTGGGACAAGGTCGTCACCGAAGTCACCGGCGACAGCGCTCAGGGGCCGCTGATCAAGAAGATCCTCGAAAGCCAGAAGGCCTGGGGCAAGCGCGTGGGCTTCTATGCCATCAACAATGAAGCCGATTTCAAGTCGGCCTACGAGCACTACTTCGGCCCGATGAAGGTCTGATGCAAGCCAGTTGAATTCGCCGGGGCGGCTTTGCCGCCCCGGCGTTTTTTCGGTTGGCGCTATTGAGCGGGAACACCCAGTGGAAAAACTTCTCTTCTTTATCGATCGCCTGAGCGCTGCCGTGGGCAAAGCCTTCGGCTGGTGCATCATCGTCATGACGCTCGGCACCTGTTACGAAGTTTTCATGCGCTACGTGTTGCGGGCGCCGACCAACTGGGCCTTCGATCTTAGCTATTTCATGTATGGCGCCCTGTTCATGATGGCCGGCGCCTACACTCTGTCGCGCAACGGCCATGTCCGCGGCGATTTCCTTTACCGGATGATGTCGTTCCGAACCCAGGCGTCCATCGACCTGGTGCTCTACGCCATCTTCATGCTGCCGGGCATCGGCGCGCTGCTTTATTATGGCATTCCCTACGCCCAAATCTCCTGGCACATCGGCGAGGTCAGCATCTACAGCCCGACCGGCGCGCCGGTCTATCCGCACAAGACGCTGATCCCGATTGCCGCCTTTTTCCTGCTGTTGCAGTGCTTCGCTGAAATGGTCCGTTGCATTATCTGCATTCGCGACGGCGTCTGGCCGCAGCGCCTGCACGACGTCGAAGAAATGGAATCCGCAATCCTTGCCGAGGCGGCCGACCGCCGGCGGATTGAAGAAGAGATGCACGTGGGGGCTGCGCGATGATGTTTACCAATCCCGAAATCGGGATCATTCAGCTCGCCTCGTTCATCTTCATCATTTTCCTAGGCTTCCCGATCGCCTTCACGCTGATCGCGATGGGCGTGTTCTTCGGCTATTACGCGATGGGCTCGCGTATTTTCGATCTGCTCGTCACCAATACCTATGACGTGATGTCGAATGACGTTCTGACAGCGGTGCCGTTGTTCCTGTTCATGGGTTACATGGTCGAGCGTTCGAACATTCTCGACCGCTTGTTTTATTCGCTGCAAATGGCGATGCGCCGCGTGCCCGGCGCGCTGGCCGTGGCCACGCTGATCACCTGCGCGTTGTTCGCAACGGCGACCGGCATCGTCGGCGCGGTCGTGACCTTGATGGGCCTTTTGGCTTTCCCGGCCATGTTGAAGGCCGGTTACAATACCGAACTGGCCGCGGGCGTGGTTTGCGCTGGCGGCTGTCTCGGCATCATGATTCCGCCGAGCGTATTGCTGATCCTGTACGGCGCGACGACGTCGGTGTCGGTGGTTCAGCTTTACGCGGCCGCCTTCATTCCCGGCTTCCTGCTGGCGGGGTTCTACGTCATTTATGTGATCATCCGCGCGGTGATCAATCCGTCGCTGTGCCCGCGGCCGCCGGAGCTCGAACGGCCGATTCCACCCGGCGAAGTCTTCCTCGCGCTGCTGACCTCGTTTTTCCCGCTCGCCGTTCTCATCCTGTCGGTGCTCGGCGCCATCCTGTTCGGCCTGGCGACGCCATCGGAAGCGGCCGCGGTCGGCGCTGCCGGCGCGATCCTCATCGCCGCCGGCTATCGCTCGCTGACCTTCCAGCGTTTGAAGGAGGCGGTCTTCCTGACGGCGCGCGCCTCGGCGATGGTTTGCTGGCTGTTCATCGGCTCGTGGACATTCTCGTCGGTGTTCTCCTATCTCGGCGGCCACGAGGTCATCGAGTATTGGGTGCTGGCGGCGAATTTGAGCGCGACCGGCTTCCTGATCGTCGCGCAGGCCATCATCTTCCTGCTCGGCTGGCCGCTGGAATGGACCGAGATCATCATCATCTTTGTGCCGATCTTCCTGCCGCTGGTGAAATCGTTTCAGATTGACCCGATCCTGTTTGGTATTCTGGTGGCGCTCAACATCCAGACCTCGTTCAACACGCCGCCGATGGCCATGGCGGCCTATTATCTCAAGGGCGTGGCGCCGCCCCATGTCCGCTTGAACCAGATCTTCGCCGGCGCCTTGCCGTTCGTGTCTCTGGTGTTCCTGACGATGATCCTGGTCTACAACTTCCCTGGGATTGCGCTTTGGCTGCCGCACTCTTTGTACAAGTGAGCGCGGCTGAGAACTCCGGCAAGACGGCGCATCATTGATGGATCGCGACAAAAGCACGCTGACCGCGCTTGAGGCGGCCGACCATATCGCCAATGGCGATATGTCGTCGGAAGAGTATACCGCTGCCTGCCTGGAGCGGATTGCAGCCACTGACGAGACGGTGCACGCCTTCGTGCACCTCGATCCGGACGCGGCGCTGGCGCAGGCGCGCGTTCTCGACGAGCGCCGCCGCAACGGGTTTTCCATCGGGCCGCTGCACGGCGTTCCGGTGGCGATCAAGGACATCTTCGATACCGCCGACTACAAGACCGAATATGGCTCGCCGCTGTTCAAGGGCCGTCAGCCGATGCACGACTCGACGGTCGCGGCGCGGCTGCGCGCCGCCGGCGCGGTGATCATCGGCAAGACGGTGTCGACCGAATTCGCCTATTTCACGCCTGGCCCGACCCGCAATCCGCACGATCCCGAGCGCACGCCCGGCGGTTCGTCGTCCGGCTCGGCCGCCGCGGTCGCCGCCGGCATGGTGCCGCTCGCGGTCGGCTCGCAGACCAACGGCTCGATGATCCGTCCGGCGTCGTTTTGCGGCGTGTATGGCTGCAAGCCGAGCCATGGGCTGATTTCCCGTCATGGGGCGCTCGCTCTGTCGCAGCACCTTGATCATGTCGGCGTCTTCGCGCGCTCTCTTCCCGACGCGGCGCTGATCCTTGAGACGCTCGCCGGCCACGATCCGCAGGATCGCGACACCCGGCCGGTGGCGTCGCCGGATTTTCTCGGCCTTGTTGGCGCTGAGCCGCCGCTGCCGCCGCGCTTCGCCTTTGTTCGCACGCCGGTGTGGGACAAAGCCGACGCCGAGACCCGCGCCGCATTCGAGGCGCTGGCCGAGAGCCTCGGCGAACACGCCGTCGCCGTCGATCTGTCGCAAAGCTACGCCGCCGCCTGGGACGACCAGCGCGTCATCATGGCCGCCGACATGGCGCATAACCTGAACCCGGCGCTTGAACGCGGCGGCGATGCGTTGAGCCAGAGGTTGCGCGATCTGATGGCGGAAGGCCGCGCCGTGACGGCGCCGCGTTATCTGGCGGCGCGCGACAATGCACGCGGCTATGGCTTGGCCATCGGCAAATTGTTTGACGAATACGATGCGATCATTACCCCGGCCACGGTTGGCGTTGCGCCGAAAGGCGAGGCGACCGGCGATCCGGTTTTTTGTTCGCTGTGGAGCCTGACCGGCCTGCCGGCGTTGTCGCTGCCGCTTCTGAATGGCGAGGGCGGATTGCCGCTCGGCGTGCAGCTCGTCGGCGCACCCGGCGACGACGCGCGTCTGTTCCGTACGGCGAACTGGCTGGTTCGGTATCTGGCCGAGTGATCGGCGGTTATTTCTTGGCGCGCGCGAACAGCGGCTTCCAGTCGTCGCCCCAGAACGCCCACAGCATCAGGGCAAGGCCGATGATGCTGACGACCCACAGCGGCGGGGCGGCAAGCTTGGCGGCGATCAGCAGAATATAGCCGACCATGATGATCGCGCCGACCAAAGCTGCAAATGCGTCCGCCATGCCATTCTCCCAAAAGTCTTTTATCGTGCCCAGTCTACTGCAACCGCGATGGGCGCGCTATCCCTTTTGTGGAGGACGCCATCAGGCCTTCGGCGGCGCGCCGACATGTTCCTTGAAGAAGGCGATGGTGCGGCTCCAGGCCAGATCGGCGGCCGCCTTGTCGTAGCGGCCGCTGGTGTCGTTGTTGAAGGCGTGGTTGACGTCCGGATAGACATGAATCGTGTAGCGCTTGTTGGCCGCCTTCAGCGCCGCCTCGTAGGCCGGAATGCCGGCATTGATGCGTTGATCGAGCCCGGCATAATGCAGCAGCAGCGGCGCCTGAATGTTCGGCACCTGAGCCGCCGCGCCTTGCGCGCCGTAATAGGCGACGCCGGCTTTCAGATCCGGTGACAGCGCGGCGATGCGGTTGACCATGCCGCCGCCCCAGCAAAAGCCGACGGCGCCGACATTGCCGGTCGACTCGGCATGGTTGGCAAGAAACGGCACCGCGGCGGCGATCTGCCGCGCAGCCTCGTCGGCTTTAAGCGTGCCGATCATCTCGCGGCCTTTGTCCTCGTCGCCGGGCGTGCCGCCGAGCGGCGACAATATATCGACGCCGAAGCTGAGAAAGCCTTCGAGCGCGATGCGCCGCGTAACATCCTTGATATGCGGGTTGAGGCCGCGGTTTTCGTGAATAACGATGATCGCCGGGCGCTTGCCCTTCGACGCCGGCCGCGCCAGCGTG
>CAMBQQ010000142.1 GCA_945870035.1 Rhizobium sp. Q54 | reverse complement strand
GCTGAAGGTGCCTGGCTGAACCAGTTTGACGACGTTAGAATTCGACAAGGCATATTACTCCTTCGGTGGAGAAGTGGAGGCTTCAACTACCCCCACGATATGCCGCCTTCCTGATCTACCCCGTCACCAACTTTCGACCATAGCTCCTTTGCGCTTTGGCTTTGGCGCTGAGCACCACCCTGATTTTACTTGATAAAGGCCCTGCCGAAGCGGCCCTTCCTGTGATCTTGGCATCCCTAATCATGAGCAGTGGACGTCCCAAATAAGCATCGAAGGGACTTGAGGTGTGAGGTGCTATGACTCAAATTGGCTATTGGTGATTCGAATGTTTTTGCTTGCGAGGCAACGAGTTGGCCCCTTCCCAACCGTCAGAAGACAAACTTGGTTTGGTGGCTCCAGAATTGGAGCCACCAACTGGCCCGCGCGTGTTGATTGTCGAGGACGACGCCAGTTATGCAATTCAATTGCTTCGAGCGCTAAGAGAGGAAACGCCTAGCCTCGTTCAAAAGCCGATTTCCGTAGATGTTGCAACAAACGTCGAAGAAGCTCTGCAGTTCTTGAATACTGACGCGATCGATATCTACATAATTGATTTGAAGCTATCGGAGGGAGATACTCACTTGCTCCCAACTCCAGAACTAGGCCGCGATCTCGCAAAGATGGTTATCGAAAAAACCAACGCGGGGGTAATCATTCACTCCTCACTTCCAGCTGATTCCGTTGCGGCCGGACTAATTGTCCTGGGGGCCGACGACTACATCCAAAAAGGCACGAATAAAGAAATACTCAAGGCCAAAGTTCTTGCATTATGGCGACGCATTCAATTCTCCCGTCCATCCCATTCAAAACTATTTGTCCATACAGACAGAATATTCCAAATCGGTGATTGGTACTTTTCTGTTGGAAGGCGCGACCTCGTCGATGGAGCAGGAAACGTCATCAGAATTTCGGCGACGGAACACGCTTTTTTGCGACACCTATGTACCGTCGAAGGAAATGAAATCGATAGAGAGACCTTTAACGTAGAAGTGTTGGGCCGCGCTTCTTATGAAAAAGACATGCGCATCGACAATCTCGTATATCGCCTAAGGAACAAACTAGGCGAAAATCTGCAAATCGTCTCGCTAAGAGACGGCGCATACAAACTTCTAAATGTGAAAGAGGTGGAAACAATACTTCCACCAAACTTCAAAAAGACTGCATAAAAAAGCCCGGCATCGCTGCCGGGCTTTTCCTGATTGTCTGAAACCTGATCTCAGTCTTCCGGCTTTTCGCCGTCGGCCTTTCAGGCCGCCTCTTCTTCGGAAGCGTCGTCGGTCGCGGCTTCCTCGGCCGGCTTCGGACCGCGGCGCGGGCCCTTGGCGAGCGCGCCTTCGATTTCCTTGATCGCCTCGGTCTCGGTGACCTTCTGAACGGCGGCGATTTCGCGCGACAGGCGGTCGAGCGCGGCTTCGTAAAGCTGACGCTCGGAGTACGACTGTTCCGGCTGGGTGTCGGAGCGGAACAGGTCGCGCACGACTTCGGCGATGGCGACGATGTCGCCCGAGTTGATCTTGGCTTCGTATTCCTGCGCGCGACGCGACCACATGGTGCGCTTGACGCGGGCGCGGCCCTTGAGCGTCTCGAGCGCGCGCTTGACCAGCGCCGGTTCGGCCAGCTTGCGCATGCCGACGGAGACGATCTTGGCGGTCGGAACCCGCAGGGTCATCTTGTCCTTGATGAAATTGATGACGAAAAGCTCGAGCTTCGCGCCGGCGATTTCCTGCTCCTCGATGGCCAGAATCTGGCCGACACCGTGGGCGGGATAGACGATGAATTCGTTGGTCTTGAACCCATGGCGCTGGGTCGTCTTCTTAGCTGTAGGCATTCCGGGCAAAACTCCTTCACCGGCGGCTGCTTTGCGGCTGCCGGTCAATTTGGCTTCGGGCGCCGCGCTGCGGCCTGAACCGCGCGAGACTTGCGAGGGCCGCCGAGTTTCGGCGGCCTTTTTGGGCTTCCGGGTCATGCCGGAGGAACCTTTTTTAGCTTTTTGACGCGATTTTACTGCCACTGCTCAACGCGTGGAACGCACGCCCTCTGATGAACACCTTGGGGAAGCGACCGCAAAAATAAGGCTCCTAAGCCCGTTTTCAGCCGTGGGAGCGCATCCGTTAGCGGTATCTTTCATCTTCATCGGATTTGACAAGATATAGCACATTTTTGGCCAAAATCAAAGCCTTATGACGTTACAAATGCGCAATTCAGCCGTTACAAACCGGCAATTCGTTAATTCGGTTAACGCCGCGCCGCAAAATTAGGCAATATTTATTTGTCCGTTATGGGACGCGCGCCCTGCCATCAGGCAGAGCGGTTTAGTCGCCCTCGCCCGGGTTCGACGAAAAGAACTTGGCGAACTTGTCCGGAACGCCGTCCCACTCCTTGGCGTCGGGCGGCGGCTCGCGCTTGACCGTGATATTCGGCCAGGTCTTGGCGTACTCGGCGTTGATCTCCAGCCACTTTTCCAGGCCCGGCTCGGTGTCCGGCTTGATTGCCTCGGCCGGACATTCCGGCTCGCAGACGCCGCAGTCGATACATTCGTCCGGATGGATGACGAGCATATTCTCGCCTTCGTAGAAGCAGTCCACCGGACACACCTCGACGCAATCCATGTATTTGCACTTAATGCAGCTTTCATTGACGATATAGGTCATTCGAGGCTCCGGACGTGCACTCAGCAGGCGCTGCCTATCTTAAAACCTAAGGTGGCCGCAACCAGCCGCTTTGCCAATGATCTGGATCAGATTTTCGAGGGCTGGATTGAAAGGTCGCTGTAGGTCGTGGCAGCCTCGGGCGCGCCGCCACGTCGCTCGCAGAAGCCGGTGACCTCGACCACCCGCACCCGGCGGTCGAGCGCGACGGTCACGACATCGCCGAGGCGCAGTGCGTGGCCCGGTGTCCTGCAGCGCTGGCCATTGAGGCGAACGTGTCCGGAACTCACAAGCGACGCAGCATCAGTCCGCGTCCGGACCACACGCGCATGCCACAGCCATTTGTCGATGCGCTGGCGGCCTTCAGGCATGACACATGCGTGCCGGCATTTCGGGCGCGTTACTCTTTGTTGCCTTCAAGCTGCTGCTTGAGCGCGGCCAGTTTGGCAAAGGGCGAATTCGGATCCGGCGCCTTGTCGCGCGAAGGCGAGCCCGAACCATGCGGCTTGGCGTAATACTGCTCGCGCTCGGCACGCTCGACCTGATCGCCCTTGTCGCGGCGCGGACGGCCGCCGAAGTCGCCGCGCCCGCCGGGCCGCCCGCCGGGCTGGCCCGGCTTGTTGAAGGCCGGTCGGGAAGCCGGATGCGCCGCCGGCTGGCCGGGACGGGTCGAGGCCGCCGGCTTGTCGAAGCTTTTGGCCTGACGCTCCATGCGCTGCTGGCGCTCGTTGCGGTCCGGGCGCTGATGGCGCGGCTGGCCTTCCTTCGGTGCGCCGTCAGCGGCTGGCGCGGCAGCGCCGTCGACAGCAGCCGGAGCACCGGCAACAGCGGGCTGCTGACCGCGCGGCGCACGGCGCGGGCGATTGTTCGGACGCCGTTCGCCGCCGGCATGACCGCCGGGACGCCAGACTTCGATCATCTCAGGTTCTTTGGCGGCCTCAGCGTCAGTCGCTACCGCCTCAACCGGGCTATCAGTAGCAACCTTGCCATCGCCGGCGAGCGGCGCCGACGCGTCGGCAGCCTCGGCAATCGTCGTATCGGACGGCGCAGCAACCTCGGGCGCCGAGGGCGCAACTTCGACGACAGGCAGCAGCGAACTGGTCGCCGCCGGTTCGCTGACCGCCAGTGCCTCGATGGTCTCAGCCGCCGGTGTTTCGACGGTTTCCGCCGCAGGCGCATTGACGGCGATGCCCGCTGACGGCGCGCCGTCTTCGGTCGCGGCGGCAACCGGCGCGGCGCCGGCTTCGACCGGCGTCACTTCAGTCGTCGCGGCATCCGCAGGCTTCGCCTCTGCCGGCTTCTCCACCGGCTTGGGCTTGCGGTCCATGCGGTAACCGAGCGAGCGCAGGATCGAGGCGAAGTCCTCGCCGGACGCGCCGGTCAGCGACGTCATCGCGCCGGTGACGGTGAAACTGCGGCCGTCGAAGGCGCCATCCGGCTTCGGTGTCGTCGCGGTTTCACGCCAGGACAAAGCCGGGCGGATGAGATCGGCAAGCCGCTCGAGAATATCGACGCGCACCGCGCGCTCGCCGCACACGCGATAACCGGCGGTGCGGTACAGCGCCTTCGGCGTTTCCTTGTCGATCGGAATTGAGGTTCGGCCGGAGGCGGCGAGATGCAGCAACTCGGTGACGCCCTTGGCGTCGGGGGCTTCATGCTTGAGCGCCCAGAGCTGCGTCGCCAAAGCGCGCGGCGCCGGCTTCAACAGGATCGGCAAATAGATGTGATAGGCGCCGAAGCGCACGCCGTATTCCCGCAACGTCGCGCGCGACGGCTGGTCGAGACCCTTGACCTCTTCCGCGACCTTCTGCCGTTCCAAAACGCCAAGCGCTTCGACAAGCTGGAAGGCAATGCCGCGCGCCATGCCGGTGATGTCGTCGGCGACGGTGAGCGAAAACAACGGCGCGAGCAGCTTCTCGATCTGGCTCTTGAGCCAGAGGTCGAGCCTCGTCTGCACCAGTTCACGGGCCGGGCCGGTGAGATGTTCATCGGCCAATATACGTACGCGCGGCCGCAGCGTGTCATCGCCGGCAACAAGCTTGCCGACCAGATCGCCGGTCCAGCGCAGCGCGCCGTCATTGGCCAGCACGATCTGCTCGTTCGAGGCCTGCGACAATTTGGTCGCGCGCGCTTCGATCTCGCTCGCCAGAACTTTCTGCGCGGCGGAATTCAAAGCCTTGGCTTCGGAGCCGGCGGCGGAGGCGTCGGGGGCAAACATGAATCCATCGAGACGGCCGATAACATGACCCTCCACGGTGACTTCGCCAGTTTTTCCGATTTCAGTTTCAAGCATCGTGTTCTCTCGCAGCCGCCGCATCAAAACGCTGGTACGGCGGTCCACGAAGCGTTCGGCCAACCGCTCGTGCAGCGCATCGGACAATTTGTCCTCGATTGCGCGGGTGACACCCTGCCAATGTTCCGGGTCGGCGAGCCAGTCCGGGCGATTGGCAACATAAGTCCAGGTCCTGACATGAGCGATCCGGTTTGAGAGTGTGTCGATGTCGCCGTCGGTCCGGTCGGCCTGAGCGAGCTGACGGGCGAACCAATCTGTAGGGATGTTACCCTCTCGCATCAAGAAACCATAGAGGGTGACCGCTAATTCGGCATGGGTCGCCGGCGCGATCTTGCGATAGTCCGGAACCTGGCAGGCGTCCCACAAACGCTCGATGGTGTCCGGGCTGCGCGCCAGATCGCGCACATCCTCGTCGCGCGCGGCATGTTCGAGCACCAGAATGTCCTCGGCCGTCGGCGCGCGCGTCAATCCTGGTTCGTTCGGCGACATCGACAGCGACGCCTGAAGCGCGCCGATCGAGGCGAAATCGAGTTTGCTGTTGCGCCATTGCAGCAGCCGGATCGGCTCGAAAGCGTGACTTTCCAGCGCCTGCACCAGTTCGTGCTCAAACGGATCGCAGCGGCCGGTGGTGCCGAAAGTGCCGTCGCGGGTGGCCCTGCCGGCGCGTCCCGCGATCTGGCCGAGTTCGGCCGGGTTGAGCTTGCGGAATTGATAGCCGTCGAATTTGCGGTCAGAGGCAAATGCGACATGGTCAACATCGAGATTGAGACCCATGCCGATGGCGTCGGTTGCGACGAGATAATCCACATCGCCGTTCTGATACATCTCCACCTGGGCGTTGCGGGTGCGCGGGCTGAGCGCGCCGAGAACCACGGCGGCGCCGCCGCGCTGGCGGCGGATCAGTTCGGCGATGGCGTAAACCTCGGCCGCCGAGAACGCGACAATGGCCGAGCGCGACGGCAGCCGGGTGATCTTTTTCGCGCCGGAATAGACCAGGGTCGACAGCCGCGGCCGGCTGACGATGTTGGCGCCGGGCAAGAGTTTCTCGACCATCGGCCGGATCGTGGCGGCGCCGAGGATCAGGGTTTCGTCGCGGGCGCGCAAGTTGAGCATGCGGTCGGTGAAGACATGACCGCGCTCGAAATCGGCCCCTAACTGGATTTCGTCGACGGCGAGGAACGAGACGTCCAGATCGCGCGGCATCGCCTCGACGGTCGAGACCCAGTAGCGCGCATGCGGCGGCTTGATCTTTTCTTCGCCGGTGATCAGCGCGACGGCGTCGGCGCCAACGCGGGCAACAATTTTGTTGTAAACCTCGCGCGCCAGGAGGCGCAGCGGCAGGCCGATCATGCCGGACGAATGCGCCAGCATGCGCTCAATGGCCAGATGCGTCTTACCGGTATTGGTCGGACCCAATACAGCTGTGACGCCGGCGCCGCGCTGCTTCTGGTTTCGGTTGGGAATGGAAGAAAACGAAATGGCCATAAGGCGTCCACGTAAGTCGGCTCTGTCCGGTGGCCGGACAAAGCGCGCGCTTCCTCTATCACACTGAGTTCGGAAAATGCCTTCGGTTAATCTTTGGAACGGGGCTGGAACGAACCGCGCCCGAATCGCTGATCGGGCGCCTGTATGCATTCGTTCACGGCCACATCTGGCGAGAGGATCGGCAGGCCCTACTAGATCGTGGTGAGCAGCAAAACGGAATTGCCGAAAATTCCGCTCAAACATTAACGAACGCCGCGGCGCTGTTCCAAATTGTGTCGCAAGCGTCGGCTCGGATGCCTGCTCGCCTGTCCCAGAATGCGACGCCCGACCGGCGCGCGCTTAAGCTTTGGAACGAGTCTGGAACGAACCGCGCCCGAATCGCTGACTCGACGGCCATGCGGGTTCGTTCACGGCGATATCTGGATACCTTGGCGCACCCTGCCACCATATCGGGTAGCGGCGTTCGGATTCATTGAGCTTTTCGGCCCTCAAGTATTAACGCCGCGCCGGATTCGCAATGTGCGAATGAGTCAAGGACCGAGTCAGCGGCGCTATTGCGATTTCGGCTCGACTGAGATCGCCCGCACCGGCATCTTTTGCGGCGTTTTCGCCGCGTCCTTAACCGGCACGGCCACCGACACGAATTCGGTAGCCTCGAGCACGGCCTGGCCGACCGGCGTTGGCCCCGCCGCGCGGAATGGCACCAGAACTCGCGTGCCGGCGATCGGCGCCAGCCAGACTTCGATATCACGCAGCTTGGCCATGTATTTGATCGCCGCCCGCGACGGAATATGGCCGGCGACCGGCGTGAAATAGACCGCGCAGACCATTACCGGCCCCTCGTAACCCTTACCGGCCTTGACCCGGTCCATGCGCTTGAAGGCGAGTTGGAGGTCGTAGCGCAGCTTGCCGTCGAACACCGGCAGGGTGCGCTGGCAGGCTTCCGGCGCCAGCGGATTGCCGGTTCCCGGCGAGCGAACAATCGAGGCGATCATCGGGTCGAGCACGCCTTGCCGGTCATTCTCGGTGACCGGGACACGCTCGGCATCGGCGTCGCGCGGCGGATCGAGCTTGAGATCCTTAACCGTGCCCTTATTGACGGTGAGGCGGATTTCGTCGGTTTTCTTGCTCGATTTGATGGTCGCCGCATAGGTGGACACGAGCGGCCGGCCGCCCTGCAAGGTGCCCCGCGAGGCGGTTTTGCCTTCGCCGCCGGTGAAGGCGCGCAGCAGGCCGACGGTGCCGCCGCTCGCGGTCGCCGAATACTGGCTGTCGGAAATATCGATGACCCAGGTGCCCTTGCCGATCGGCAGCCCGGCCAAGGTCATGGTGTACTGGGCTTCGAGCCGTCCCTGGGCGGCTGCCGACCCGGCGAGAGCGGTCAGGCCAAGAAGCGCGAACGCCAGTCCGGTAACGAGCCGCGATGCACGATCTGGGGTTTGCGGCGATTGGCGCACGTGGGTTCCGTCCTCTGGGAGAGCATGCGGCAGGTCCCGGCAGACCGCCATAAAGTGTGGTCGGCGTTGAATACGCCAAATCTGTGATACCCGGTCGCGGGGCACGCGGGAACCGGCGTTAAAATGCCGAAAATCCTTGAGCTTGACGGCTCCCACCCTCGTCTCTATACGTCCAGCCGTCCTACCCCCTTATGTCCAGGACTTAACCGGCGCATATACTGCGCTGAACCGTTTTGGTTTGGGTAGAGAGCCAATTTCGATTGTCGAGGGATTTGCCATGTCATGGCGTTGCGATCTGACCGGTAAGAAGCCGCTCTCCGGCCACAAGGTGAGCCACTCCAATATCAAGACCAAGCGCCGGTTCCTGCCGAACCTGCAAAGCGTGACGCTGACCTCCGATGCGCTCGGCCGCACGGTGCGCGCGCGCATCTCGACCAATGCGTTGCGCACGGTCGATCACCGCGGCGGCCTCGACGCTTTCCTGCTCAAGGCCAAGGACGCGCAGCTGGCGCCGAAGATGCTGGTGCTCAAGCGCCAGATCGTCAAGAAAGTCGGCAAGACCGCGCCGCCGGCCAAGGAAGCCGCCGCCAGCTAGGCTGGTTTAGATTTTCAGAAATACAAAACGCCGTCCTTCAAGGGCGGCGTTTTTGTTTGTTGCTTCTTATCCCTCCCCGGCTACGGGGAGGGTGGACGCGAGCGTTTGCGAGCGGCCGGGTGGGGCGAAGGCAGATGCTTTGTCGCAAGCACAACCCCACCCGACCCGCCTTCGCTATGCTCAGGCGGGCCACCCTCCCCTTTCAGGGGAGGGATAAGGGCACCTCGAAAAATAGCATGCCCCTCGGCCCCGTGCGAGTCTGCTGCCCTGACGGCATGATTCTAGGAGACTGACGATGGGGCAGCTCGGATTTTTCGATGCGGATAATCGGCTGGCGGCACTATCGGCGAAAGGCGATCCGC